>NZ_JAUDRY010000040.1:0-563 GCF_030382195.1 Rhizobium sp. S96
TTGTAAGCAAAATAAACCTCCACCTTCGGTGGAGGACTGGACGTGTTCTACATTGTGATTGAGAGACCTCCGTGCTTGGACCGTTATGCTGGCCGAGACATAGAACGGAGGTTTTATGGATGAGCGATCACAATCCCACGCGACGTGGGACTGCAAATATCACGTGGTGTTTTCAAGCAAGTACCGAACCAAACGACTTTACGGGGACTTGCGCCGTGAGTTGGGTGACTTGCTGCACAGGCTTGCTCAACAAAAGGACTGCCGGATCGAGGAAGGGCACTTGATGCCCGACCATGTGCATATGCTGATATCGATCCCACCGAAGTATTCGGTGTCGCACATCGTCGGCTTCTTGAAGGGCAAAACAGCCCTTTACGTGGCCAATAAATATGCCCGCAAGCGGCGCTACAAAGGCTATCACTTTTGGGCGCGTGGGTACTTCGTGTCTACGGCTGGCTATGATGAGCAGGTCGTCAGACGATATATCCGTAATCAAGAAAAGGCCGACAAAGCTTCCGACTTTGCCGACCTGTTTAACACTAGCTACTAACCTATAGCAAAAC
>NZ_JAUDRY010000041.1:0-918 GCF_030382195.1 Rhizobium sp. S96
TGTGTTTCGGCGTGCAAATTTAACCCCCTTGGCGGGGTAATCGGCGTCCAATTTTGACCCCCCTCAGATTTCATCTGACCATCCGGCTTTTGGCGGCGGATGGAGTGGGAGTTGAAGCGAGTGGATACGATTGCGCGTGTTCGACGGGCCTTCCATGTGCAGGGCTGGTCGGTGAAGAAGATCGTCCGGGAACTGCATGTGTCGCGTAACACGGTTCGCAAGATTCTGCGTTCCGACGAGACCGATTTTACCTATGAACGAGAGCGACAACCGCTGCCGAGGATCGGAGCGTGGAAGGCCGAGATCGAGCGGTTTCTGACGACCAACGAAGGCAAGCCATCGCGCGAACGGCTGACGCTGATCCGGATTTACGAGGAGGTTCGGGCCCTCGGCTACGACGGCAGTTATGACTCGATCCGGCGATACGCCAAGACCTGGGCGAAGAACCGGGGAGCCATAACGGCGGAAGCCTACGTACCGCTCTATTACGCGCCGGGTGAGGCCTACCAGTTCGACTGGAGCCACGAGATCATTCTGATCAACGGTGTGACGACGACCGTCAAGGTCGCTCACGTCCGGCTCTGCCACAGCCGGATGATGTTCGCCAGGGCCTATATGCGCGAAAGCCAGGAGATGGTGTTCGATGCGCACGACAAGGCCTTCGCCTTCTTCCGTGGCACCTGCACGCGTGGCATCTACGACAATATGAAGACGGCGGTCGAGGCCGTATTCGTCGGCAAGGAGCGGCAATACAATCGCCGTTTCCTGCAGATGTGCAGCCATTATCTCGTTCATCCCGTTGCCTGCACGCCCGCATCAGGCTGGGAGAAGGGACAGGTCGAGAACCAGGTTGGCCTCGTGCGCGAACGCTTCTTCACCCCACGCGTTCGCGTCAAAAGCCTGGAAGAGCTGAACGTG
>NZ_JAUDRY010000042.1:0-183940 GCF_030382195.1 Rhizobium sp. S96
GAGAGCAAGCTGCGTATAGCATCGGGACATGCCAAAATCTCCAAAGTGAAGCCGTTGAAATCATTGGCATGTCGCACTTGGAAATAGAATGTACCCGGCTACAGATGCGGATTGCGTAACCTGTGTTATGGAACAATTGAACTCAGCCCGTTTGGGGCTAACTAACCTGCTCATTCGTGAGGACCAGAAAAACTTCCTCGGCGCTTCGGGCCGCTCGAACTGCAGACAACACGCTGTCGTCGCGGAGCCTCCTGGCGGCACACGATAGGACGTTTAGATTTTGTCCCTGGCTGATGGGTGGTGTGAGGACCAGCACGACGAGATCCACCGGCACGTCATCGACGGCTTCGAACTCGACGGGCTTCGGAAGGCGGACGAACATGCAGAAGGATGCATCGAGGCCTGCGACTGCCGCGTGCGGCATGGCCACGCCGTTGCCCACGCCGGTTGAGCCCAGTTCTTCCCTGGTCGTGATGGCCTTCAATATCGCGGCTGCGTCAGCCCCCGTCTTGCGGGCGGCAACGTCGGTCAGCTTGCCGATCAGCTCCCGCTTGGATGAGGCAGAAAGATTGACGACGACGTTCTCTAGCGGCAAGCAGTCGCTCAAGAGCATGTATGGCTCCATTCATTGCGGATGTCAGGTGGGTTCGGTCAGCCGGTAACCGACACCGGTCTCGGTGAGGATGTATTGAGGCTGATCGGGAGTGGTTTCGATTTTCTGTCGAAGCTGCCGGACATAGACCCTAAGATACTGCACATCGGCTGCCGGTCCCCATATCTGCTTCAGAAGGAACTGGTGCGTGAGCACCTTTCCGGCATGCTGGGCCATCACTCGCAGAATGTCATATTCCTTCGGAGAGAGCTTGATCTCCCGCCCGTCGATCTTGACGATGCGTTTCACGAGGTCGATCGAGAGCCCACCGGTCTGGAAAATCGCCCGCTCGCCCTGCTGCTGCAAGCGGTGGCGCAGCGCGACCCGCAGCCGGGCGCCAAGCTCGTTCATGCCAAACGGTTTTGTCAGATAATCGTCGGCCCCTGCTTCGAGCGCGTTGACGATGCCGGTCTCATCGGTACGGCCGGAAAGGATGACGATCGGCAAGGTGAGCCCCGCGTCTCTCCATTCCTGCAGCACTTCATGGCCGGATTTATCCGGCAGGCCCAGATCGAGCACGATCAGGTCAGGCAGTTCGTCTTTCACGGCCTGAAGGGCGGTCGCGGCATTTGATGCCTCCTGCACCTCATAGCCCTGCGCGGTAAGGCCGACGCGAAGGAGCTTGCGGATGGGAGGTTCGTCGTCGACGACGAGGATTTTCACGGCTGAACCGGTCATTTGAGCTCATCCAGTTTTGGAATTTCATTTGGCCTTGGAAGGCGTATCGTGAACACCGCGCCCGATCGGTCGGAGCGATTTCCAGCCGTGATCGTGCCGCCCATCGCCTCGACGAAACCTCTGCAGATGGACAGGCCGAGACCCGTTCCCGCACGGACCTGGTCGCCCTTGCGCACGCGATAGAATGTGTCGAAGACTCGTTCGAGATCCGCCGGCGGAATGCCGGGCCCCTCGTCTGAAACCTTTATTGCGACACTGTAGGCGTCGGCCCTCCCCTCGATACGGATCGAGGAGCCTTGCGGGGCGTATTTCGCGGCGTTGTCCAGCAGGTTGAAGAACACCTGCTCCAGCAATACGGGATCGACGCGAACCATCGGCAGGTTCTCGGGAATCGTGATGACCGTCTTGTGGTGTGCAAGAATCTTTGCGGCACGCCGCAATGCGCTCCCTGCGATGTCGCCGGCATAGTGCAATGCGTGGTTGAGGTCCATCGCTCCAGATTCGATCTTCGTCATATCCAGCAGGTTGGCAATGAAGCGGTTGAGGCGCTCGGACTCGTCGACAATGGTCGACAGGAGGTCCAGCTGGTCCTCTTGCGGCATGGAATCACGATAGTCGCGCAAGGTGCCCGCCGCGCCGAGAATAGCCGCCAGCGGCGTCTTCAGGTCGTGCGAGATCGAGGTCAAAAGAGCAGAGCGCAGGCGGTCGGCTTCGGCAGCAAGTTTGGCGCGGTCGACATCGGCCACAAGCTGGATGCGTTCGATCGCCAGCGCCGCCTGGTCGGCCAACGCATCCAGAAGCCGCTGCTGCTCAGGCGTCAGCAAGGGCCCGTCGCGGCGGTCATTGTCGAGCCCGATGACGCCGACGGCCGCTCGACCGGTCCGCAACGGCACGTAGAGGCGTTTCGCGCCCGGCAGCGTATCGGCACCGCGACCGGCGGCATGGTTGTGCTCCCAAGCCCAGCGCGCGGCGGCAATGTCCGCGTCGTCGAGCGTGTCGTCAGGTGGATAGCCGGCTTTAACGGCAATGGTCCCGTCTTCCGGAAGCAGCAGGACGACGCGAACCTTGAGCATCGACGCCAACTGGAAGGCGGTCGCCCAGAGCACATCATCCAGTGTCCCGGTGCCGGCGAGCTTTTTCGAGAAGACATAGAGATCTTCCGTCGTCCTTGCGCGTTGTCTGGCAGCGGCGGCCTGCCGCTGGACCGTTGCGGTCAAATTGCTGGCGATGACGGCGACGCCGAGGAAAAAGAACAGCGCCAGCACGCTCTCCGGATCGCTGATTGTCAGGGTATACCGGGGCGGCAGAAAGAAGAAATTGAAGGACAGCGCACTGAGAATGCAGGTGTAAAGTGCCGGGCGAAGCCCGTGGATGACCGCTGATGTCAGGACCGCCATCAGGAAGACAAGGGCTAGGTTGCGAACATCCAGAACCTGGTCGAGCACCACGCCGACCACGAGCGCGATCGCTACATAGACCGTCGCAGCGAGATAGGCATAGATGTCGAATGCGGGGGCGGATGGCGCGGCCTTTACACCGCGTGCAGCGGCCCCTTCCCGCTCGCTGCCGGAAATCACATGCACGCTGATGTTGCCTGACCTCCTGATGAGATCGTCGGCAATCGAACGATGAAGCCAATCACGCCAAGTCGGCTTGCTCGGAGCGCCGATCACGATATGCGTGACGTTGTTGGCAGCGGCGTGCCGTACAAGCTCTTCGGAGACTTCTCGTCCGGGGATGGTGATCGCCTCCCCGCCGAGTTGTTCAGCCAACCGCAGCGTCGCGGCAATCGTGTCGCGGTCCGATTCCGTCAGGCTGATCGAGCGGTTGGTCTCGATATAGACGGCGGCCCATGGGGCCCGGAGGCGCGAAGCCATGCGGGATGCGTAGCGCACAAGCGAAGCTGAACGAGCATGTTGATCGATCGATACAAGGACCCTCTCGCCTGCAGCCCAGGGGCCGGCGATGGCGTGTGCCTGCATGTGGTTCAGGAGCTGGTCGTCGACCCGTTGTGCGGTCTTGCGCAAGGCGAGCTCACGCAGTGCGGTCAGGTTTCCAGGCGTGAAGTAATTGGTCAGAGCCCATTCGGCTGTCTTCGGAACATAGACCTTGCCGTCATGCAGGCGCTTGATCAGATCATCGGGCGTGAGGTCGATGATCTCGACGTCATCAGCCATGTCGATGATCGAATCCGGCACAGTTTCGCGCACGCGGATGCGCGTGATCTGCGAGACGACATCGTTAAGGCTTTCGACATGCTGGACATTCAGCGTCGAATAGACGTCGATGCCACGGTCCAGCAGTTCCATGACATCGAGATAGCGCTTCGGATGGCGGCTGCCCTTTGCGTTCGTATGGGCAAGCTCATCAACGAGCACGAGGTCTGGCCGACGGGCAAGGATTGCATCGATATCCATTTCCTCGAGCGGATGGCCCTTGTAGTCGACCTTGATGCGGGGGACGACTTCGAAGCCGCTGACGAGTGCCTGGGTTTCCTTGCGGCCATGGGTCTCGACGACCCCGATCACGACATCGATCCCGTCGGACAGCTTGGCGCGGCCCGACTCGAGCATCTCATAGGTCTTGCCCACGCCGGGGGCGGCTCCGAGGAATATCTTCAGCCGGCCGCGAGTCTCCTGTCGCGCCTTCTCAAGCAGTGCGTCTGGTGAGGGCCTGCCAACCTTGTCGCGGCTGTCTTCCGGCATGATTTTCATCTTTCCCTGACGAGGAAGCCCCGGCCACATCCAAGCGACCGGGGCTTTCCACCTTACTCAGACATAGAAGTATCAAGCGATTGGTTCAATGCCAGAACATTGACCGTGCTTTCACCGAGAAATCCGAGTTCGGGACTTTCGATGGCGGCGTCAACAATCGCCTTCAGCTTGGTTTCATCCACGCCGCGCGCCTTGGCAACGCGTGGTACCTGGAAGTAGGCAGCCTCGGGCGAAATGTGCGGATCCAGGCCGCTGCCGGACGCGGTCACGAGATCAATCGGAACCTCGGCATTCGGGTTCGTAGCCTTGGCTGCCTCGTAGTCGGCCTTGACGCGATCAAGCAGCTTCTGGCTTGTCGGGCCGAGGTTGGAGCCGGATGAAGAGGTGGCGTTGTATCCATCGCCTGCCGCCGAGGGGCGGCCGTGAAAATACTTGTCGCTCGCAAATGCCTGGCCAATCAGCGTTGAGCCAATGACCTTGCCCTCCTTTTCGATCAAGCTGCCATTGGCCTGCGACGGGAAGAGTGCCTGCGCCGCGCCGGTCATCGCCAGTGGATAGAGGAGGCCGGTGATAGCAGTGGTGGCAACGATCATCACGATTGCGGGACGTAGTTCTTTCAACATGATATCAACTCCTTAGGCGAGGCCGATGGCCGTAATGACCACGTCGATGGCCTTGATGCCGATGAACGGGACGATGATGCCGCCGACACCGTAGACGAGCAGATTGCGGGACAGCAGCGCGCCGGCACCGATCGCCCGGTATTTCACGCCCTTCAGCGACAGCGGGATCAGCGCCACGATGATCAGCGCGTTGAAGATGATGGCCGACAGGATGGCGCTCTGCGGCGTGGCAAGCCCCATGATGTTCAGGACACCCAGTTGCGGGTAGAAGGCAAGGAACATCGCCGGGATGATGGCGAAATATTTGGCGATGTCGTTGGCGATCGAGAAGGTCGTCAGCGCGCCGCGCGTCATCAGGAGCTGCTTGCCGATCTCGACGATCTCGATGAGCTTTGTTGGATCGGAGTCGAGGTCGACCATGTTGCCGGCTTCGCGGGCTGCGACTGTACCGGTGTTCATGGCCACGCCGACATCGGCCTGGGCGAGCGCCGGGGCGTCGTTCGTGCCGTCGCCGCACATGGCAACGAGCTTGCCCTTGGCCTGTTCCTCGCGGATCAGGGACAGCTTGTTTTCGGGTGTCGCCTGCGCGAGGAAGTCGTCAACGCCGGCTTCCGCGGCGATTGCGGCAGCGGTCATCGGGTTGTCCCCGGTGATCATGACCGTGCGGATGCCCATGCGGCGCAGCTCGGCAAAGCGCTCGCGAATGCCGCCCTTGACGATATCCTTGAGCTGGATGATGCCGAGCAGCTTGCCATCACGGGCGACCGCCAGCGGAGTTCCGCCAGCCTTGGCGATTTCATCGGCAATCGCCTGCAGCTCGCGCACGGTTTCGCTGTTGGTCCGGATTGCGACAGCTGTGTTGCCCGATGCCGGCGCGGAGGCCGCTCCGACGTAGGCAAGCACGGCATCGACGGCTCCCTTCCGAATGGACGAGCCTTCGACATCGACGCCGCTCATGCGGGTCTGGGCGGTGAACGGAACGAACGCAGCGTGCAGGCTTCCCATATCGCGGCCACGGATCGCATATTTCTCCTTGGCGAGAACGACGATCGAGCGGCCTTCCGGTGTCTCGTCCGCCAGAGACGCGAGCTGAGCTGCGTCCGCCAGCTCCTGTTCGCTGACGCCGCGAACCGGGCGGAAGGAGGTTGCCTGGCGGTTGCCGAGCGTAATCGTGCCGGTCTTGTCGAGAAGCAGCGTATCAACATCGCCAGCTGCCTCGACCGCGCGGCCGGACATGGCGAGCACGTTGAAGCGCACGAGGCGGTCCATGCCTGCAATGCCGATGGCCGAAAGAAGCGCGCCAATGGTCGTGGGAATGAGCGTCACGAAGAGAGCAACGAGAATGATGATCGGGATGGAGCCGCCGGCATAGCTCGCGAAGCTCGGGATTGTGGCGGTAGCCAGAACGAAGATCAGCGTCATGCCGGCCAGCAGAATATTGAGGGCGATCTCGTTCGGTGTCTTTTGCCGTTCGGCGCCTTCGACCAGCGAAATCATCCGGTCGAGGAAGGTGTGACCCGCTGCGGCGCTGATGCGGACGCGGATCCAATCGGACAGGACCTGCGTGCCGCCGGTGACGGCAGAGCGGTCGCCGCCCGACTCCCGGATGACAGGCGCGGATTCACCCGTGATCGCGGCTTCGTTGACCGAGGCAACGCCCTCGACGACCTCACCATCAGACGGAATGATATCTCCTGCCTCGACAAGGACCAGATCGCCGACCTTCAGGCTGGTGCCCGGGACGAGACGGTAGCTGCTGCCGCTGTTGGCCGTTAGCAGCTTTGCCTGCGTTTCGGTGCGGGCCTTTCGCAGTGAATCCGCTTGCGCCTTGCCGCGCCCCTCCGCGACGGCTTCGGCGAAATTTGCGAAAAGCACCGTGAACCAGAGCCAGAGGTTGATCTGGAAGGAGAAGCCGAGATTGCCGCCACCGGTGACGAGATCGCGGACGAATAGGACTGTGGTCAATGCCGAGACGGTGGCCACGACAAACATGACCGGGTTCTTGGCAAGCGTGCGAGGATTGAGCTTCTTGAACGCCGCGCCAACGGCGGGAATGAGAATGCGAGAATCCATGATGCTCGCTGATTGTGCCTGGCTCATAAGAGACTCCAGCTTGAAAAGAGTAAGGCGATCGCCGCGCGATCAGCCGTGTAAGATCCGAAAGACAGCGACGAGAACGAGAAGGCTGGCGAGCATCACGAGGATGATGTCGGAGCCGCGGGTCATGCGCTGGCTTTCACGTCCCGGCGAACCGGGACGTGGGTTGAAGGATTTGCGAAGCCTGTGTCGAAGGATCATGCTCCACCTCAGAAGGTCTGGCCGGCGATCATGACGAGGTGCTCGATGACAGGGCCGAGCGCGAGGGCCGGGAAGAAGGTCAGGCCGCCGACGATCAGGATCGTGCCCGTAAGAAGTCCCACGAAAAGCGGACCATCGGTCGGGAACGTGCCGGCGGACGCGGGAACGGTCTTCTTGGCCACGAGCGACCCTGCGATTGCGAGCGCCGGGACGATGACAAGGAAGCGGCCCATCAGCATGCCGATGCCAAGTGTGATGTTGTACCAGGGCGTGTTGCCGGTCAGGCCACCGAAGGCGGAGCCGTTGTTCGCAGCGGCAGACGTATAGGCATAGAGGATCTCCGAGAAGCCGTGCGGGCCAGCGGTGCCGATCGAGGCAACAGCGGACGGCAGGACGCTCGAGATCGCGGTGAAGACGAGCATGGCCAGTGGCAGGCAAAGAATGGCAAGCACCGCCATCTTCATCTCCTTGGCTTCAATCTTCTTGCCGAGATATTCGGGCGTGCGACCGACCATCAGGCCTGCAACGAAGATCGCGATGATCACGAACAGCAGGATGCCGTAGAAACCTGCGCCGACACCGCCGACGATGACTTCGCCGAGCTGCATGTTGATGAGCGGAATGAGGCCACCCAGCGCCGTGAAGCTGCCATGCATGGCATTGACCGCACCGCAGGACGCCGCAGTGGTGATGACGGCGAAGAGCGAGGACATGGCCACGCCGAAGCGGACTTCCTTGCCTTCCATGTTGCCGCCCGAAAGGCCGAGCTGGTGCATCAGCGGGTTTCCGGCCGCCTCAGCCCAATAGGTCACAGCCACACCGGCGACAAAGAGGATGCCCATGGTGCCGAGGATGGCCCAGCCCTGGCGCTGGTTTCCGACCATGCGTCCGAAGACATTGGTCAGGGCCGCACCGATCGCGAAGATCGAAACCATCTGGATCATGTTCGAGATATTGTCCGGGTTCTCGAAAGGATGTGCGGAGTTGGCGTTGAAGAAGCCGCCGCCGTTGGTGCCGAGCATCTTGATGGCGAGCTGAGAGGCGACAGGGCCAACCGCAATCGTCTGCTTGGCACCCTCGAGAGTGGTCGCATCGACATACGGGCCCAGCGTCTGCGGGACACCAAGATAGACATAGACCAGCGTCAGCACGATGCAGAGCGGCAGGAGGACGTATAGCGTGGCGCGGGTCATATCGACCCAGAAATTGCCGATCGCCTTGCCGGAAGCGCGCGAGAACGCGCGTATCAGGCCAAGAGCAATGGCGATGCCGGTCGCGGCCGAGACGAAATTCTGAACCGTGAGCCCTGCCATCTGCGTGAGGTAGGACATCGTGCTTTCGCCGCCGTAGTTCTGCCAGTTCGTGTTGGTCACGAAGCTGACGGCGGTGTTGAAAGACAGTTCAGGCCCGACGGCAGCCATGCCGGCCGGGTTGTAGGGCAAGACTGCCTGCAGGCGCATCAAGGCGTATAGAACGAGCACGCCGAGCAGATTGAACAGCAACATTGAGAACGCGTAGGACGTCCAGTGCTGTTCCGCGCGTTCGCCGGTTCCTGCAATGGCATAAAGTCCACGTTCGACCGGAGCGAGGACCGGTGAGAGAAGCGTGCGTTCGCCGCTGAAGACGCGTGTCATGTAACCGCCGAGCGGTTTCACAAGCACGATGATGATCCCGCAAAAGAGCAGGATCTGAAGCCATCCGTTAAGGGTCATGGGAGGTAACTTTCAATACCCGATTGGTTCTGCGTGCCGCGCAGTCGCGTTTGGAGCGGCGGCGCTAGAAGCGCTCGGGGCGGATGAGAGCATAGGTGAGGTAAACCGTAAGAAATACGGTGACGGCACCACTGAGAATATAATCGACGGTCATGGCGCTTCCTCCGGTTAAAGCCGGTCGCAGGCTTTGGTGTAGGCAAAGCACAGAGCGAAAAATACGATTGCTGTGATGAGTAGAACTACGTCCATCATCGGTCCTGACTCCTGTTGTTCTTATGGTCAGACAAGACTGCGGCGCCATCCGTGAACGGCGCTTCGATGCGTTCTGACTTGGAGATGATCTTCGGATCTCTCGGACGTTAATATGCGGCCGAAGCGCATAGCCGTTCGAGTAGGAGCGGATGGCGAAGATATAAAAATCTTATAAAGGCCGAGCCATCTGGCTTCGGCTATATCTGGTGCCGGTCAATCGTGGCGCCAAGCATCAAGGCAATCATCGACATGGCAGCGTCAGTATGGGCGGGCCGACGATCAGGGTCGAATGCAACGCCAAGAATTGTCTTCCGCTCGGACCTCGTACGGACCGGCCAGAAATCGAACCGCGATTGATCAAATGGATATACGCCTGCTTCTACGCAAGTCTGAGACGCGCAGGCTTCTCTTGCCGCGTCGACTTCCGCTGGAACGAGGGTTGTCTCGCTCTTGATCGCCAGATCGTCGCCGTGCCCAACCGACAACACGACTGCTGGAGCTTGGAAGAGCGACATCAAGGTGGAAAGCGTAAGTGCTCTTGCTTCCTCAGCGGTGGTCGCATCGAGCATTTGTTGCGCATAGGTCCCGAGCTTTTCCTGCTGGCGATGGAACCGATCAAGCTCCCCCTTGTCGTGTCGTTTCGCGGCGACGATGGTACTGGTGACGCAGCCGACGATGAAGAGTAACGCAATAGCCCAAATGTTAGCGGTGTCCGCGACAGCGAGAGAAAAGCGGGGCTCGGTGAAGAAGAAGTTATATACGAGGGCGCCGAGAAACGCGGAAAACAATGCCGGGCCGAGGCCGAATGCCACGCTACTGACGATGACAGGCAGAACATAGATGAGTGATAGGTTGGGGATGGCCTGATAGCGGTCGAAGCCGGCAGCGATTGCGGTGGCCATTGCCGCCATTATCACGGAAGCAAGGTACTGGATCACGGATGGCGCGTCTGAGAGGTCCATCTCGCGCGTGGTAGCAAATTTTTCGGCTACGCTACTGGTCGGCGGACCAAAAGGTTTATCCAAGGACATACGCAAGTCCTCCCACTCGATTCAAGTGGTGCGACACGCATAGGAATTCCATGTGGAAACGCGCGGCGATTGATAAACGTGCCTTAATGGCCGCGCCTGGGACCCGCAATGCACGGCGTGGGCGAGGAGAATGCCAACCTCCTTGCCGTTTTCGTGATGCAAACCTGCGCTATCTCGCCAAGTCCGCCTACCAATCCGCCACCTAGGCTTTACGGCGCCCGACGAAGGAGACACCGCTTTCACGATCGAAAACATGGCATCGGGAAGGATCGACCGACAGCTGCAATTCGGAGCCGTCGGCGATGGCGACGTGGTCAGGAAGGTGCAGCACCACGGAGATGTCGTTGCCGACAACCTTGCCGTAGACATAGGTCTCTGTTCCGACGCTTTCAGCATAATCGACATGGAAGCGGACCGTTGCGGCGCTGTTGTCCGGCTTGGTCAGCGAGAAATGGTTTGGCCGGATGCCGAGAACGATCGGGTGTCCCGGTACTGATGAGCCGGCCTCGACTGGAAGGCTCACGAGGCCGAAGCCCGGGACATCGACGGTGACGGTTCCCGAATCAGCGCTGGTCAGGGTTCCGTCGAAGAAATTCATCTGCGGCGACCCAATGAAGCCCGCCACGAACTTGTTTGCCGGCGTCTCGAACAGTTCGAGCGGGGTGCCCACCTGCTCTACCCTCCCGGCATTGAGCACCACGATGCGATCGGCCATCGTCATCGCCTCGATCTGATCGTGCGTGACATAGACCATCGTCGCACCGAGGCGCTTGTGAAGCCGGCTGATCTCGCCACGTGTCTGTACTCTGAGCGCTGCATCGAGGTTGGAGAGCGGCTCATCAAACAGAAACAGCGACGGATCGCGGACAATCGCGCGGCCGATGGCAACGCGTTGACGCTGGCCGCCGGATAGCTGCTTCGGCCGACGCTGCAGGAGTGGTTCGATCGACAGCATCCGCGCTGCCTCCTCGACCCGTCGATCGATGTCGGCGCGGCTCATTTTCAGGTTCTCGAGGCCGAAGGAAAGGTTCTTGGCGACGGTCATATGCGGATAAAGCGCATAGGATTGGAATACCATCGCGATGCCGCGATCGCCTGGAGGCGCTGTGGTCACATCATTGTCGCCGATCGTGATTTGCCCCGAGGTGGCACTCTCCAACCCTGCGATCAGGCGCAGCAAGGTGGACTTTCCGCAACCCGACGGACCGACGAGCACGACGAACTCGCCTTCCTTCACGTCGAGATCGATACCATGCAGAATCGAATGATGGCCGAAGCTCTTCGTGACGCCGTTCAAGTTGAGACCAGCCATAAACATATCCTTCAATTCTCGTCTGCTGCCTGAAAAGCATGACTTTCTGCGACGGTCAAACCAGGCCCGCGCTTGCCTCGAATTTGAGTTCAGTTTGCGGGTAGATAATTAGTTCGTCAAGATGACGAACGTAAAATTATCTGTTAGTTCTCTCCTGTTCCTCCTCATCCCGTAAAACAGGATCCTCCCATGACTGTTCATCCTGGCCGAGCCGCGCCCGCCTTAGAGGTGGCGCCCGCGAAGGCCTTTTCACGCGGCGCGACTGGGCGTCGGCTTGATCCGCTTCCCAGTGCCCCTGAAGAGAACCGCCGAAAGGCTGTGGTCTTCATGCTGCTTGCTGTCTCGCTGTTTGCGTTTCTGGATTCCGCAGCCAAATTATCGGGCCGCGAGGTGCCGACGCTCGAAGTCGTGTGGTTCCGGTTTGCCGTGCATTTCATTCTGGTTGCCGTGGTGTTCAATCCATGGTGGACTCCGCAGGCCTGGCAGACGCGCGCGCCGAAGTTGCAGCTGGCACGCGCCGGCGTACAGATTTTCTGCACAGGGCTGAACTTCCTGGCTCTTGGGTATCTCCAGATCGCCCAGACGCTCTCTATACAGTTCACGACTCCGATCTTCGTGACGATCTTATCGATCGCCTTTCTGGGTGAACAGGTCGGTCGCTACAGATGGTTTGCGATCTTCATCGGATTTGCCGGCGTTCTGGTCGTCACCCGTCCGGGGATGACTGGTTTTCACTGGGCGTTCGGCATCTCTCTTATCTCGGTCATGGTCGGTGCAAGCTACAACATCCTGACTCGCCGCTTGGCGGCGACCGAAAATCCCGGAAGCATGCTGCTGATCATGGCGGCCTTCCCAGCTGCGGTTCTGCTTCCAGTCCTTCCCTTCATCTGGGTCTGGCCGCCGAGCGGTTATGCCTGGTGCACGCTGATTGCGACCGGTGCCTTCGGAGCGATCAGCCATTTCCTCATGATTCGGGCACATCGCTATGCGCCGGCATCATTTCTGGCGCCGCTTCAATATGCCCAGTTCCTGGCGGTTATTCTGCTCGGGTTCCTGATTTTCGGCGATGTGCCGACGATCCACACCTTTGTCGGTGCCGGTATCGTCGTCGCTTCGGGGCTGTTCATCCTGTATCGCGAACGGCGCTTGTCGAAAGGACCGCGCCGCTGACCCATCAGAGCGGCGGCGGCGGGAGGCGCCGTTGCTCTGGCAGGATCTGCGGAGAGAATAGCAGATTGTGCACATGGTTCAGACCGATCGCCAGCGCGCCGACCAGGGTCGCGCGGTTGCCGAGAATGCTCGCCTTCACATCGATCGCACGCCGGCTGGCTTTGGCGATGCCGAGATGGACCGCCTCGACGATCAATGGGTGGCTGCCGATGCTGCCACCCAGAACCACCGTGTGCGGGTTTACGATCGCATTGACGGAGACCACAAGCAGCGCCGCTGTGTCGGCGACCTGACCAATCACCCGCGTTGCGACCGGATCATTTGCTTCGCCGAGGGTGAGAATATCGCGCACGGACAATCCTGCTGCGCCGCCGGACCTCGCATGGAGATCGCTGATCCCCTGCGCGGCGATCGCGCATTCGAGCGCGCCCCGCTCCAGACTGCTTTCCGCGTAGGGATCGGTGCCAAACGGCATGTAAGAGATTTCGCCGGCCGCACCGCTTGCGCCGCGCAGCAGCTTTCCGTCGAGCAAAACGCCAAGACCGATACCGGTGCCGAGCGAGACAAACGCGACGGTGTCGATCGCTACGGCGCAGCCCTGCCATGATTCCCCGATCACGGCTGCATTGACATCGTTCTCCAGTACAGTCGGACAGCCCAGCCGCTCGCTCAGCACACGCCCCAGGTCTATGCCCTCGATATCGGTCAGATTGGGGGCCATGGAAAGCAGGCCTGTCGTGGGATCGACGACGCCCGGCGTTGCGATGGCTGCGACCAGCACGAGATCGGATGCGACACCGGTATCAACCAGGATCTTCAGCACCATCGCCTCGACCTGATCGATCAGATGGTAGCCCCCTCGACGGTCTGAAGGATATTCGGTTTCGCCGACAATGCCGCCCGCAATGTTGACCAGTGCGATCCGTGTCGTCGTTGCTCCGATATCGATACCAACGGCATAGGCGGCATTGCCGTTTACTTCGTAGGTGATCGCGGTGCGGCCTATACGTCCGCTGGTCACGCCTTTCTCTCGGACCCAGCCACTCTCCTCGAGCGTGCGGATAACCTCCGACATCGTTTGCTTGGATAGACCGGTGATTTTCGAAAGTTCAGCGCGCGATGTCGGCCCTGCATGCAGGAGCACGTCCATGACCGCGCGAACCGAAATCTGACGGAGCACGGGCGGCGCGTTTTCGGTTATGGCCATATGTGAGCTTTCCCGCCGGATCGATGTTGTGTTGGCAAATTGATGCCTCTGCTTTTTCCATGAAAGGCGCCCGAATTCAAACTGCTTGTTGACAGCTTGCGGACGCGGCAATAATAAATTCGTCAACCTGCCGAACAAATACCGCAGAGGTCTGCATTTGTCAAATATCTCAACCATTGCGTCGAGCTTCCGGGAACCTTCTTCGGCAACCGGTGCCGCCTTGAGGACCAGACACTCTGACCTTGTCGTCGGTGTTGATCTCGGAGGCACAAAGGTCCTCGCCGGGATTGCCAACTTGAGCGGCGATGTCCTGGGCAGGCTCGAGGAGCGAACCGAACACGGTGCAGGTGCTCCGGTCCTTGAGCAGATCGCACGCATGGTGACGTCTCTGCTCGGCGAGCATGGTGGCGGTGGCAGGTTGCGGAAGGTGGTCGTCGGCATTCCGAGTGCGGTCTCCCCCGCGACCGGCCTCGCATCGCTTTCACCCAATCTTGCTATCCCGGTAGACCGCCCGCTTGCCGATCTCCTGGCGGAAAAACTTCCGTGTAACGTGATCGTCGAGAATGACGTCAATCTCGCCGCTTTCGCAGAGGCGACACTGGGTAAGGGTCGGGATCAGGGATCGCTGGCGTTTGTTGCCTTCGGAACCGGTGTCGGCATGGGATTGATCGTCGGCGGGAAGCTCGTTCGCGGCCAACATGGCAGAGCTGGCGAACTTGGCCTGCTTCCGCTCGGCGCCGAGCCTCATCGGACCGCGCCGACGGCACGCGCTGGGTTGTTTGAGGATCTTGTCGATTCTCCCGCGATCCGCGCGCTCTATGGTGACGGTGCGGTGATGGTCAGCGATATTTTTGCGCGAGCGACATCGGGCGAACCGGAAGCGAAGGCGGTGATCGAGACACTGGCGAAATCAGCATCGCTCGGCATTGCTTCTGTGCAGGCGATGTTCGATCCGGCGCTGACCGTCCTCGGCGGCGGGATCGGCTCTCAAGGCATATTCGTAGAGGCCGTCAGACGGCATATCGTGGCTCTGCTGCCATTCGAGGCGTCGATCGAGGCGACCAGCCTGGGTCCCGATGCCGGCATGCTTGGCGCCGTGATGCTGGGGCTGACGGATATCGCCGATCTTCCAGATGATGGGCAACAGGAGGCCGCTCAATGACGCCATCGCCGACAACAAAGACCATTCTGACGCCGCTTGCCGATGGCCAGCTTCGTGCCGATCAAGCCGTGCTGCTACCTTTCATGGCGCCACGGCTACAAGGTGACTGCCGGCCGGAAGGCAAGCTTGACCTGTCGCTGTGGGGCGCCGGGAAACTCGCAACGCTTTCTTTTTCTGGTTGGAGGGGGCCGTTTACCTATGCTCCGAACCGCGTCGAAACCAGCAATGATGGTGGCCTCTTCGTGGCTCAATCGGTGCCGTCACTGTTTCTGAAAGGCGCACGACTAAAATCGCTGACGCCTTCCCGGCGCTGCGCTTGGTGGGGCAGCCTGATGCCGCGCCAGCCGATCGAGCGCCACGGCGACCAACGTACCGCGCGCACCGCCTGGGGCGTCGTCATCGCCGAGCAGCGGGCAGGCGGAGTTCTTGTTGCCGCTGGTGCCACCGAGGAAGAGGCTCGGACGGGGCTGCTGATCGACCCAACGGCAATCGTCGACGAGGCGCGCCTCTACGTCGAGCGCTGCGACGCCATGCCGGACGCGCAGCCATTGATGCGCAGCATGATTTCACAAAGCCTGCATGCCGCCTTTTCCAGCATTCGCCGCGACGAGCATGGTGAGTTTGCCGGGCTTGCGGCCGGACAAGCTTACAGCGCCCCGGCGCGCACATACTATCGCGACGGCTATTGGACGCTGCAGGCGCTTCTGGAGCGGGAGCCCGACGCCGTGCGTGGCCAAATCGAGTTGCTCGCGCGTGGTATCCAGCCGGATGGCGAGGCACCAAGCGGCGTGATCCTGACGGGGCCTGCTCAGGCTGAAGAGTGGGAAAAGGTGCGTCGGTCGCACGAGAGGATCAAGGAAGAGCACCTGCGTCCCGGCGACTGGTGGAGCGATCACTTCGATAGCCCGTTGTTCTTCATCCTGACGATTGGCGACTACATCAAGGCGACAGGCGACGCCCAGCCACTCTCGCAGCATTGGGACAAGATCGTTGCGATCTTCGATCGCTACCTTGGTCTTGATGCTGCCGGCAACGGCCTGCCTGTGAAGCCTCGCCATGATCGCGACTGGGCGGACAACGTCTATCGTCATGGCTATGTCGCCTATGACCTTGGCCTCTGGGTCGGAGCGCTCGACGTCATCGCTGAACATGGCGCTGCGATTGATGCAGCGGTATCCGCGCGCGCGGCGGCCGTCGCAAAGCGGGCCCGTGCCTCACTGGATGCGGCGTTGCTGCAGCCGAGCGGCACCTACGCAGACTACGGCACGAAGGACGATTTCGTTGAGGATCACCTGACGCTGGACGGCCTGACGCTGCTGCGCTTTGGTGCCGTTTCGCCTGAACGCGCGAAGATTGTGCTTGGCAAGGTTCAGGAGATACTCGAAAGCCGCAACAACAAGACCCAGCCCTATGGTGACTGGGGTGTCCTGTGCGCCTTTCCGCCTTTCAAGAGGCCGAAGGACACGCGCGAAAAGTCCTATTTCGCCTATCGCTATCACAACGGTTCGGACTGGCCCTATCTGACCGGTCTCTATGCCGAGCAGCGTCTCGCCTATGGTCTCGACGGCTTCGAGTATCCGTTGCTGCGCTGGTGGGAAACCTGCCTTGAGCAGGGCTGGATGGGCGCCGTTGAATATTTCTCTCCACCTTGGGGACGCGGTTCGCTTCTCCAGGGCTGGAGCAGCATGCCGGCCGCGGCAGCGCTCGCCTACCGCGATAGGGTTCTGGCGACCAAGCGATAGCTTTCTCAACTGAGACCGCCTTCGGGCGGTCTTTTTGTCAGGCGACGCACTGATCAGAACAATAAAAAGCCGCAGGGGTAACCGGCGGCTTTCGTCTTGTGGTGGGGGCTTTTGCTATTCCTTGGTGGCGCCTGCCATCAGCCCGCTCATCAGCATGCGCTGCAAGGCCGTGAACATGATCAGAACCGGCAGCACGGAGAGAACGGACATGGACAGCAGGCGTGGCCAGTTGATGCCGTACTTGCCGACGCTGTTGGCGAGAGCCAGTTGGACCGTCCATTTGCTTTGATCGGTAATGATCAGGAAAGGCCAGAGATAATCATTCCAGCGCCAGACGAGATTAAACGCCAGCAAGGTACCGATCGCGGGCAATGCCAGTGGCACGATGATGCGCAGAAGGATGCGCCATTCCGGGGTGCCGTCGATCCTCGCGGCTTCAAGCAGGCTGTCCGGAATGTTGGTGATGTACTGACGCATCAGGAATACGCCCGTGGGGGTGGCCGCCGGCGCGATGATCAAACCCGCGAGGGTATCCAGCAGCCCGAGATCGCGAAGAACGAGGAAGACGGGGATCATGACGATCTGCAACGGCACCATCAGCGACGACATGATGAGCAGGAAGACCAGGGTATCGCCCTTGAAGCGGAATTTCGCGAGCGCATAACCGGCCATGACGCTGATCGTCACCGATAGCATGGCAGACAAGACCGAAACGATCGCCGAGTTCTGGAAGAACAGCAGGAACTTCGCTCTCGATACCGTATCGACGAAGTTCTGCAGCGTTGGCCGCGCGGGCAGAATGGTCGGCGGCCACTGAAAGATCTCCTGCTGCGACTTCAGCGACGAGAGGAACAGCCAGACCGGCGGCATAAGAAAGACGAAGAGCGTCAGGGCAACGAATATCAGCCGCCAGGGTGTGTAGACGCGGTTCATTTGTCACCTCTCGATACGCGCAGCTGGAAGACTGTCAGAGCCAGCAGGATGACGAAGAGCACCATCGACTGGGCCGCGGCGACCCCCGCCTGCATCGGCTTCTGGAAGGCCGTGTCATAGATTGTCTGGATGAGGTAGACCGTTGCTTTGCCGGGCCCGCCACCGGTGAGCGACACGACGAGCTCGTAGACCTTGAAGGCCTCGATCGAGGAAAGAACCAGGACGACGGCCATCGTCGGCTTGAGCAACGGCAACGTAATATGAGTGAACTGACGCCATTTGGTCGTGCGATCAATCGAGGCGGCCTCGTAATAGTCCGGCGATATCGCCGTCAATCCCGCGATGAAGATCATCATGTTGAAACCAGCCTGTGCCCAGGTCCAGGCGATTACCACGGCGATCTGTGCCATCGTGTCCTGCTCGAGCCAAGGGACGGGAGCGATGTGAACCAGCGACAGAAGATAGTTGACTAGGCCGTTGTTGAGCCCGAACAGCCAGCGCCACGCAACGCCGATGATCAACAGGCTGATCATCGAAGGAAAGAAGACGATCGTCCGCACGAACGCAAAGAATTTCGTCTGTGGCGATAGCAGGAGAGCAAGTGCCAGCGAAGCGGCGATGTTGAGCGGCACCGCCACGACAACGAAAGCGACGGTCTTGATGAGCGAGATGCGGAACTCGTTGTCGTTGATCAGGCCAGCGAAGTTCTGAAGGCCTACAAATTGCGGCCAGGTGTTCGGCATCTGATCGAGGACGACAACGCCGCGCCGGAAGAAGGCCATCATCAGACCTTGCGCGAGCGGGTAGAGTGTGAACGCGACCAGCAGGGCAACCGTCGGCACCATCAGCAGATAGGGCCAGATGGCGCGTCCGGCTGTACGCGCGAGCCGCTGGGATGCCGGGCGTTTGCCCGGCATCGTTTGCTCGTTCTGGATCACCGCATCCGTCACTTCGACGCCTCGACTGCGTCGTCAGCGGCCTTCTTGATCTGTGCGATCGCCTCCGCCGATGTGATCTGTCCGGCGACAGTCTGGGTCACGGCCGTTTTCACGGTTCCCCACACGGCCTGCATCTGCGGCCATGCCTGGTCCGTCGCGGCATAGGCGGGGCTGACGTTCAGCTCGTTCTGCATGATCTTGACGGCTTCCGTCGCCGCGGGATTGCCGTATTCGATCGCCGGTGTCTTCAGGTTGGCCGGGATCATGCCGAAGGTCTTGGCGTACTGCGCCTGGATCTCGGGAGACGTGACCCACTTGATGAACTCCACCGCTTCCGGCAGGTGCTGGCTGGTGTTGAAGGCTACCAGATAGTCACCGCCATAAATGGACGACGCTACGGTGCCGCGCGGCGTTGGTCCCGCCTGCCAGGCGAACCCAGCGTTTTGGGCTAGGCCGGCAATTTGCCAGCTACCCGACATGTAGGCGACAGCCTGGCCCGCCGTGAACAGCTCCTTCGGATTGTCGGAGCTTGCCCCGGTCCAGAGGCCCGGCGGCATGTACGACTTGGACAGATCGACGAACTTGTCGAGCGTCTTCGTCCAAGCCGCCTCGTCCATCACAACCTTGACCGGCTCCTTTTCGGAGAAGATGTGGTTGCCGTACTGATATTCATGAACGATCCAGCGGCTGGCCGAAACGTCCCAGACCAGCGGGTAGCGGGTGCCGGATTTCTCCGCCACTTCCTTGAGCTTGGGCAGGAATTCTTCCCAAGTCCATCCGGTTGCCTGATCCGGGATCGGTACGCCAGCCTTCTTGAAGGCGTCGACATTGAGGAAAATGCCGGTCGACGTGACCTGCAGCGGAGCTGCAATGACCTTGTCGCCGAGCTTGGCGCCGTCGGCCCAGCCCTTGACGAAGTCGTTGATCCAATCCGGACCGATTTCCTTGTTGAGATCGGCGAGGAAAGGACGGATTACCGGTTCCATCGCCGATGTCAGCGACAGATCCGGCATGATGCCAGATGCGGCGAACTGCTGGAACTTCTGAATCATGCCGTCATAGGGCGTGATCTGTAGGTCGAAGGTCGTGTCGGGATGGGATTTGGTGTACTGGTCGAGCAGCGCGCGTACGTTCGCCTCTTGCTCGTCGCCGTCGACGTACCAGACCATTTTCAGTTCGGAAGCCATCGCACCAGAGAGCATCAACATGGTTGCTGCCGCGGCCATTCCAATTGTCTTGAGCTGTATCATGGGTTCCCCTTCGCTGCTCATATTTACAACGGATTTTAGTTGCGGAACGGCCTGTCCTCCCAATGCCGTCCCGTCCTTTGTTCGTAACCATGACGAATTAAATACGACTTTCAGACGGTGTCAATACGCGGGTTGGCGGAATGCTCCATATTAGTTCGTTAGGTTGACGAATAAAAATTGGAGTTTTATGAGTCGCGTCCGAACGTGGAGGATACGCAATGGAAATTTCGATCAAAGTTGATGGCGGCGCCGATGCAAATATTCAGGATGCGCTTGATCGCCTAGCGGCCGCAGGCGGCGGGACGCTGCGCTTGAGCGCCGGTCTACACCGCTCGGGGCCATTGCGTCTCGGCAACGATGTCACCCTCCATCTCGAGAATAACGCCACCCTTGAATTCATCCCTGACTACGAGCTTTATACCGAAAATACGGTCAGTGTGATCGCGGAAAAATCGGATCGGGCCTACATAACCGCGCGCGGCGCTCGCAACATCTCGATTTCAGGTACAGGCAGCATCGTCGGCTCAGGCCAATCCTTCATCACTGGCTTTGATGACAGCGTGGGGACGCATCTGCCAAGTGAAAAGCGGCCGCGAGTTCTTGTCCTCGAAGACTGCGCCAATGTCAGCCTCGGTGAAGTGACTATCACAGACTCGCCAATGTGGACCGTTCACCTCGTTCGTTGCGACGGCGTCGCCGTCAACGACGTCAAGATCCTCAACGACCGGCAACTTCCCAACACCGATGGCATTGTAATCGATAGCTGTCGAGACGTCACCATCCGCCACGTACTCATCCGCACCGCCGACGACGGGATCTGCCTGAAGACCAGCCGCAGCAGCAAAGGTATTGGTCGCTGTGACAACATCGATGTCAGTGATTGTGTCGTCGAGAGCAAGAGTTGCGCGCTCAAGATCGGAACGGAGAGCTTCGGTGATGTTCGCTCCGTCCGATTTACGCGCTGCCGGGTGGAAAACTCGAACCGCGGTCTCGGCATCTTTTCTCGCGATGGTGGCCACATCGAGGATGTGATCTTCTCAGATATCGATCTCGATTGCCACGAAACGCCCGACGGCTTCTGGGGCTCCGGCGAACCCCTCTCCATCACGCAACTCGATCGTCGTGCTGAATTGCCCGCCGGCATTGTGCGCGGCGTGACGGTCGAGAATATCACGGGGCGCTGCCACGGCGCTATCAACATCTACGCGGAGAAGCCGGGCGGTGTCGATGGTGTGACGTTGCGCAACATCGTGCTTGCGATGGATGAAGGCTCTCTCGGCACAGCCAGGCGCTACGATCTTCGCCCGACGCCCGCCGATCTGGCGCCGCCGAGCGGCGCCGAAGGGCGCGGCAACGCATGGGTGAGAGGAAGCGACGGCAACATCGTCGGCCTAGTCGCTTATCCTGACGGGCTGCCGGCGATTTTCGTTCATAACGCACCAAATGTGCGGATCGAAGACGTCCGTGTTGCCCGCCCTCACCCACTTCCGGCCGACTGGAACGACCGTGATATCGTGACTGAGCCGCATCGAGACCCGCGCTGACGGAATCGGTCGAGACCCGTGGCCCATCGATCCGTTTCGAGCGGAGGCGCCGTTGTGTGGCAGCGGCTTTGCGCGGGATGTCAGGGTGGCGAGCCTGCTGCTTTTGAAGTCGAGCGGGAATGAGCTTGCGGCAGGGTGGTTATAGGCATCTCGCCGGTAGCAACGAGGTGCCGTGTCACGAGGAGCCCTGACTGGCGGTATCGAGCAGCTATTGGTAGCCGCCTAATGTGTTTTGAAAATACGGTACGAAGCGATCCTCTTCAGGATGCTGCTTGGCAGTTGATGGAAATTGATATACTAGAATACTCAGCCAGTTGATGTCGGCGTGAGCTATGCAGAAGAGTGATGTTTTGGCGGTAAGTGCCGCGCCTTCCCAGCCCTTGAAGCTTCGTCGGGTGACGACGGCTGATGCCATCTTTGATCGGCTGCATGCGGATATCCTCTCCCTTCGTCTGCCGCCCGGGATGCCGTTGCAGGAAAAGCGGATTGCCGAGGAGTTCAATGTAAGCCGAACGCCGGTTCGCGAGGCTCTGCTTCGGCTGTCAGAGGGCGGACTGGTCGATATTTATCCGCAGTCGGGGACAGTCGTGTCGCAGGTCCCAGTCTCGGCAATCCCTGAAGCTGTTGTCGTGCGAAAGGCGCTTGAAGGCACAACGGTGGAGCAGGCCGCGGAAATTGCCACCGCGTCGGACATTGATCGTCTCGACGCCATTATTTCCCGCCAACGATCGCTTGCGGCGCTTGGCGATACCTCTGGCTTTCATGAGGAGGACGAGGCTTTCCATGAGGCTATTGCAGCGATCGCGGGTTATCCCGGTATCTGGACGATCCTGAAGACCGTGAAGGTTCAAATCGATCGCGCTCGACGACTGTCGCTGCCGGTTCTCGGTCGCATGGAGAATGTCGTGCAGGAACACGGATGGATCCGCGATGCGATCGCGTCCCACGACGTTGTGGCAGCACGCGAGGCCATGATGCATCATCTAAGTGCGGTCATCCCTGATGTCGCCGAGCTTCGTACGCGATATCCCGATTATTTCCGCTGAATCTCAGCGAGGAACGATACAGAAGATCCCAAGGAGGAAGTGCAATGCGTCAAGGTTGGAGATGGTTCGGTCCGCAGGCGCCGGTGACGCTTGACGAGGTGCGGCAAACCGGTGCCACGAATGTGGTTTCGTCCCTGCACCAGGTGCCGATCGGTCGGGCGTGGACGCAGGCCGAGGTACGCGAGCGCCAGGCGATGATCGAAACGACGCCGCCCGGCCGCTCGGACCTGACTTGGTCCGTCGTCGAAAGCATTCCAATTCCCGATGCCGTCAAGCGCAACGGCGGGCGAGCCAAGGCGGAGATCGAGGCGTGGATTGCAAGCCTCGAAGCGGTAGCCGCCTGCAACATACCGATCGTCTGCTACAACTTCATGCCTGTCGTGGACTGGACACGCACCGAGCTTGACTATGTGATCGACACCGGTGCGACCGCCATGCGGTTCGATCACGAGAAATTCGCAGCTTTTGATCTGTTCGTTCTCCAGCGCCAGGGCGCAGAGAGCCAATACTCGGCGCAGGACAGGGCGCGGGCGCTCGAAGTGTTCGACGCGATGACTGAGGCGGAAGTTGCGGAGATCACTCACAACATCACATCGGCGCTCCCCGGATCAACGACGGAACCGCTGACTGTTCCGGAGTTTCGCGAGAAGCTGGCCGCCTATGCGGATATTGGCGCGGCGCGGCTGCGCCAGCACCTCATCGAATTTCTCGAGGCGGTGACGCCTGTAGCGGAGGCACGCGGAGTCAAGTTGACGCTGCACCCCGACGACCCGCCACGTCCCCTTTTCGGCCTTCCCAGGATCGCGTCTACGGCTGACGACTATGCGGCTCTCTTCGACGCTGTTTCCTCCCCCGCCAACGGCATGTGCTACTGCACGGGCAGTCTCGGTGTTCGTGCCGACAATGACCTGCCGGCCATCGCGCGCCGTTTTGCATCGCGCATTCACTTCGCTCACCTGCGCGCCACCAAGCGTGAGGGAGACGGCCGCTCCTTTCATGAGAGCGCGCATCTGGAAGGTGATGTCGACATGGTTGCGGTGCTCAAGGAGCTGGTGGCCGAAGACAACAAGCGTGCTGCGAGTGAGACGATCGTCTTTCGCTCCGATCATGGTCACCGCATGCTCGATGATCTGAACAAGACCGTTACGCCGGGATACCCGGCGATCGGTCGCCTGCGTGGCTTAGCGGAGCTTCGCGGCATCTTGCATGCGCTGGGCGCCGTCGCAAACTAGACGGCGAAACGATTTCAGCCCGGTAGCGGATAAGGCTGGCGGGCTGGCCATCGTAACGATTGATGCTGGCGGTCGGACTTTAAGCGATCGTCCAGCGGAAGGGTTTGAAAGGATGCCGGTCGTCTTCGAGGTTACGGTTGCATGCTGCCCGTTACCTGCTGACGCGCATGCCAGGAGAAGGCTTCTTCGAGAATGTGTGGGGTGTGGCCGCCGCGTGCGGTTGCGCGCTGGAAATAATCGAGCAATGCCTCGCGGTAATCGGGGTGAGCGCAATGGCCGATGATCAACTGGGCCCGCTCCCGTGGCGCAAGCTCACGCAGGTCTGCCAGGCCGTTTTCGGTGACGATGACGTCGACGTCGTGCTCAGTGTGATCGACGTGCGGCACCATTGGCACCACCGAGGAGATCTGGCCACCCTTGGCGAGAGACTTGGTGACGAAGATCGACAGATAGGCGTTGCGGGCAAAGTCTCCGGAACCACCGATGCCGTTCATCATGTGCGTGCCGTTGACGTGTGTGGAGTTGATGTTGCCGTAGATGTCCACCTCGAGCGCCGTGTTGATACCGATGACGCCAAGTCTGCGGATTACCTCAGGATGGTTGCTGATTTCCTGTGGCCGCAGGATCAGCTTGTCCTTGTATTTGTCGAACTGGTTGAAGACCCGCTCGCCACATGTTGCCGACAGCGTGATCGACGATCCCGAGGCAAAGGCCAGCTTGCCCGCATCGAAGAGATCGAACGTGCTGTCCTGCAGCACTTCGCTGTACATCCGCAAATGATGGAAAGGCCCGGCCGCAAGGCCCGTCAGCACTGAATTGGCGATCGTGCCGATGCCCGCCTGGAGTGGCTGAAGCGTCAGATCAAGGCGCCCGCGCGCCACTTCTCCTTCGAGGAAGTGGATCAGGTGATCGGCAATCGCCTGTGTGTCGGCATCCGGTGCCTCGACCGTCGAAAAGCTGTCCTTGGCGTCCGTTACGACGATAGCGGCGATCTTGTCGGGATCGATCGGGACATAGGGGAAGCCAACCCTGCTATCGCAGGCAACGACCGGGATGGGCACTCGCGACGGACGCTTTGTCGGGATGTAGACGTCGTGAAGTCCCTCGAGTGCCAGGGGCTGGCTGAGATTGATCTCGACGATGATCTTCTTTGCCAGGATCGCGAAGCTTGCCGAGTTGCCGATCGATGTGGAAGGCACGATGCCGCCATCCTCGGTGATCGCCGCGGCTTCGACCACAGCGTAGTCGATCGGACCCAGCTGGTTGGAGCGCAAATGCTCGACAGTCTCGGAAAGGTGCTGGTCGATGAACATGACCTCGCCCCGGTTGATCGCGGCACGCAGCGTCCGGTCGACCTGGAACGGCAGGCGCCGCGCAAGGACACCGGCCTCGGTCAGTATCCGGTCCACGTCATGCCCGAGCGAAGCGCCGGTGATGAGGGTGATCTGAAATGGATCTGTCTTGGCCTTTTCGGCCATGGCGATCGGGACCGCCTTGGCATCGCCGGCGCGGGTAAACCCACTCATGCCGATGGTCATGCCGTCCTTGATGAGGTCGGCAGCAGCTTGCGGCGTGGTTATCTTGTCGAGCAGGGATTTGCGGCGAATGCGGTTTTCAACCATGGGAATCTCGGGAGGTGTTCTCGTGTGGGAACCGACATGTTGTCGGCGCAGGATGCAACGGGGCAACCCTCCGGCGGAATCGTGGCCGTTGAGTGGCCGCCCCCTAAAGTGCTGCCGATATGAGGTCCCCTGCCCCGCCGTTTGTTGATCGACCGGCTGCGTATCACTGCTCGATCGTACCGCCTGCCTTCTTCCAAGCATCGATTCCACCCTCGATGTGGCAGGCGCTCTTCAGGCCCGCATCCTGGGCGGCTTGTACGGCCATCGCCGAGCGTTCGCCGAAGGCGCAGTAGAAGACGATCCTCTTGCCTGTGGCCATTGCAAGCTCGTGGAGTATTCCGCCGGCGCTGAGGTTTTCCTGAAGGTCGGGGTAAGGCGCATGGAGCGAGCCCGGTATGACGCCGTGCCGTTCGCGTTCGCTCCGCTCGCGCAGATCGACGATCGTCGTGTCGGTGCGACCGCGCAAGGAGAGCGCCTGCGTTGCCGACAGCGCCCATCCCTTGCGCGCGATTTCATCCTGATGCAGCCCGATATGGACATTGGCCGGCACGGCCACGTCCATCATCTTCGGGTTGGGCAGGTTCAGGTTGTTCATCAGGTCGACATACTCGTCGATCGATCTCACCTGCAGGCGCGGATTGAAACGCTTCTCTTCGCCGATCGTCGAAACGGTGTCGCCCTTGTAGTCATGCGCCGGATAAAGCAGCGTCTCGTCGGGCAGTCGCAGAAGCTTGTTGAAGATCGAATCGTACTGCGCTCGCGGATCGCCATTCTGGAAGTCGGTGCGTCCTGTGCCGCGGATCAACAGTGTGTCACCGGTGAAGATACGGTTCCCCATCAGGTACGAATAGGAATCGTCGGTATGGCCCGGCGTGTACATCACATCGAGGCTGACACCCTCGATCGAAACGCGGTCGCCCTCGGCAACGCGCATCGCGACGACATCGGCCTTGGTCTGCTCGCCCATGACGGTGATGCAATGCGTATGGTCACGAAGGGCGCCGAGGCCCGTGATGTGATCGGCGTGCAGGTGCGTATCGACAGCCTTGACCAGCTTCAGGTCCAGCTCCCTTACCAGCTGCAGGTATCGATCGACCTTCTCGAGCACCGGATCGATGATCAGGGCCTCGCCGCCCTGCCTGCTTGCAATGAGATAGGTGTAGGTACCTGAAACGCTGTCGAACAATTGTCGGAAGATCATCGTCTGCTCCATTGTTTTTCGAGCGTTGCGGCCAGTGAGCGCGGTCGAAGCGACGGCACCGCGTCAGGTCGATCTGCGGTGCGAGAATAGACCATAGTCCTATCGGTCAGAATAGCTCCCCAAGCCGAATTTTCAGACAACATTCACGGCTCTCCCCTCTCCGGCGCCCGTTTTTCATCCGCGCTGCAACGCAGCATCGAATGTCGCTTGCAATGTTTATAAAAATGTTTAGCGTTAAACATATTGCTAAACATGATGGTCGAGGAGTTCATGTGAGCATTCTCTAGAAATGGGTGAACTTGTGCTGCCGGCCGGGCCGGCTTTGGTTCTGGGAGGAACTTATGCAGAAAAGATCGAAAGCCCTCATCGGGCTTGCCTCGGCAATCGTGTTGTCGTCGGCATTGCCCAACCTCGCAAAAGCCGATCAGTTGACACTGTGCTGGGCCGCTTGGGACCCTGCAAACGCGCTCGTCGAACTGTCGAAGGACTTCACCGCCAAGACGGGAACGGACATGAAGTTCGAGTTCGTTCCGTGGACTAGTTACGCCGACCGGTTCCTCAACGAACTGAACTCTCATGGCAAGCTTTGTGATCTGATCATCGGCGACAGCCAGTGGATCGGCGGCTCGGCTGAGAATGGCCACTATGTCAAGCTGAACGACTTCTTCGACAAGGAAGGCATCAAGATGGATGACTTCGTGCCGGCGACAGTCGTGGGCTATTCCGAGTGGCCGAAGAACACCCCGAATTACTGGGCGCTGCCCGCCATGGGCGACGTCGTGGGCTGGACCTATCGCAAGGACTGGTTCGAAAGACCGGAGCTGAAGAAAGAATTCAAGGAAAAGTACGGCTGGGAACTGGCGGCGCCAAAGACCTATGATCAGTTGAAGCAGATCGCCGAGTTTTTCCAGAAGCGTGAGATCGATGGAAAGACCGTCTACGGCGCGTCGATCTACACCGAGCGCGGCTCGGAAGGTATCACCATGGGCGTGACCAACGTCCTCTACGACTGGGGTTTCCAATACGAAAACCCGAAGAAGCCCTATGAAATGGAAGGCTTCGTCAATTCTCCTGAAGCAGTCAAGGGTCTGGAGTTCTACAAGGCTCTCTATGATTGCTGCACACCGCCCGGCAGCTCCAACGTCTACATGGTGGAATCCGCTGATGCCTTCAAATCAGGTCAGGTTGCCATGCAGATGAACTTTGCCTTCACTTGGCCCGGCCTTTACAAGGACGAGAAGGTGGGCGGCGACAGGATCGGGTTCTTCCCCAACCCTGCGGAAAAAGAGCATTTCGCCCAGCTTGGCGGCCAGGGCATCTCCGTCGTGTCCTACTCCGACAAGAAGGATGCGGCGCTGCAGTACATCAAATGGTTCGCCCAGCCTGATGTGCAGGCCAAATGGTGGAAGCTTGGTGGCTATTCCTGCCTGAAGGCGGTCGTCAATGCGCCGGACTTTGCAGCAAGCCAGCCTTATGCTCAGGCGTTCCTGGACTCCATGGCAATCGTCAAGGATTTCTGGGCCGAGCCGAGCTACGCCACCCTGCTCCAGGACATGCAGAAGCGCGTCCACAACTATGTAGTCGCCGGTAACGGGACTGCCCAGGAAGCGCTGGACGGGCTGGTGAAGGACTGGACCGAGGTCTTCAAGGACGACGGCAAGATCTAGTGTCCCGCTGGGCATCCAACCTGATCGTCAAGATGGCGGCTCGGATCGGCAAACGGGCCGAGCCGCCAGATGTCTCACATACGCAAAGACCAGGTGACATCTTGAATATCTCCCATTCTTCCATCGTCGAGAAGGCGGCTGACGTGACAGCAAGGGCGACGCCCGTATCTGTCGCCCGACGTGTCCGCGGCCTATCCGATCGAGCTATCGCCTGGGTGTTCATCGCACCTGCCATCACGCTGCTGCTCGCGATCAACATATTTCCGCTGATCTGGGCAATCTATCTGTCGTTCACGAATTACCGGGCCAATCGGCCGAATGCACCGGTTCAAGGCGTCGGCTTCAGCAATTACGAGCGCGTTCTGACCGATCCGGATATCTGGCAAGCCATGCAGACCACGGCGCATTTCGTGTTCTGGACGATCCTGCTGCAAACCGTAATCGGCTTTGCGCTGGCCTATCTGATTGATCGCAAGTTTCGCGGCCATGCCTTCTGGACGACCATCATCCTCATTCCGATGATGCTGTCGCCTGCCGTGGTCGGCAATTTCTGGCGGTTCCTCTATGAACCGCAGATCGGGCTCTTTGCCTATGCGGTTTCGTTGGTCACCGGAATCCCGACCGCCGACATCCAGATGCTGGGCAATGTCTCGTTGGCGCCCTGGGCCATCGTCATCGTCGATACCTGGATGTGGACGCCATATGTGATGCTCATTTGCCTGGCCGGCCTGCGCTCTATCCCCGACTATATCTACGAGGCAGCAGAGGTGGACCGCGCGTCGGCGTGGCGGCAGTTCTGGTCGATCACGGTGCCAATGGCCCTCCCCTTCATCATGCTCGCCGTCCTCTTTCGTGGCATCGAGAATTTCAAGATGTTCGACATGGTCACGCTGTTGACGGGCGGCGGGCCGGGCTCGGTCACCGAGGTCGCCTCGATCACCCTCAAGCGGGCGGCATTCGAAAGCTGGGCGACCGGCCGTGCCTCTGCCTTCGCTATCGTCCTCTTCGTCGCGGTGTTCGGCCTTGCCAACATCTACGTCAAGGTTCTCAACAAGGTGAAGCAAAGATGAGCTCCGTCAACGCCGCCCATTCGGTCGTCGAGCCGAGCGCCACGAGCAAGCGGGTCGCCGGTGCGATCGTGATCGTCTATGCCCTGATAACGTTGATCCCGCTCGTCTGGATCTTTCTGACCAGCATCAAGTCGCCGCCGGACTCGATCAGCTACCCGCCGAAGATCGTCTTCAGCCCCACGGTGGAGGGCTATTGCAATCTCCTTACGACGAGAACGCGCCAGACACCCGAATATATCGCAGCATTGCCGGCGCCGACCGGAACCTGCGATGAGGTGACGCGCAAGCGCAATATGGTGATTGCCGGCCCTTCAAACTTCTTGCCGCGCTTCGTCAATTCGCTGGTGATCGCGTTCGGTTCGACATTTCTGGCGGTCTTCCTGGGCACGCTTGCCGCTTATGGTTTCTCGCGGTTCAAAGTGCCGCTCGCGGATGACCTGCTATTCTTCATTCTGTCGACACGCATGATGCCGCCGATCGCGGTCGCGATCCCGATCTACCTAATGTATCGCGAGTTGGGTCTGTCAGACACGGCGCTCGGCATGATCCTGCTTTACACTGCGGTCAATGTCTCGCTCGCCGTCTGGCTGCTCAAAGGCTTCATCGACGAGATTCCCCGTGAATACGAGGAAGCAGCGATGATCGATGGCTACACGCGCTTGCAGGCATTCTGGAAGGTCGTGTTGCCGCAGGCAACGACCGGCATTGCGGCAACGGCCGTCTTCTGCCTGATCTTCGCCTGGAACGAATATGCCTTCGCTGCCCTTCTGACATCGGGCGAGGCGCAGACGGCACCACCGTTCATCCCGACGATCATTGGCGAAGGCGGCCAGGATTGGCCGGCGGTGGCGGCCGGCACGACGATCTTCCTGATCCCGATCCTCGTCTTCACCATTCTCCTGCGCAAGCAGCTGCTGCGTGGCATCACCTTCGGAGCGGTCCGCAAATGACGCACCTGATTGAAACACCCCGCCCTGTTGCTCCCAAGCGGCCCTTCTTTCTACGTCGCGGGCCGATGGAGAACATTGCGACCGTCCTGATCGCTGTCGGTTTCCTCATGTTGTTCCAGCCCTTTCTGCTGGTGCTCTACACCTACTCGCTGGTGACGCTGCTGGCAGGAACCGTCATGTTCATCATCGTCTCGAAGTTCCCGGAGTGAACCATGGCGGACATCAGAATTGAGAATCTCCGCAAGCAGTTCGGCAACTTCGTTGCGGTTCAGGATTCGAACTTCGTCATCCATGACGGGGAGTTCCTGGCGCTACTGGGTCCATCCGGGTGCGGTAAGACGACGACGCTGCGCATGATCGCCGGGTTGGAGCTTCCGACCAGCGGAAGGATCTATCTCGACGGTGAGGATGTGACGTTCAACCGTGCCAGCGCTCGTGACATCGCGTTCGTTTTTCAGCTGTTTGCGCTCTACCCGCATATGAACGTGCGCAAGAACATCGGATTTCCGCTGTTGTCGCAGGGCATGCCGAAGGCGGATATCCGCAAGCGCGTCGAGGAGACCGCTCGGCTGCTCCAGATCGACCACATCCTTGACCGCTCGGTGTCGGGACTTGCCGGTGGCGACCGGCAGCGCGTGGCGCTCGGCCGCGCCATCGTTCGCCGACCGAAATGTTTCCTCATGGATGAACCGCTGGGCACGCTCGATGCGGAGTTTCGTGAAGTGATGGTCCATGAACTGCGCGAGCTGCACAACCGCATCCATGCCACGACCGTCTACGTGACGCACGATCAGCACGAGGCGATGGCAATGGCAGACAAGATCGCGGTGATGAACCACGGCGTTATCGAGCAATTTGGAACGCCGCAGGAAATCTACAGCAAGCCTGCGACCATGTACGTCGCGGATTTCATCGGTTCGCCGCCTATGAACTTCATGCGGTTCAATGCCGGCCTGCAAAAAGGAACACGCTCGGTTTCGCTCGGCGGCGTCGATGTTTCGGTGCCGGAAGTTCGTCAGGACGTGGCCGTGGGTGAGCTTGCGCTCGGAGTGCGGCCGGAACACATTCGCTTCAACGACGCATCGCCACTGCGCGGCGCCGTCTATGGCAGTGAATATCTCGGCACAAACCAGGTCGTTGCGGTGGAGACATCGAGCGGCCTCATCAAGGCGCGGGTGCCCGCCAACCGGAACTTTCACATCGGCGAGCCGGTTGGCCTGGAGTTCAGCAACGCGAACCTCGCGCTTTTCGACTGCAAGTCGGGCCGCGCGCTCGCGTCGGCACTTTACCAGGAGGCTCACAATGGCTGATGTCGTTCTCAAGGGGCTCAACAAGAGTTTTGGTGAGACGCGTGCCCTTTCCAGCCTCGACCTGGCAATCCGCGACGGCGAGTTTGTCGTGCTGCTGGGGCCCACCGGCGCCGGGAAGACAACCACGCTGCGCCTCATCGCCGGCCTGGAGCGGCCCGAAAGCGGTCGCATCGAAATCGGCGGCCGCAATGTCGGTGGCGAAGCGCCGGCGGAGCGGGATGTGGCTTTCGTCTTTCAGCAGTATTCGCTGTATCCGCACATGACGGTCTACGAAAATCTCGCCTTCCCGCTGCGCGCACCGGTGCGCAGGCTGGCTGCCAGCGAGATTGATCGCCGCGTCAGGGATGTTGCCCGGATGGTCCGGATCGATCACAAGCTGGAGAACCGGTCGACCAGGCTCTCGGGTGGTGAGATGCAGCGCGTGGCGATCGGGCGTGCCTTGGTCCGTCAGCCCTCGATCTACCTCATGGACGAGCCGCTGTCTTCGCTGGACGCCAAGCTGCGCGCCGAACTTCGCCTGGAACTCAAACGCATTCAGAAGGAGTTGGGGTCGACGTTGCTTTACGTCACCCATGACCAGGTCGAGGCCATGACTATGGCCGACAGAATCGGCATTCTTGCCGAGGGCCGGCTGATGCAGGTCGGCACGCCGCGTGAGATCTACGGCAACCCGGCCAATCTGCATGTTGCAGCACGCCTCGGACAGCCGCACATCAACCTGTTGCCCGCCGACCTTCTGCCAGGCGGACACCCGCCGGCAGGTACCAGAACAGTCGGCGCCCGCACCGAACACCTGGATATCGTCGTGGGCAAGGACGCCAATGCGGAGATTGACTGGATCGAGCATCTCGGAGATCAGAACCATCTGCATATCCGTGTCCGCGATCACAAGCTCGTCACACTTGCGGACCCATATCTCGCCATCAAACGCGGCGACAGGATCAACTTGACACTGCGCGATCCGCTCTATTTCGACGCGAGCGGGCAGCGCCTCTCGTAAGACCGAGTTCGAACAATCATCAGCAGCCCAGCAGAAAAGACGGGTATCAATCAATGAAGCACTTCTTCAACCGCAGGGAAAACATCGTCACGGAAGCTCTGGACGGGCTGCTCCTGACGACTGGCGAGGGCCGCCTCGCCCGCCTGGATACCTTCCCCGACATCAAGGTGATCCTGCGCGCCGATTGGGACAAATCGAAAGTGGCGATTGTCTCCGGTGGAGGCGCCGGACACGAGCCCTCGCATGCTGGATTCGTTGGCAAAGGCATGCTGACCGCCGCCGTCTCCGGTGAAATATTCGCGTCACCGAGCGTGGATGCGGTTCTGACGGCAATCCGTGCCGTCACTGGTCCAATGGGTGTCCTGCTGATCGTCAAGAACTACACGGGCGATCGTCTGAATTTCGGTCTTGCGGCTGAAAAGGCACGGGCCGAAGGGTTCGACGTTGAAATGGTGATCGTAGCCGACGATATCGCCATACCCGATATCAACCAGCCACGCGGCGTCGCCGGCACGCTCTTCGTACACAAGATCGCGGGCTATCACGCAGAGGCCGGTGCGGACCTGAAGACAGTCGCGGCCCATGCCGCCTCCGCAGCTGCCGACATCGTATCGCTGGGCATGTCGCTCTCCACCTGCAGTGTGCCGGGGCAGGCTCACGAAAGTCGGCTGGGCGCGGACGAAGGCGAGCTCGGGCTCGGGATCCATGGCGAGCCGGGCGTCGAGCGCATTGCATTGCAGCCGGTGGCCGACATCGTCGCCACGATGACCACTCGACTGTCCGCAAAGCTTCGCGACGGGGGCAAGTATGCGTTGCTGATCAACAATCTTGGGGCCGTACCGCCGCTCGAAATGGCGGTGATCGCAAACGCCGTCTTTTCGTCCACTCTGGGCAATCATGTTCGATTGATCGTCGGTCCGGCGCCAATGATGACGGCATTGAACATGAACGGCTTTTCTCTGTCATTGATCCGGCTGGATGAAGGCCGCGAGAAGGCACTGGCCGCGCCAGTGGTGCCGCATGCCTGGATACCCGTGGTAGAACGCCACGCCATTACGGTCGTTGCCGCACCACAGACGCCGGCCGCGGTAGATGGCCGTGCCGCAGCCAGCAACCATGAACAGACACGCCGGCTCATCTCGGCGCTGTGCGACCACCTCATTTCGCTGGAGGACGAGCTTAACCGGCTCGACGGCCGCGTCGGGGATGGAGATACCGGCTCCACGGTTGCCACGGGCGCACGCAGCATTCTTGCTCGGATGGACCGGCTGCCGCTGAACCAACCCGCCTCGACACTCGCTGTGATCGGCGACACGCTCGGCACCAGCATGGGCGGGTCGAGCGGGGTGCTGATGTCGATCTTCTTCACCGCTGCCGCCAAGGCGATGGCGGAGAAGCAGGATATCGCCGCGGCCCTGCTTGCCGGGCTCGATCGCATGACGTTCTATGGGGGGGCTGGCATAGGCGACCGGACGATGGTCGATGCGCTTGCGCCTGCGCTGAAGGCTCTGGCCACCGATGGCGCTGTTGCGGCGGCCACGGCGGCGGCGGCAGGCGCGGAGGCGACGAAGACGATGACGAAAGCAAAGGCGGGGCGAGCATCCTATGTCGGCGAAAGGGATCTGGTGGGAGTAGCCGATCCCGGAGCAGTCGCTGTCGCTCGCGCATTCGAGGTTGCTGCGCGACTCGTATAGAAGACAGCCTTTGGGAGGATTCGAATTGCAGCCGGAGCCAATCCATTTGGCGGAATTGATCGAGGTCTGTTGCGCGGCGATTGTTGCCAACAGCGATCATCTTTGCGCGCTGGATCGGGCAATCGGCGATGGGGATCACGGAACGAACATGAAGCGCGGCTGCGAGGCGGTGAGTGCCGAAGGTGCGCAGCTGTCGAGCCTCCCCTTCCCCGACGCTGTCGAGAAGATCGGTCTGACACTCGTCATGAACATCGGCGGTGCGGCGGGCCCCCTCTACGGGACGCTGCTCATGGAAATCGGGCGCGAGCTTCGGATGCGCGATGGAGCCGACTTTCCGCTGGTGCTGAAGCAGGCGATCGATGCGGTGGCGAAACGGGGTCGCGCGCACGAGGGAGACAAGACGCTTCTCGATGTCCTCTATCCCGTCCACGCCGCGCTTGTGAGCCGGTCTTCGCTTCGGGAGATCGCCCTTCGGGCCGAATATTCCGCTACCGGGACGGCGGCCATGAAAGCAATGCGCGGCCGCGCCTCCTACCTTGGCGACCGCTCGATCGGCCATATTGATCCAGGGGCATCGAGCTGTGCCCTGTTGACCACGGCGATATGCCGGTATCTCGAGGAGCAGCATCTGCAATGAGCGGAAAGACCACCAATGTGGGGATCGTGATCGTTTCGCATTCACCCCTCGTCGCTCAGGGAATTGCCGACATGGTGCGGCAGATGGTGGGTGATTGCGTGCCGCTTGCATGGTCGGGCGGCAATGTTCGCGGTGAGCTGGGCACGGACGCGGCGGGCATCCTTCGTGCCATAGAGACGGCGTGGTCGGATGCCGGCGTCGCCGTCTTCGTCGATCTCGGCGGTGCCGAGACAAACAGCGAGATGGCGATCGAGATGCTGGGAGCGCCTCGGTCGGGGCTGGTTTCCATCTGCAACGCGCCGTTGGTGGAAGGTGCAGTGATGGCGGCTGCAGAGGCTTCCGGCGGTGCCACCTTGGCGAGGGTCGTCGCTACGGCGGAGGAGCTCTCCCCCTGATGACCGACAGGTTGCGTATCGACAAGCGAAAGGATGATACAGTGCATTCGAGTTGCCAGACCGAGGTTGAAGTCAAGCACGGCGTGGGGCTGCATGCGCGCCCGTCCGTGACCTTCACGCGGCTTGCAAAATCCTTTCCCTGTTCGATCGAAGTCGCGGTCAACGGCAGCGACATCTGGCTGAACGGCAAGAGCATTATCAAGATCATGGGCGCGAAGATCCGCAAGGGATCCGTCCTGCGGATAAGGGCCGACGGGATTCTCGCCGAGGAGGCGATCAGGGCATTGAAGGAGCTCATCGAACGCAACTTCGATGAGGAAATGAAGCATGGCCGAACGGTTTAGGCAAAGAGCGATCAGCGCTTCGCCCGGCATCGCGGTAGGGCCGGCCTATCTTGCAGCGCAGCCGACCGCGGAGTTCGCTGCTGGCCAGCAGGCGACATCCGGGCATGAGGTTTTGGCCGGGGCCGTACAAACGGCGATCGGCGAGTTGCAGCGGCTTGCGGAAGGCGCCGATCCTGAAAGCCATGACATCATCGATTTCCAGATCGAGGTTCTGCGTGATCCCACAATCGCGGCCACAACGACTGCCCGGGTGAAAGCCGGAGAGAATGTCGTCTTCGCATGGGTAGGCACCCTTGATGGATACATTACCGAGCTGGAGGGCGCGGACGAGGAGCAGATGCGGGCCCGCGCCGTCGATATCCAGGATATCAAGAACCGCGTGCTCGGCGCACTGACAGGCAAGCCGATCAAGGATTTTCCAGCCGGTTCGGTGTTCGTCGGCAGTGACATGGAGCCCAGCCGTTTTCTTGCCCATGATTGGTCCGCGGGCGGAGGCATAGTGCTGCATAAAGGCAGTGCCGTCGGCCATGTCGCGCTGCTTGCGCGATCGAGATCCGTGCCGATGGTGGTCGGAGCCGGCGATTTCACGGTTGCCGAGGGTGCGCCGATTACCGTGGAGGGCGATGCTGGTATGGTTTTCCTGCCGACAGGCAACACGGTGATGCGAATGGTGCCGCGACCGGCAGCCCGGCGGCACGACCACACAGAGCCGTCCGACAACGGAATGCTGAACACGGCGGATGGCAAGCCGGTTCTATTGTCGGTCAACCTGAACGATCCGTCCGAGGTCGATGCGGTGAGCATCAGAGCGATTGCAGGCGTTGGCCTGATGCGCACGGAGTTCGCGATATCGTCTATCGCCGATGCTGCCAACGAGGAGAAGCAGCTCTCGATCTATCGGCGGGTGCTCGAGTGGGCCGACGGGAAGTCGGTTGCGATCCGGATGCTGGACGTCGGGGGTGACAAACCGCTCTCGGGGCTCGAGGATGTACATGCCGAGCTGCGGGGCATCCGGTTGCTGCTCGAAAGACCCGAGATCGCGCGTGTTCAGGCGCGTGCGCTGCTTCGCGCGGCGGTGTTCGGCAAACTGGCCGTCTTGCTGCCAATGGTGACCTTTCCGGGTGAAGTGGAGGCGATGCGGCGAATATTCCAGGAGGAGGCAGCTCAGCTTGATCGGCGCGGCCTGCCCTATTGCATGCCGCCCATCGGCATGATGGTCGAGGTGCCTGCTGCAGCCGTGATGCTGGATACGTTTGCGACCGCTGATTTCTTTTCGTTCGGCACGAATGACCTGGCGCAGTACCTTGCGGCGTCGACACGTCGCGCCGTGACGGCGGACAGCCGGAAGACCTCACCTGCCGTGCTCCGGATCCTGGCAAACGCAGCTCGGCTCGCTTCGACAAAGCCGATGAGCATCTGTGGGGACATGGCCGGCGATCCGCAATACCTGTCGGCGCTTCTTGCCGCCGGCATACGTCATTTTTCCATGGCACCCGCACGACTTCCCGCGATAAGGTCGGCACTCATCGGTTTGAACGCCGATGGGACCACGGCAGCCGGAGAATAAAATGGCGCGCGAAGAAACCGAAGACGCCATTATCGCCTACAAGTCTATTCTGGCTCAGATCATCGACAACCGACCTTCCGGAACGCGCCAACGTCTGGCGACGGAGCTCGGAAAGCATCGCAGTTTTGTCACGCAGATCACCAATCCGAGCTATGCGACACCTTTGCCAGCACGCCACCTGGCAACCATCTTTCGGGTTTGCCATTTCAGCGCCGCCGAGCAGGAACGCTTTCTTGGCGCGTATCAGGATGCTCATCCGGGAAAGCTGCCGGAACTCGGCAATTCGGAAAAACTACGCCACCTTTCATTGATGGTGCCGGATTTCGGCGACGAGCGGCGCAATCGCCTGCTGGAAGAGGCCATCTCGGACCTCGTGCAGAAGATTGTCGCGATCTCCGGTGGGGCGGATTGATCGATGACGGAAGACCGATGAATTTGCTATCGTAATCGCCGCCTTGGGAGGGGCTCGATGAAGAGGTTCATGAACACAGCGGAAACGATGGTCGCCGAAAGCGTTGAAGGCTTCGTGCGGGCTCATGAGACGTTTCTGGTGTTCGACAGGGATCGCAAATGTGTGCGGCGCAAGTATCTGACGCCCGGCAAGGTCGCTGTCGTCTCGGGCGGCGGCGCCGGCCATGAGCCCATGCATATCGGCTTCATCGGTCGCGGCATGCTGGATGCCGCCTGCATCGGACACACCTTCACCTCCCCAACTCCTACCCAGATCATCAGGGCGATCGAGGAGGCCGATACCGGTGCAGGCTGCCTTGTCATCGTGAAGAATTATGACGGCGACGTGATGAACTTCGAGATGGCGATGGAGATGGTAGCGGACCGCCACCGGATCGAAATGGTCATCGTCCGCGACGACATCGAAACGGCGCGGGCTGGTGACGGACGTGGACGCCGCGGCGTCGCCGGCACGCTAATCTTTGAGAAACTGCTCGGGGCGGCGGCTGAGCAAGGCGTGCCGCTTGCCGAATTGAAGCGTTTCGGTGAGCAGTTGAATGACAGGGTGCGATCGATGGGCGTGGCGCTTGGCGGTGTCACGGTGCCTCAAACGGACCGGCCGACCTTCGCGCTTGGGCCTGACGAGATGGAATTGGGTGTCGGCATCCACGGCGAGCCCGGCTATTCACGCGAAGCCTTCTGTGCTTCCGACCAGATTGTCAGCCGGCTATGCACGACGATCTTGAATGATCTTTCGCCGCCGGCCGACACGAGAGCGCTGCTCTTCTTGAACGGGCTGGGAAGCACGCCACCCGCAGAATTGTACGTTGCATACAATGCGGCTCGCAATTGGATGGAAGAGCGGCATATTCACATCGCGCGGTCCCTGGTCGGAACCTATGTCACCTCGCTCGACATGCGGGGACTGTCCGTGACGCTTGCGCTTCTGACCGATGAAGAGATCGGGCTCTGGGACTATCCGGTCGCCACCGCAGCGCTTCAATGGGAAGGCGATCGCTAGGGCGTTTTTGAGTTTTTTCTATTACCGGTTGTGGCTGATTGGAAGGCGGAAGTCGAGCGTTTAGCCGATAGTGGTATATTCGTAAATGCTATTGCAATTTGCGCTATAGCCCCCTCATATTGTTTCATGCCTTGGACCTGCGAGACGGCTGGCAGCGACAGGGCGCGCATGACGACTGGAAACGCCGAAGATTGTCTGGGGCAGCGACAATGCGTAAAGGGTTCAGTCAGGCTCTGCAGGTCTTGGTGACGCTTTCATGCGTGACGTTCATCGCCTCGTGCGACCGGCCCAACAACAGCTACGCACCGCCTCCCCCGCCTGTCGTGCACATAGCGCTCCCCGTACAGGAATCGGTGACTCAATACTTCGAGCTGACCGGCAATACGGGGGCGCTCAACTCGGTCGATATCGAAGCCCGTGTCATCGGCTATATCCAATCGATCGACTACCGCGACGGAACCCCGGTTACCAAGGGTACGCAGCTCTTTGGCATCGAACGGGAGACCTATCAAGCACAGGTCGATCAGGCAAAGGCGACGCTTGCGTCCGCCCAGGCATCGCAGGTCGGGGCGAAGCAGGAATATGATCGCCAGCTCAATCTGATGAAGCAGGAGGTCACGACCCAGACCGCCGTGGATAGTGCGAAGGCCACTTACGACGAAGCCAACGCAACGATACTTAATGCGCAGGCGAGCCTGGAACTTGCCACGATCAATCTCGGTTACACGCAAGTGCTGGCGCCGTTCGACGGAACGGTGACCAACCATCTCGTCGATATCGGCGAACTCGTGGGTGTATCCGGCCCGACGACGCTTGCGACAATTGTCCAGACCGACCCGCTCTATGCCTATTTCAATGTCAGCGAGACGCAGGTTCTGTCGATCAAGCAGATGCTGGCGAAACAGGGCCGCACGCTGAAACAGACGGACCTTCCCAACATCCCCGTTGAGATCGGCCTGCAGAACGAGGAAGGCTACCCGCACAAGGGGCATCTCGACTATGTGTCTCCGCAGCTCGATACCTCGACAGGCACGCTGCAGGTACGAGGTCTCTTCGACAACAAGGAACGGGCGCTGATCCCGGGGCTTTTCGTGCGAGTTCGCGTCCCCGTCGGCCACGATGACAAGGCGCTGCTGGTGCGCAACGATGCCATCGGGACAAACCAGCAGGGTAGCTATGTGCTGGTTCTCGGGAAAGACGACACCGTTGAGCAGCGGCCGGTGAAGACTGGCCAGCGCGAAGGCGAATTGCGCGTTATCGAATCCGGGCTCGACGCGGCCGATTGGGTGGTGATCGGGGGGATCCAGCAGGCTGTTCCCGGAAACAAGGTCTCACCTGAGAAAATCGACATGAAGGCTGCCGCACCGAGCGCGGCGGGAACTGCCACTACTCCATGAGTTTGCGATCGTCTTAGCCGACCAGTTGAGGACAACAGCATGATCTCGCGCTTCTTCATCGAGCGGCCTGTGCTTGCCAACGTCCTCGCCATGGTCTTCGTGTTGCTGGGCGTCGTGGCGATTTTCCAGCTGCCGGTGGCGCAGTACCCGAACGTCGTACCTCCAACCGTGCAGGTCACCACGCGCTTCCCTGGCGCGAGCGCGAAGACGCTGATCGACACCGTTGCCCTGCCGATCGAGCAGCAGGTCAATGGCGTCCAGGACATGCTCTATATGCAGTCGACAAGCGCCAGCGACGGTACCTACTCGCTGACGGTGACCTTTGCCATCGGTACCGACCCTGACCAAGCGCAGGTGCTGGTCCAAAACCGCGTTGCAACAGCAATGTCGTCGCTGCCGGATGCGGTGCAGGCGCAGGGCGTCACGACACAGAAGAAATCCACCGCGATCCTCGGCTTTGTTACGCTGACGTCGCCCGACGGGCGTTATGACAGCCTGTTCCTGTCAAACTACGCCGTCATCAACCTCCAGAATGAGCTCTCCCGCCTGCCCGGCGTCGGCAACGTGACCGTATTCGGTGCCGGGCAATACGCCATGCGCATCTGGATGAATCCCGATCTCCTGCAGGCACGCGGGCTGACACCGCAGGATATTATCAATGTCGTGCAGCAGCAGAGCCAGGAGGTTGCCGCAGGACAGGTCGGGATGCCGCCTGTTCCGAAGGGGCAGGACTTCCAATACACGCTGAACATCGACGGGCGTCTGAATGACGCGCCCGATTTCGAGAACATCATCGTCAAGGTCGATGCGAAGGACGGTGGGCGCATCACCCGTATTCGCGATATCGGCCGTGTTGAGCTCGGTGCCCAGAGTTATAGCCAGTCCTTCATGCAGAACGGTCAGCCTGCGACCGGCATCGGCATTTCCCAGCTACCCGAGGCCAATGCCATTACCGTCGCCGAGGAGGTTTCCGCGCGCATGACCGAGCTCTCCAAGAGCTTCCCGCAGGGCCTTGCCTACCAAATTCCCTTCGACACGACGAAATTTGTCAAGGCCTCCATCAGCGAGGTCTACATGACGTTGATTGAAGCCGGCGTTCTCGTCCTTGTCGTCATCCTCATCTTCCTTCAGGACTGGCGCGCCATGCTGGTGCCGGCGACAACGGTGCCGGTGACGATCATTGGGTCATTTGCCGCGATGGCGGCGTTGAATTTCACCGTCAACCTGTCGACCCTGTTTGCCATCGTCCTTGCGATCGGCATCGTCGTCGATGACGCGATCGTCATCGTGGAAGGCGTTGCGCGAAAGATAGAAGAAGGCATGCCGGGCAGAGAAGCCGCCGAGGCGGCGATGGACGAGCTGTTCGGGCCGGTGATCGGGATCACCCTTGTCCTGATGGCGGTCTTCATTCCAGCCGCCTTCCTGCCCGGCCTGACCGGCCAGCTCTACAGACAGTTCGCGCTTGTTATCGCCGCGACGGCACTGATCAGTGCCATCAACGCGATGACGTTGAAGCCGACGCAATGCGCGTTGTGGCTGCGTCCACCGGTGCCGCCGGAGCAGCGCAACTTCATCTACCGCGGTTTCAACAGGATCTATGCGGCTGGCGAGAGGGGATATGTCAGGCTCATCGGCGGTCTCGTCCGCCATAGCGCGGTATCGGTCATCGTGGCGCTCGTCCTGATCTCCATCGCCATATGGGGTTTGACCCGCCAGCCGACGGCGTTCCTGCCGGTCGAAGATCAAGGCTATGTCCTGATCAGCGCTCAGCTGCCGGACGGAGCTTCAAAGGAGCGAACAGATGCCGTCATGGCGCAGGTCGGCGCGATCGCACAGGCGACGCCGGGTGTGGACCAGGTGCTGACGATCAGCGGTATCTCGATCCTCGACAACAATGCGAGCCTTCAAAATGCTGGTGTCGCCTATGTCGTATTGAAGGACTGGGGCGAGCGTGGAAAGCAGAAGGGCCAGGACCTGCGTTCCATCTACGACCGCCTGAATGTCGATCTCGAGAAGGTTCTGGAGGCGCGGACGCTCGTCGTCGTACCCCCTCCGATCCAGGGTATCGGCAACGCAAACGGCTTTACCATGCAGGTTGAGCTGACCAGCGGTAACTTCGACTATCCGCTTCTGCAGACACTGGCGGAAACGATCGTCAGGAACGGCAATGCACAATCCTCATTGCAGAGGCTGAACTCCACATTCCGCTCCGAGGTGCCGCAATTGGCGATCTCGGTGGATCGCATCAAGGCTGAAACGCTCGGCGTCACGACGGGACAAGTGTTCTCGGCGCTTTCCGGCTATGTGGGGTCTAGTTACGTCACCCAGTTCAACACGTTCGGCCGCACATTCCAGGTCTATGTGCAGGCTTCGCCCGAAGCGCGCGTGAGTGCCGCCGACATCGCCAATCTTAAGGTGAAGGCGGGGGACGGAACGATGATCCCGCTCGACACCGTTATCGATATTACGGAGAGCCAGGGGCCTTCGCTGATCAGTCTCTTTAACCTCTACCCGACAGCCACAATCGTGGGCGGGTCAGCCCCCGGCTTCAGCTCCGGCCAGGCGCTGCAGCTCATGGAGCAACTTGCCGACCAGACGCTTTCGCCGGGCACCCGGTTCGAATGGAGCGCACTTTCTTATCAGGAGAAGGCCGTCGGCTCGCAGATCTATGTGGTATTCGCGCTGGCCTTGCTGCTGGTCTATTTCGTGCTGGCCGGCCAGTATGAGAGCTGGATTCTGCCCCTAGCGGTGCTTCTTGCAGTGCCGCTTGCGCTGATCGGGACCGTCGGCGCATTGACCGCTACCGGCGTTGCCAACAATCTCTACACGCAGATTGGTCTCATCCTTCTGATCGCACTTGCCTCCAAGAACGCAATTCTGATCGTGGAATATGCACGTGACAAGCGCGCGGAGGGAATGGCGATCGGCGATGCCGCAATCGAAGCGGCACGGTTGCGTTTCCGGCCGATCCTGATGACGTCCTTTTCCTTCATCCTTGGCGTTCTGCCGCTGGTGCTTGCGTCCGGTGCGGGCGCTTCCGCGCGCAAGTCGATCGGGATCTCGGTCTTCAGCGGTATGATTGCATCGACCTGCCTGGCGGTGTTGTTCGTTCCGTCGTTCTACGTCGTACTGCAGCGCTTCGAGGAATACCGAAAGACAAGGCGCAACAAGGAGACAGCTCCAGTGTCGCAGGCATAGGGGCCTGTTTGCTGCGAGGAGAAACGCCTTTGGTCTCTCAGAGACCCTTGGTCAGGACTTTCTGGCAGCCCGCCGAGAGATGAGAGAGATTTTCCCTCAGACATGCAATGCCGCGACCGCCGCCAAGCGGCACGGTGCTGCAAAGGCGGCGGAAATCCCCTCCGCAGGTCTCGCGCACAATCCTGACTTCTTGTCTCGGAGTGAACGACGGCATGGCTGCCGGTGGGCTTGCTGTGGTCGTTCCGCCTGCGGCCGGAGGGCTCGCTGCGGGAGCCGAGCCGGTTGATAGTGCGCCGACTGCCTGCTGGCACGAGCCCGATAGGGCGCTGTTGTTTTTCTGCAGGCATGAAAGCGCTTCGGCGCCGCCCGGCGTGACACCCGCGCACAGCTTCATGAAATCGGAGCTGCAAGCCGACTTGATCGCATTACGCTGAGCGGTGGTGGGCGACGCCACGAGGATAACCGGTGCGGCCGGTGCTTCGGTTGGCGAGAATGCCGTCGCCTTCTTGGGTGCAGTTATGGCGGACACTGCCTTTTGGCAGCTCTCGGAGAGTGTCGCGCTATGCTTCTTCAGGCAGGTCAGTGCCTCGATGCCGCCAGGCGTTACGCCTGAGCACTGCGCTATGAAGTCCGCGCGGCAGGCTGCCCTGACTGCACTCCGTTGCTCGGGGGTGGCCTGTTGCGCCAACGCGGAACCGAAAGAGATTACGAAGGCAAGAAATGCGTGAGACGCTACGAGCGTTCGGGCGCGTCGCGGAAGATAAGGTGAGTAATCCTGCATTGTTCTCTCCACCTGCGAGATCGACAATATTACATTTCACCATCCGTATATTAGGATAACATTGTTTTCGGTGTCTCGATAGCTCCGAGATGCTGTTCAGGGGCTGCGCTCCGACGCAGCTGTATTAAACCTAATCTGACGCTTCTTGAACTGCAGCGGTGGCAGCCCCGCCTAGCCCGCATTTGGGGGATGGAAGCGCCGGCCAGCGCCAGAAATGGCGCAAGCCGGCACTCGGGTCAGTTGGTCGTTAGCGATGCAACGTTGGCTGGCTGCCGCCTGCATCCGGCAAACACGTCAAGCTTCGGATCATAGACCTTCGTCGAGACATCGATGAGGCCCAGGATGCTATGGAAGAAGTTGTCGTGCGAGTAGGTCTCGCCTGCCCGGTTTGCCAGACATGCCGTATCGAAGCCGGCGGTCTTCTGGAGGTCATCCGACAGCCAGGCAAGGAATGGCACGTGCGTCTGCTGCGACGGAGCAATGAAATACGGCGTGCCATGGAGATATATACCGTTCTCGCCCAGTGACTCGCCGTGATCCGATAGATAGACGACAGCTCCCGTCAGGTTCTCCGAACGCCGCTTTACCTTCTCGATGACCGACGCCACGAGGTGGTCAGTATAGAGGATGGTATTGTCGTAAGCGTTCCTGATTTCCTCAGGCGAGCAGCTTCCGAAATCATTGGCGCGGCAATCCGGTTTGAAGCGCCGGAATTCCTCGGGGTAGCGCGCAAAGTATGCGGGGCCATGACTGCCGAGCTGATGAAGGACAAGGACGCTGTCGCCGTTCACCTTGTCGAGCCATGCGTCCACCTTGTCCAAAAGGATGTCGTCGAGGCATTCGCCGTCCTTGCAGAAGCGCGGATCGGCCGACGGAGGCAGGTAGGTGTAGGAAACGCGATCGGTGACGTGATAGCTGCCGGTGTCGTTGTCGAGCCAGGTGCTCGTCACCTTCGCGTTGGCAAGGACGTCCAGGAGGTTCTGTGTTTCCAGACCCTTGCGGTGCGTATAGGTATTTCTTGTGTAGACCGAAAACAGGCACGGCAGCGAAACGGCTGTCGCCGTGCCGCAGCTGCTCGTGTTCTGGAAGTACACGACATTCTGCTTCTTCAGCTCAGGATTCGTCTCGCGCTTGTATCCGCCAAGCGAGAAATCCTCCGCGCGTGCCGTTTCTCCGACAACGAGGATGGTTACGCGTGGCTTGGCCGGATTTATAGAACCGACGCGGTGAGCGTCGGTTCCCAACGGCTGGGCAACGACGCGTGCGTCACGCTGGAGAGAAATGGCGAATTTCACCGCGCTGGTGATCGGGGCAAATGGATTGAGCGTGTCGAGGATGTCGTTGTGAGCGCGCCCGACGCCGGCAAATGTCCGGTAGTTGCCGAGGCCCACGGCCGCAAAAACCGCGAGGCACCCCACGACGACCGCGGTATTGTGCGCAAGCTTTTGCAGTAGGGGACGGTGCTGGATCCGAACCCACAGGATGAGCAGAGACGGCAGGATGCCGGTCAGCAGCAGGTGGATCGCAAACCGCGTGGTGATGAGATGGCCGGCCTCGGCACCGGTCGAAACGGCGGCGTTGCGGATCATCTCCCTGTCGACGATCACGCCGAACTGGTCCGTGAACCAGGATGCCGCGGATGAGACGAGAATGAAGAAGATCAGGAATGGCTTGGTAATATACTTTGCCGAAAAGGCAGTGATGAACGCCATGCTCGCCACCGCGATGCCGGTGAGGAAAAGCGCAAACGAGAGGTGATCGGCCTCGAAATATCCGAACGCCTTGGTCCAGAATGTGCGGTTGGTCACGAGCAGGATGTAGGCGGTCGTTATCAGGCAGAGCGTTACTGCGCCGATTGCTGGCCGGAAGGCATTCGCTCCGGCCTTCATTTTATTGTCGCTCAAGCGATTGTCTCCAGAAGATTACTGGCGCGGGACATCTCGGGGGAGAGCCACAGGAGATCGACGGTCCGCGCCGACGCTGGATGACGATCTTTTCTGACAAGAACCTGAAGGCTTGCGGTTCGGAGGGCCGGAGGACTGTGTCGTAAACAGGTTTCGCGGACCAATCGCCCCATGGTCGGAGCACACTTCTCGGACGCCTTCCGCGGCGATCTGGTGGGTAGTTTGTGGGCAAAATCTTGCACTGGTGAAAATGTAGGCGGCAATGACCGTCATTTCGGCAGAAAATTTATCATCCGATAAAAAATTGACCAAACGATAAATAAACAGAGAGCATCAACAAGCGTGGCGTTGATTTTATTGATGTTTTTAGAGTGGCACGCAACCTGCATTCAATACTGCGAACCCAAGGCCGCGGCCGCCCGTCGCCTCAAGAGGAGAGCAGAATATGGAAGTCGGTGTTTTCATTCCGATTGGAAATAATGGTTGGTTGCTGTCTGAGAACGCACCGCAGTACAAGCCGACCTTCGAGCTGAACAAGGAAATTACGCTGAAGGCGGAGAAGTACGGTCTCGACTTCGTGCTGTCGATGATCAAGCTCCGTGGTTTCGGCGGCAAGACCGAGTTCTGGGATCACAATCTCGAATCCTTCACGTTGATGTCTGGGCTGGCTGCGGTCACGACGCGAATCAAGCTGTTTGCGACTGCAGCGACGCTTGTGATGCCACCCGCCATCGTCGCCCGCATGGCGTCGACAATCGATTCCATCTCCAATGGCCGGTTTGGCCTCAATCTTGTGACCGGCTGGCAGCGGCCGGAATATTCGCAGATGGGGATGTGGCCCGGCGATGAGTATTTCACCAAGCGCTACGATTATCTGGGTGAGTACGCAACGGTTCTGAGGGACCTCTGGGAAACCGGCAAGAGCGATCTGAAAGGCGAGTTCTTCCAGATGGACGATTGCCGTCTCTCGCCCCAGCCGCAGACCCACATGAAGGTCATCTGCGCGGGCTCCTCGAATGCAGGTATGGAGTTTTCGGCACAATATGCCGATTATAACTTCTGCTTCGGCGTTGGAGTGAACACGCCGAAGGCGTTCGCCCCAGCCGCCGAGCGCTTGCAGGCGGCAACAGCGAAGACCGGCCGCGATGTCTCCTCCTTCGTGCTTTTCATGGTGATCGCCGACGAGACTGACGAGGCGGCCCGCGCCAAGTGGGAGAGCTACAAGGATGGCGCCGACCAGGAGGCCATTGCCTGGCTTGGCTTGCAGGGCGCAGCCGACACGAAATCCGGCGCGGACACCAACGTTCGGCAGATGGCCGATCCGGTATCGGCGGTCAACATCAACATGGGAACGCTGGTCGGTTCATACGAAACAGTCGCCGCGCTGCTTGATGAGGTGCCGACGGTACCGGGAACCGGCGGTGTGCTTCTGACCTTCGATGATTTCGTGAAGGGCGTCGAGGATTTCGGAACGAAGATCCAGCCCCTGATGAAGTGCCGGCAGCATATCAAGCCGATGCTGGAGGCTGCAGAATGAGCACCGCTGCAGCTGGATATGTCGCACCTCAAGAGCATGCGCAGAGCGTCACCCTGCCCGCCCGTCCTGAGCCGATCACCCTGAAACCGAGCGAGACCGCTGTCGTCGTTGTCGACATGCAAAACGCCTACTCGACGGAGGGTGGTTATGTCGATCTCGCTGGCTTCGACATAGCCGGCGCCAAGGGCACGATTGCCAACATAAGGAGGACGCTCGACGCGGCGCGCGCGGCGGGCGTGCAGGTCATCTACTTCCAGAACGGCTGGGACAAGGACTACGTGGAGGCCGGAGGACCGGGCTCGCCGAACTACCACAAATCCAATGCGCTGAAGACGATGCGTCAGCGGCCGGAACTGCACGGCAAGCTTCTCGCCAAAGGCACCTGGGACTACGCGATCGTCGACGAGTTGCAGCCCCTGCCCGGCGATATCCTGGTTCCGAAGACCCGTTACAGCGGCTTCTTCAACACAAACATGGACAGCGTGCTGCGCGCACGGGGGATTCGCAATCTCGTCTTTGTCGGTATCGCGACGAATGTCTGCGTGGAGAGCTCGCTGCGGGACGCGTTTCATCTCGAATATTTCGGGGTGATGCTCGAGGACGCCACCCACCACCTCGGCCCGGACTTCATTCAGCAAGCGACCGTCTACAACGTCGAAAAGTTCTTTGGCTGGGTTGCGACGGTCAACGACTTCTGCGGCGTCATTTCTCAAGCAGCCCCGGCCACCCCTTAAGGAGAGTTTCAATGCCAAAGTCTATCGTCGTTCCGGTCGGAACACAGAAGCCGATCGCACCCTATTCGCCGGGCACTCTCGCCGATGGCGTCGTCTACGTCTCGGGCACCCTGCCCTTCGACAAGAACAACGATGTCGTCCACGTAGGCGACGCAGGCGGACAGACACGGCACGTGCTCGAAACGATCAAATCGGTGATCGAGACGGCTGGCGGCACGATGGAGGACGTGACGATGAACCACATCTTCGTCACGGACTGGTCCAACTATCAGGCCGTCAACGCTGTCTATGCCGAATATTTTCCGGGCGACAAGCCAGCGCGCTACTGCGTCCAGTGCGGCCTCGTAAAACCGGATGCATTGGTCGAAATCGCCACCGTCGCTCATATTGGCAAGAAGTAAGAGCATGCATTTCGAGGTTCATGGGATTGATCATCCGGAGGCCGGGACAGTGATCCTCTCCTCCGGCCTTGGTGGATCCGGTCGCTACTGGGCGCCTCAGATCGAGGCGCTTTCCACCCAGTTTCGCATTGTCACCTACGACCACCGTGGTACGGGCCGAACCGGTGGTGACGTGCCGGAGGGTGGAGTTGGCGCCATGGCGGATGATGTGCTGGCGATCGCGAGCGAGCTTCAGCTCGATCGCTTCGACTTCGTCGGCCATGCGCTTGGCGGGTTGATCGGTCTGGATATTGCGCTGCGGCGGCCCGGGTTGATCGATCGGCTTGTTCTCGTCAACGCATGGAGCAAGGCTGATCCACATTCCGGCCGATGCTTCGACGTTCGCGTTGAACTGCTCGAACGCTCTGGTGTCGAGGCATTTGTCAAAGCCCAGCCTCTCTTTCTCTACCCGGCCATCTGGATGTCCGAAAACGCGGAGCGAATGGGCGCCGAGGACGACCATGGCGTCGCTCATTTCCAGGGTAAGGCGAATATCTTGCGACGCATCGCGGCCCTGCGCGCCTTTGATGTCGACGACCGCCTCGGCGAGATCGACACTCCCACGCTGGTGGTCGCCACGCGCGATGATCTGCTCGTGCCCTATTCGCGATCAGTTCGCCTGGCGGATGGTTTGCCGAATGCCCAACTCGCTCTTTCGGATTTCGGCGCCCATGCAGTGAACGTCGTTGAACCGGAACGGTTCAACAGAACACTTATGAGTTTTCTGAAACAAGACGCCCACGCTCCCCAAGGATAAGAAATTGACGATGCTGGATGATGCCGCCCTTGCGGCCCTTTTCACGGATGCGCGCACCCACAATGGCTGGGACGATCGACCGATCGCGCCTGAAACGATCCGCAAACTTTACGAACTTGTGCGGATGGGGCCGACCTCGGCCAACTGCTCGCCGGCACGCTTCGTGTTCATCGAAAGCGCTGAGGCCAAGGCGAAGCTGGAGCCGTCTCTGTCATCGGGCAACCGGGAGAAGACCATCACGGCTCCCCTGACCGTCATCGCTGCCTACGACGCGGCCTTTTACGAGCGTCTGCCGGAATTGTTTCCGCATGCTGACGCTCGGTCGTGGTTTACATCCAGCCCAGCCCTCAGCGAGGAAACAGCGTTCCGGAATGCTACCCTTCAGGCGGGATATTTGATCCTTGCAGCACGTGCGCTCGGGCTTGATACAGGTCCTATGTCCGGGTTCGACAAAGCGAAGGTCGACGAAGCCTTCTTTGCGGGGACAAGCTGGAGATCAAATCTCTTGATCAACCTCGGCCACGGGGATCCCTCGAAGCTCTTTGGTCGCTTGCCGCGGCTCAGCTTCGAGGATGCATGCGTTATCGCCTGATGTCACTTGCGCAAGGAACCTGACATGCACGCCACACCAGTGACTCCGACCCCATCGACCATTCCATCTCTTGATGAGAGAAAGGATGAGTATCGCAACGCGATGGCGCGGCTTGGGGCCGCGGTCAACATCGTGACGACTGATGGTCCCGGTGGCCTTGCCGGCTTTGCGGCAACGGCGGTGTGCAGCGTCAGCGACAGCCCCCCAACTCTATTGGTGTGCCTCAACAGGGCGTCGTCCGCCTACCCTGCCGTCAAGGCCAATCAGGTGCTTTGCGTCAATACGCTAGAGGGAGGCCATGCCGATCTCAGTCGGCGGTTTGGCGGCAAGACCCCGGCAAAGGAGCGTTTCGACGGTGCCAATTGGTCGTTGCTGGAGACGGGCGCACCGGTGCTTGATGACGCGTTGGTATCTCTCGACTGCAGGGTGAAGACTGTCTCGGACGGCGGCACGCACGACATCCTGATCTGCGAGGTTGTGGCGATCCGCGAAAACGATGGCGGCCAGGCGCTGATCTATTTCAATCGGCAATATCACACGCTGTAACCGGCTGATCGCGATCAACGTACGTCAAAGGTCGGTGCTTCGTGATCGCCAGTTGATAAAGCCGGGAAACCGGGCAAATGTCATGTTCAGGTGCACGCGACCGCTGGCGCGTCGCGCGCTTGGGTGCGGACGCCGTGATGGCGTCGCGAACGGCTGTGGAGGGCACCGGTGTGACTGCGGAGAGCGGTACGTCGCGACGTGCTGGGTTTGGTGAGTTGGCCCATCGGGAGTGGTTTCTTGCCGTCAGCGCGGTGACGAGCATCCTGTTCCTCATCTATGGCGATACCTTTACCAGCCAGTTTGCCAATCCTGTGTGGCTGACGATCATCTTTGTCTGGTTGTTTTCCGTCGTCCTCGGCTCCGCGCTCTGCGTCGTTCGCCATGCCGATCATCTTGCCGAGCGGTTGGGTGAGCCCTACGGCACACTGATCCTGACATTGACCATCACGTCGATCGAGGTGATGGCCATTACGGCCGTGATGCTGCACGGCGACAACAATCCAACGCTCGTCACCCATACGCTGTTTGCCGTCGTGATGATCATCTTGAACGGCATGGTTGGCCTCTCCTTGCTTGTGGGAGGGTGGCGGAGACCTGATCAGCACCACAATCTCCAAGGCGCCAACGCCTATCTCGGTGTCATCGTACCATTGGCGACGCTGAGCATGATCATGCCGAATTTCACCCGACAAAGTGACGGGCCAGGCTACTCCATTCCGCAGCAGTCGATTTTGGCGGTGATCTCAGTCGGTCTCTACGCTGTGTTCCTGATGCTCCAGACAGGTCGGCACCGGGGATTTTTCATTGATGATGGCGAGGAAGGTGTGAACGTCCAGCACAAGACTGCTCACGAGGGGTCGCTCTGGTTTCCGGTCGCTTTCCTATTCGCTTACATGGCGCTGGTCGTGTTCCTGGTCGAGAAGCTCGCGCCTCCGATAGATTACTTTATCGAGACACTGCACGCGCCCATTGCGCTTGGCGGCGTTATGATGGCGGTGCTGGTTGCGACGCCGGAAGCGATCAGCGCCGTGCGTGCCTCGGTAGCCAATCACCTGCAGCGGTCGGTGAACATTTTTCTCGGTTCGGTGCTGTCCACGATCGGCTTGACGGTACCCGCCATGCTGGTGATCAGTCATGTCACCGACCGCCCTATCGTACTTGGTCTGGAGCACAGCGATCCCGTCCTGCTGATCCTGACGCTTGCGCTGAGCATGCTGACTTTCGCGAGTGGACGCACGCATCTGATGCAGGGTGCGGTTCATCTGGTCCTGTTCCTGGCGTATTTTCTGCTGATTTTCGCCAAGTAGGAATCGATTCGAGAGAGCGCCACCTTCGCGCTCGCCATCGAAACAGGGCGAGTGCGGCCTGCAGATGGGTGTCTGGCAGGGGCGAGATGCGACGACAAGCAAGTGGATGGTGGCGGTGGTGTTAAACCACTGTTACAAATAACGAAAAGCGGAATTGCACCCTGCCGCCATTTCAAGTCCGCGAAAGGGGTTAATGCCTTGTTAACCTTAAAGATCTTGTCGGAACTCATCGAATCGTGTCTCTAATCACAGACGGCAAGGATGCGTCAGACGCGCAGAAACCGTTTTGAAGAGCTTGCGAATGCTAAAAGTTGTGATGCCCCGACTGGAAAACGAGACAACGTCGCAAAGGATCACGCGTCAAGCGTCGGCTCTTTCCGACCGCTTGCGCGCCGTCGGCGAACTCGCCTTCCCACCGTTGGCGGAGAAATCGCTGCGATCGTTTACCTCTGGCGAGGTCGCGCAGATTGTCGGCGTCTCCGATGGGTATCTCAGACAGTTGTCGCTTGATGGCCTCGGCCCGATGCCCGAACTTGGTACGGCGGGACGGCGTTCCTATACGCTCGAGCAGATCAACGAACTTCGCGAGTACCTTGCTAAGGCACGGCCGAAGGAAGCGCTGAAGTTCTGGCCGCGCCGCCGCGCCGGCGAGAAACTGCAGGTGATCACGGTTGCCAACTTCAAGGGCGGGTCGGCGAAGACGACGACCTCGCTCTACCTAGCACAGGGACTGGCACTTCAGGGATATCGGGTTCTGGCGATCGATCTCGACCCGCAGGCATCGCTGTCGGCGATGTTCGGATATCAGCCGGAGTTCGACGTTGCGCCGAACACAACGCTCTATGGTGCGATCCGTTACGACGAAGACCGCGTTGATATGCGGTCGGTTATTCGCAAGACCTATTTTGCGGGGATCGATCTGGTGCCTGGCAACCTGGAGCTCATGGAGTTCGAGCACGAGACGCCTAGGGCACTCAGCAAGCGGACGGGGCCGGAGGATTTGTTCTTCCGGCGCGTCGCCGTCGCCATCGACCAGATCGAAGCGGACTACGATGTTGTCGTGATCGATTGCCCGCCACAGCTCGGCTTTCTGACGATGGGTGCGCTGAATGCGGCGACCGGAATGTTGGTCACCATCCACCCGCAGATGGTTGACGTGGCCTCGATGAGCCAGTTCCTGCTGATGACGGCGGACCTCGTGTCTGTCCTGGAAGAGGCCGGCGGCCATCTCAACTACGACTTCCTGAAGTTTGTCGTCACGCGACATGATCCACGCGACGTGCCGGAGCAGGAGATCGTCGGGTTGCTTCGCGACTTGTTCGGACCGGATGTTTTGCGAGCGACAGCATGGAAATCGACGGCAATTGCAAATGCCGGACTGACCAAGCAGTCGCTCTATGAGCTTTCGAAGGGTTCCGTTGGACGCTCGGTCTATGACCGCGCCATGGAGTCCATTAATGCGGTCAACGCTGAAGTGGTGGCGATGATATCGGAGGTATGGGGTCGATGATCTCTTCTGCACTTTCTTCGATAGGCCAGGCTGAAGGGATAACGGTGTGAACAAGCGGACACAATCAATCCGATCGATGTTTGCCGGGCAGTCCGACGGCGCTGACGCCGGCGAGCAGAAGCGACCGACGCTATCGCGGGTTACGTCAGGCGCAGTACGTTCGTTGAAGGACACATTTTCCGACGTCGAACGGGAGTACGAGGCGCTTCGGGCGCAGCTTGCTACCGGGCAGGTCGCGATCGAGATCGATCCGGCACTGATTGACCCCTCGCCTCTTGCGGACCGGTTCGTGGAACAGGACGCTGCTACCTTTGACGCCCTGAAAACATCCATCAGCGAACGTGGCCAGGAAATTCCTGTGCTCGTACGCCAGCACCCGACGATAGCTGGACGCTTCCAGAGCGCTTACGGTCATCGGCGTGTACGTGCGGCAAGAGAACTAGGACTGCCGGTCAAGGCCTATCTCCGGCCGCTCTCCGACGAAGACCTTGTCGTCGCACAAGGGCTGGAGAACTCGGCACGTGAAGACCTCAGTTTCATCGAGCGGGCGGTCTTTGCGGCGCGGTTGGAGGATGCGGGTTTTCAGAGGGCTCTGATCCAGACGGCACTTTCGGTCGACCGAGCAGAAGTATCGAAACTGATTGCCGTTTCCAGGGCCTTGTCGCGCGAGATCGTTGATGCGATCGGTCGTGCCCCCAAGATTGGCCGCGGCCGATGGCAGGCTTTGGCGGATGCTCTCAAGACGCCTGGCGCGTCGGTGCGCGTCGCGGCAGCGATGGCCTCGGCGAAGCTGGGGACGAAGGCAACTGACGACAGGTTCATCGCGGTTTTGTCCGCGGCCAATGCGGTCGAGGAAGACAAGGTCCCGGCGTCGAGCATGTCGGTCGTTTCCTTGTCGGGCGAGGAGATCGGTAAGGTTTCAATGACGAGCGCGCAGTGGCGACTATCCGTCAATCGCGCGAAGAACGACGGCTTTGCAGGATACCTGGCGGCAAAACTTCCCGCGCTTTACGACGCATACAGGGAAGCTGAGCAGGCAGGTAAAGACGGCGCCGAACATTAAGTTCGGTTATTCCAACACCTTGAACGGAGATATACCGGCAAAAGAAAAAAGGCCCCCCGAAACAGCGTCTCAGAAGGCCCTTTCTCGATCTTTGGCGATTTCGAGATTCGCACTTCCAAGAATCACAGTCAAGAGTCTCGCGTGAGATTCGACGCCTTTCCGGTGATCCCTATTTCTTTGCCTAGAAAAAGGTAGAGAAGAAAATGGAGAGATTAAGCGTTACGACGCCGTTTGGACGGCGTTCGATGTCGCTTGCGCTGGTAAAACGACAGATCGAAGCCTCAGACATTGCCTCTGGCAAATCTGTGGACAAATGGAAGATCCATCGCGACGCATGCGACGCACGATCGCGGCTGGGGCTGCAGGATCGTGCATTGGCGGTCCTGAACGCTCTGTTGTCGTTTTATCCAAACGCGGAACTGTCCGGCGACAGCCCGATGGTGGTGTTCCCTTCGAACGCGCAGCTGACCAGCCGCTCGAATGGCATATCCGGCAGCACGCTGAGGCGTAGCCTTGCGGCACTCGTCGACGCGGGGTTGATTTCACGAAAAGATAGCCCAAACGGAAAGCGCTACGCCAGAAAAGGAAACCAGGGCGAGATCCAGGAGGCTTACGGGTTCAGTCTCGCACCGCTTCTGGCGCGCTCGGAAGAACTGGCGATGTTGGCGCAGGAAGTTGTCGCGGAGCAGCGGCGGTTCAAGGCTGCCAAGGAACGCGTCTCTCTCTGCCGCCGAGATATTCGCAAGCTGATCTCTGCTGCGATAGAGGAGGGGGCTGCCGGTGACTGGGCTCGCGTGGGAGATTACTACATTGCGATAGTGGGCCGTATTCCGCGCTCGCCGACGGTCACCGACCTCACGGAGATCGCTGAAGAACTGACGCTGCTTCACGACGAAGTCGTCAATATGCTGGAAAAGCAGGTAATTTCACAAGATATGAATGCCAATGATGGTCATTTTGATCGCCACAAACAGAATTCAAATACCGAATCCAGCAATGAACTTGAACCTAGCTCTGAAAAAGAGCAGGAGGCGAGATCGCTCAATCTGGATGACAGACCCAAGATGAAGGTTCAGGCATTTCCGTTGGAGATGGTCTTGAGGGCATGCCGGGACATCCGCGACTACGGGCCGGAGGGGGACATCAAGAATTGGCGCGATCTGATGATGGCGGCGGTTACCGTTCGATCGATGCTTGGGGTCAGCCCGTCGGCGTATGAAGAGGCTTGCGAGGTCATGGGACAAGCGACGGCGGCGTCCGTCATGGCGTGCATCTTCGAGAGGTCGGGCCACATCAATTCGCCGGGCGGCTATCTTCGCGATTTGACCGGTCGGGCGCGCAGAGGTGAGTTCTCGCTTGGACCGATGATCATGGCACTGATGCGTGGGCACGGATCATCTGCTCAAGTCGCGTGAGGCTGTTTCGGTCGGCAGTTGTCCGCAGACAACGTGGTGATCGCACGATGAAACCAGAGACGGACTGCGAAAGTCGCTCGCCTCTGGTTTCAGATCCCTATTCGATAGCGGAGTCGTGCTCGGCTAACTGAAGTTGGATGATGCTACGGTTGGATGGCAGCAGGAATGGTTCGGGTCCCCCTCCCCCGCGGGATCACGGTTGTCCCTGCTGTGTGCATTCTTCTCGGCCGGCAGGTTCATGGCGATGTTCGCAGAGAAGAAGCCGTTTGGCTTCAGGGTGAAGCCCGCATATTCCACCGGCATGATCGGAAAATCTTCCGGTTTGCAAACATGCGTATGGCCGAAGGAGTGCCAGAGGACCAGATCTGCATTTTCGATCGGCCGGTTCTGTTGCACATATTTGGGCAGTCCGTCGCCGCCGGCATGGACGTTGGGATAGTCGCCGCTGGCATATTTTTCCGCCGCGTTAAAGGCGGTAACCCAGATGTGCTTTTTGGCAAAGCCACCGCGCTGGGCGACCGTGGAGCCAGGCTGAGCCAACATCAAAGGAGATGGCATCACGGAGAGCTTGTAGCCCGGCGCCTTGCCGACGCTGTTGGTAACATTCGGATTAGAGATTTTCCAATAGCGACCGGTCTCGCCATTGGCGACGGCAGGACTGTCCAGCTCGCGCTTCAGCGGGCGTGTGGTTGTGTCAAAAACATTGCCATACGGATTGTCCTCGCCCCACGGACGAGGGACGAATTCATGCTCGGTTACGGTGTTGCCTCCGCCGTCGACATCCATGTGCAGACGGGCATTGAAGAAATGCTGGTGGGTCGGTCCACCGAGATTGTCGTCGACCATGCCTCCCCACTGGTATGTCTCGCCTGGTGCGACCGCCGCAGTCTGGATGATACCGGTCAGTTTCGCTTCGAGCTGTATGGTGCCGTCCTGATAGAGATACCAATAGAAGCCGTAGTCGTAATTGCCGACGGTTGCGAAGAACGAAATCACCAGGCGACGAGAGCGACGGACTTCGAAGATATCGTTGCGGAACTCATAGTGCTTCCAGAGGATTCCGTAGTCCTCTTCGTGCATGCAGATAGCGTTCTTCATCACCACCGGTTGGCCGAGATCGTCTGCGGAGGGCACATCGAAATAGTGGATCTGGCCGAGGCAATCACAGCCAAGCTCCAGAGAGTTGGCCAGCCGGCCGAGACCGTATTCGCCGGCATCGAAGGCGCTTTTCCAATAGTGATTGGCGGTCGGATCGGCGTAAGGCACGACCATCTCCGTGACGCTCGCCCGAAAAATGACAGGCCGTACCCTGCCCTCGTCAGCAATGCCGAGCTCGTGCAGCACCAGGCCTTCACGCGGAGTGAAGCCGACGCGGAAACTCCAGTTCTGCCACTCGACCTTCCAGCCGTCGACATGGAAACTCGGCCCGTCCGGCTGAACGATGTGCAGCGGTTTGACATCGTTGCGCGTTTCGGGAAACGCTTCGCGACCGTAGTTGCGTTTCTTCCTTGGAACCGGGATGACCTCTTCGTCATCCACCAGGTCGACTACGGTATTGGAAATCAGGTCGACGACCGCGACCACGCCTTCGATCGGATGTGCGTATCCGTTGTCTCGAGGATCTTCGCGCCAGTAACTGACCGCCCGCACGATACGCCTCCCCTTCTCGAACTCTCGGCCAAAATAGCCCGACGAGAAGGGATCTATCTGGATCAGTGGAATGTCGTCGTCGGTAATCCCGCGCTTCTTGACGGCCGCAACCCAGCGCGGGTCCGATTTGACCGCGTCTTCGATGCGCATGAACTCTTCGAGCATGACCGGTGGCTGACCGTAGGGGGCCTGGTCGAGTGGAAGACGAACGAAACCTAGGACTTTTCCGGAACGCAAGTCGACGATCGCTTCATTGGCCTCGCCGGTTGTCACATCCATCGCAAGGAGGAAGGCAAGCCTTGGCAGGTTGGCGCCATTCCGGAAGGCGGCGAGATCCACCTTGGTCGGCTCTTCGAGCCGGATGATGGGGAAGCGTACGGTCTCCGAAAGCGCTTGCTGGTCCTTGAGCAAGGCAACCGCATGGGCAATTTCGGAAAGGCTGAGGGGATCGAGCGGGTGTGTTAACACGACTTGAGCGTCCATGGGAAAGTCCTCTTCATATTCCTTGGGCGATGCGCGCAAATGCGCATCGCGAGGCCGTCGGGTTGCGATGATCAGCGAAGATCGACCCGCGAGCAGATTTCAGTCGGCGCCATCTCGCTTCCGCTGTGAATGCAGAAGACGGCGCAAAGCAGATGCGCGTTGCTTGCGGCGAGAAAGGCGGTCGCGATCAACAGCGTCGCGAACGCGCCGGCAAGCAAGCGGTCGGGGCCCTTGAGGGAGATCGCGGTTGTCATTCGAACACCTTCCCCAGCGAGGCATAAAGTTCGGGACGTGTCCGGCTGAGCTGCTTTGCGAAGGCTGCGCCGAACAGGCCGACCAGGACAATGGCGTAGGGGAACGAGGCGACGATGATGCTGTCACTTCCCGAGAGCAATTGCAGATTGGAGATTACCAGCCACAGCGATCCAAGTAGGCCAACGAGGCCGATCGCCGGCGCAATGGTGGTCGTCCAGATTCCGTGGGACGAGGTATTCCTGCGAAAGAACAGGATGACCGCGACCGATACGAGCGCCTGCACGGCCAGGATGCCAATGACAGCCAGCGCCGACATCCAGGAGAAGACAACGGCATAGGGATCGGCACCTCCCAGCACGAAACCAAGCAGGATCACGGCTGCGATTGCACTTTGAACAAGTCCGGCGATATGTGGCGAGCCATGCTTTGCATGGACCTTGCCAAGGGCGCGAACCGCGAGGCCTTCACGCCCGAGTGCGAAGAAGTAGCGGTTGATGGTGTTATGGAAGGACAAGACGCAGGCAAAGAGGCTGGTGATCAGGAGCACATTCATGACCTGCACGGACCATGCACCGAGTACTGATCCGGCGGCGTTGAAATAGAACGTCTCGAGGCTGCCCTCTGCCGTCTTCTGCACAACTGAGGGACCATAGAATTGCACGATCGCCCAGGTCGAGAAGGCATAAAACAGCGTGATCAGAAGTACGGCGACGTAAGTAGCGCGCGGGATTGTCTTCTCGGGGTTCTCAGCTTCCTCGGCGAAAATCGCGGTCGCCTCGAAACCGATGAAGGAGCCGATCACAAAGACCAGCGCGACGCCGAGGCCCGGGGTGAAGATGGAGGCTGGGGCAAACGACGTGATCCCGAGGCCCTCCGGGCCACCGCCTGCAAAAAGGATTCCGAGATCCAGTAGTAGCAGGATGGCGATCTCCGCGATCATGCAAGCGCCGAGGATTGTTCCGCTGAATGCAATGTTGCGTTGACCACATATCAGTACGACAATCAATGCGAGAAATGACCATGTCCACCACGGCAGATCGAGCCCGAGCGGCGCGATCGCCCCAGACATGAAGACACCGAACAGGGCGTAGATTGCGATCTGGACCGCGTTGTACGTGAGAAGCGCCATCAGGGCGCCGCCGACGCCGGCCGGTTTGCCGATACCTTGTGCAATGTAGGTGTAGAACGCCCCTGCCCCGCCGACATGACGGCTCATGGCGGTGAATCCGACAGAAAAAATGAGATAGAGGAGGCCCGCGAGCACAAATGCCCCGGGAACGCCGGCGCCGTTTCCAAAGGCGAAGGCCGCCGGCGATGCGCCGACCACTGCCGTCAGGGGCGCGGCGGCCGCAACCACGAAGAAGACAATATGGGCCAGCCCGACGGAATTCTTGGCCAGGCGCTCGGGCGCCGCGGCCGGCATGCTTGCTTCATAAGACATGGGAACCCCTCTTTTTCTTGACGATTGCAAAGAAGGTAGCTGTCGCGCGCTGGCCCAAGAATTGCAGGTTATGCCAGAGAATCGATAAATTGCGCCACGGCTGGTCGCGAAGGCATCCAAAATGGCAACTGCACCGCATTTCATCAGCAGGATGCCTGCGATTGCTTCAATTCGAGCCTCGGTGCTCGACGTCTTGGTTCAGCAACTCGACAAAAAGACAGGCAAGGCGGATATTTTGCTCGCCAGCCACGGGATGTTGCGGTCTCAACTCAACGATCCCTATGCCGTTGTACCGATGGCGCGTTACATCGCGCTGTTCGAAGAGGCTGCTGTGCTTATCGGCGAGCCGGCGTTTGGCGCTCGGATGGGAACACTCTTCAAGCCGGCCGATATCGGCCCAATCGGCATGCTGTTTTCTCTGTCGCCGACGATCAGGCGCGCTTTCGAACGCATGTCGAAGTACGTCACATCAGTTCAGGGAGCCACGAGTTCCGGTCTGTTCGAGGAAAACGGCGAGCTCGTCTGGAACTATGGTCTGATCGATCCTGGCATGTGGCCGCGTCGGCAGGACAGCGAGTACTCGCTGGCCGCCTCCTGCGAGTTGGTGAGATCTTGCTTCACGAGCAGTTGGAAGCCGTTGGAGGTTCATTTCGAGCATCAGGCACCGCGGGACGCCTCCCCGCTCCATAAGATTTTCCGGGCACCGGTGCTTTTTGGCCAATCCGGCAACAGGCTGGTGATCGCCAAGAAGGACGCCGACAGGATCTACCGACACGAGGATCGCAATCTGACCGCAATCCTCGAGCGCCATATCGCCGACCTGATCGAGGAGGCGGACTTTGAGCCGGATCTCCGGCAGAAGGTGCGTGCGCTTATTGCTATTTATCTCGGCCACAAGCCGATTACGCTTGACGCGATTTCCAGGGAGCTGGGCGTGTCGTCTCGCACACTCCAGCGGCGGCTGACTGAAGAAGGAACGTCGTTGCGAGCTTTGGTCCGCGACCATCGGCAGGCGATAGCGCGGCTTCATCTCAGTAGTGATGTGAAGAAGGCGCAGATTGCGGACGCCTTGGGGTATGCCGACAGCACGGTTCTGTGGCGCGCCCAGCGTGCCTGGAGTCGGGTGGGTGAAGACTAGACGGGGATCGGGGACAATAATGGCCGAGGAATTGTTGTCTGCAGACAACAATCTGGAGGCCCTTTTCCTCGTCCTGCAGTGGATCCGTCTCAATTCGTGACAGCGCATACATAGATATTATTGAATATTAACGATAAAGAAGACGGCCTGAGAGACTTCGCGTTGCAGCGTGTAAACCGGCAAGTGCAAGAATCGCTTGCATGAATCGCAAGGCGGCAAAATGAAAAATGACGGTGTTGACCTGCCATTTCTGGTCAAGGAATTTGATGTTTTCGCGGAGGAGCTCAGCAAGCTGCCTTCGTCAGTCGAGACGACGGCTTTGGAACTTCGATTTGCGCTTCTCAGGCAGATCGTCGAAGCGAAGTATCGGCGTCGGACGATAACGGAAATTAATCTCGATCCAAATTGAAGATGCACGCCTATAGCCCCGTGACGGCTATGTGGTCACTGCAGCGGCATCGACGATTCTCTCGAAACGCTCGACGAGTCGTTCCTGTTCTCGACAAACTCTGTGCAGACCGGTGAATACAAAAAAAGCCTGCCGCGGGAGGAGGTGCGGCAGGCTTTCTTGAAATAACCGAACAACAGCTGGGAGGAGGAGTGCTGTTGTTCCACAGGCGCCCTTGGGAGGAGGAGAAGGCCGCCTGCAATTCGAAGCGTTGCGGGAGGAGGTGCATCGCTTCGATGAATATGTATATACAGGATCTGAGCTCAAAAGGTAGGCAGAAATCTGCAGGTCAGCCATGCGTTATGCGCTGGGCGGGATGCTTAGGGCGCATCGGCGCAATATCACGCCCTCGGTCGTGAACGAAAGAGGCGCCCGATCGCCAGGCGCCTCTACTGTAATCCCCAAATGATCGTTTACCCGCTGGGATGGCTGTTCATTTGCCCCGCAGCGCTAGGCGGCTGCGTGCCGGCTTGGAAGCTTCCAACCGGGCCTGGCGAAATGGCACGTATATCCGTTGGGTATGCGCTCCAGATAATCCTGGTGCTCGGGTTCGGCCTGCCAGAAATCGCTCGCAGGCGTCAGTTCGGTCACGACTTTTCCCGGCCAGAGGCCGGAGGCATCGACGTCGGCGATCGTTTCTTCGGCAACGCGCTTCTGTTCGTCGCTCGTGTAGAAGATTGCGGAACGATAGCTTGCGCCCAGATCGTTGCCCTGTCGGTTCAGAGTCGACGGGTCATGGATCTGGAAGAAAAACTCTAGGAGATCACGGTAGCTGATCTTCGCAGGGTCGAAGATGATTTCGATCGCTTCGGCGTGATTGCCATGGTTGCGATAGGTCGCATTCGGAACCTCGCCGCCGGTGTAGCCCACGCGGGTTGAGATGACGCCGTTATAGCGGCGGATGAGGTCCTGCATACCCCAGAAGCAACCACCGGCGAGCACTGCACGTTCTGTTGTCATTGAACTTCCTCCACCTGGTTTAGATAGGCCCCATAGCCTTCAGCTTCCATCTTGTCACGATGGACGAAGCGTAGGGATGCCGAATTGATGCAATACCGCAGGCCGCCCCTGTCGACGGGTCCGTCGGGGAACACGTGGCCCAGATGGCTGTCGCCATACGTCGAGCGAACTTCGGTGCGGAGCATGCCGTGAGAACGGTCGGTTAATTCGCTGACGTTCTCCACTTCGATCGGCTTGGTAAAGCTTGGCCATCCGCAACCGGATTCGTATTTGTCGGATGAGGCAAAGAGCGGCTCGCCGGAAACGATATCAACGTAGATCCCCGGTTCCTTGTTGTTGAGGTATTCGCCGGTCCCCGGCCGTTCCGTGCCGGCCTGTTGCGTCACACGGTACTGTTCCGGCGAGAGCTTTGATATGGCCGCCGCGCTTTTGCTGTAAGGCTGCATTTGAGATCTCCTATCAATGACCTGCCATCAATCAGTTGAACCCTTAGCCGAGACCAGGACGGGCCTGGCGCGGTAATCCATGGGAAACAACTGCTTGAGGTGTTCGATCTTCGGCAAGTCGTTGATCACTATATAGGGATAGGTTGGGTTATTTGTCAGGAAGTCCTGGTGATAATTCTCCGCCGGGTAGAATGTTTTCCCGGGTTCGATCTTGGTGACGATCGGGCCATCGAAGACATGCGAATGATTGAGCTGGCTGATATAGGCCTTGGCGACGGCCGCCTGCTCCGGTGTCGTTGGAAAGATCGCCGAGCGATACTGCGTTCCCGTGTCAGGGCCTTGGCGGTTCAGCTCCGTCGGGTCATGCGCGACCGAAAAGTAGATCTGAAGCAGGTGGCCATAGCTGACTTTTGCTGGATCGAAAACAATCTCAACAGACTCGGCGTGGCCGGTATCGCCGTTGCTCACAGTCTCATACTGGGCGGTATTCCTGTTACCACCGGCGTAGCCGGACTTCGCGCTGACAACGCCTTTGACATGCTGAAACACACCCTGAACGCCCCAGAAGCAGCCACCGGCCAAAATGGCCGTCTCTGTCTGCGTATTCTTCTGTTCGTCCTGTGTGGGGGCAGGAATGGTGCGTGCCTGTTCTGCCGATGAGGCTGTGACCTCGACACCGGCAGCGATGGCAAGCGCCATTGCTGGCGCGCATATGGCGAGTGCGGGCCAACGACGAGGCATTGTGGATTCCTTCTTCACGATGGGCTCCTTTCTACAAGCGCAAACGTTACGTGCCTGATGCCGGATGGAATTGCAGCGCAATGCCGTTCAGGCAATATCGCAACCCTGTTGGCTTCGGGCCGTCATTGAAGACGTGACCGAGGTGCCCGCCGCAGCGCGAGCAATGGACAGCCTTGCGAACCATGCCAAACGACGTGTCGGCGGTGATGCCGACCGCCGCGGCGTCGAGGGACGCCCAGAAGCTCGGCCAGCCTGTGCCGCTGTCGAACTTCGTCGCGGATGCGAATAGATCCCGGCTGCAGCCTGCGCAGGCGAACTTGCCCTTGCGGTGCTCGTCTAGTAGCGGACTGGTGAATGGCTGTTCGGTGTCACCCTCTCGCAGGACTGAATATTGCCCTGTGGTAAGCAGCTTGCGCCATTCCGCATCCGTATGCGTCACCGCAAAGGAGCTGTTGGCTTCCGCTGCGGGGCCGTTGAGCGAGATTCCTGCCACCACTGAAGCGAGCGCTGCGTTCCGGAGCAGAATGCGTCTCGTCAGCATCGTCTAGCCTCCCATTCGTGCATTGGGTCCGGTTCAGGCCGGTCTAACGGGATCTACGTACGACGGCTGCGCTTTGTTACAGGAAATGACGCTGAGTATTGAGCTGGAGCCAACTCGGACGACCAGAGGTTGCTGACATCGCCTGTCGCAGTACGCTGAATCTCTGACGGTCAACGGCTTTACCGGAAGAAAATAGGGTGATTACTTCAGTCGGTGTGTCGGTGTGTCGGTGTGTCGGTGTGTCGGTGTGTCGGGGTGCTGCTTTCGCGACTTAGCGGCCTCGTGTGCTGTAAGGCGGTTCTGGACGTCAGATGTTGCATGGTGGCCAAGTCTGACGGATCCGCGCATAGAGAGCTCTTGTGTGGATCCTCGTCCCTGCCCTCCCCTCCCCTGCAACACGTGCCGATCTAGTGCGAGCCGCGGAGGCAGGAGCGGAGAAACAATTTTCATCCCGGCCTTGAAATATGGGAAGACTGCTGTCATATAGCCGTCACTACCCGTGTTCACAGTCTGCAGGTTCGGCCCTCAAGGTCGATCGCGTTTCGCTGTCCGGGAAAGAAAAGGCGCTCCCCGAAAGGGTCGAGCGCCTTTTTCGTTTTGAAGACTGCTGCTATGAGACAGACAGCTCTCAGAGCAATGGAACATAGTAGGTCGGCCAGATGAATAACAATGTCATTCAGTTCAGGAAGCCAACGCCGCCGAAGGCGCCGCGTCCTGGGCTTCGGAAGCTGCTGACGGTCCTCGGGATCGTGGCGGCATTTGTGATCGTCTGGCTCTATTTCAACTTCGCCGGCGGCCCCGTCTGATTCCCCTGCCCGCACAGGAGTTGGTGCAATAGCTCGGATGAGTTGCGCAACTCGGGGCGGCTAAGATATTGTTGGGAAGGCTTGCGGTTTGCTGTGGTCCCCTCCCCTGATGCGTCATGGGACCGCTTACGACTGCCTACCAAGTAGCCTCTGGCCCGCCGGTTCCCGACGACCGGCGTGCTAACGCCTTGTTAACCAAAAAAATCTTGCACGAATCGCGCATTTCCTTATCGTCACGGTTTAAACACCGAAACTGCATTTTATCCGTGACGAAAGTTTTTGACCGTGAACAAGCTACTTCGATCTCCCAGGGCTGCCGCGCAAAAGACCGTGGATGAGGCCATCGGCGAGCATGCGTCGATCCTCAGTTCGCAGTTGCAGGCAATCAGTGAGGTCATCTTTCCGCCTGCGGCGAGCAAGCTGCTGCGGCGATTTACGTCGGGCGAAGCTGCAAAGCTGATGGGTATCTCGGACTCCACTCTGCGCAAGATGAGCCTGGCGGGTGACGGGCCGCAGCCCGAGGTGACCAGCAACGGCCGCCGGCTCTACTCCCTCGCCCAGATCAATGAACTGCGTCAGCGGCTGGCCGCCACCGCGCGTGGGCGCGACGCGCACGATTTTCTGCCGCGCCGTGGGCCGGATGATCACTTGCAGGTCCTTGCCGTCACGAATTTCAAGGGCGGATCCGGGAAGACGACGACATCAGTGCATCTCGCGCAATACCTTGCCTTGCAAGGCTATCGTGTGCTGGCAGTGGATCTCGATCCGCAAGCAAGTCTGTCCGCCCTCCTCGGAGTGCTGCCGGAGACAGACGTCGGCGCCAACGAAACGCTCTATGCCGCCATACGCTATGACGATGAGCGACGCCCGTTGAGCGACGTGGTTCGCCAGACATACTTCAATGGCCTCGACCTCGTTCCGGGTAACCTGGAACTCATGGAGTTCGAGCATACGACACCACGGGCGCTGACCAGCGGGAAGAAGGAGGCCGATGAGATCTTCTTCATGCGCGTTGCCCGCGCGCTCGATGACGTTGCGGATCGTTACGACGTCGTGGTCATCGATTGCCCGCCGCAGTTGGGTTACCTGACGCTGAGCGGGCTGTGCGCCGCGACGTCGATGATCGTCACGGTTCATCCGCAGATGCTCGACATCGCATCCATGAGCCAGTTCCTGCTGATGACGCATGACCTGCTGGCTGTTGTGAGAGAGGCGGGCGGTGAGCTTCGTTATGATTTCATCCGCTATCTGCTGACGCGTTTCGAGCCTCAGGATGCGCCGCAGACGAAGGTTGCCGCACTCCTGCGCAATCTGTTCGACGATAGCGTCATGACCAACCCGATGGTGAAATCCGCAGCGGTCTCGGACGCCGGGTTGACCAAACAAACTTTATACGAGGTTGGCCGAGAGAATTTGACCCGCACGACCTATGATCGCGCGATGGAGTCACTGGACGCGGTCAACGCTGAAGTGGAGGGAATGATCAGAGCGGCGTGGGGGCGCAGCAAGCGATGAGAGGAGGGGCGTCCAAAAGTTGGGAGCTCCCAACATATCTCGCTTTGTCGGTTTCGCTTGACGTGGGGCCTAGCCGAAGCTCCTGGGGTCTTAGCTCGGCGCCATGGCGTGCCACCGAGCGTGGTGTGGCGACTTGTTGGGAGCTCCCAACGTTGGCTCTTTCTAGTGGCAGCGCCGTTGTGTGCAATTCCATTGGCAGGATTTCGGCATGAGCAGAAAAGACACCGTTAATTCGCTCTTCATGAGAAAGCCCGAGGCATCAGCTGCAACGCCGGGGGCAGAGAAGAATGCGGATCGCGTTCGCACCGGCGCCATATCGGCAATGGGGGCGTCGCTGCAGGAAATGAGCGAGGGCGCCCGCGCGGCGGCGCGCCTGCAGGAGCAGCTTGCCTCCGGTACTGTCATCATCGAGCTCGACCCGAGTGTGGTTACAAACTCCTCGGTCAGCGATCGTATCACTATCGACGTGGATCCCGGTTTCGACGACCTGGTTGCGAGTATCCGGGAGCATGGCCAGCAGGTGCCGATCCTCGTTCGGCCCGAACCGGACCGCGCCGGCCACTATCAGATCGCATACGGGCGGCGGCGGCTGCGCGCCGCGGTGGCGATCGGTAGCAACGTCAGAGCGATCGTCCAGAACCTGACGGATGACGAGTTGGTCATCGCTCAGGGCAAAGAGAACCTGGACCGGCAGGATCTCTCCTATATCGAGAAGGCGCTCTTCGCCCGACGCCTGGAGGATGCCGGTTACCAGCGCGATGTGATTGCTGCGGCGCTCTCCACCGACAAGGGGGATCTAAGCCGGTACATCTCAGTCGCACGCTCCATCCCGGAGGCCGTCGTACAGGCAATCGGGCCGGCGCCTAAGGCAGGACGCTCGCGGTGGATAGGCTTAGCCGATGCCATCGGGGCAAGGGGAGAGGACGTCGAGACCCTGCTGGTCCGTGACGATTTTCTCTCGCTTCCGTCGGATGAACGCTTCGCCAAGGTGCTGGCCGCGGTAGCGCAGGTGAAAAAGGCCGGGGACGTCGGTACGCACTGGAAAAATGCCAAGGGACAGAATGCGGCGCTTATCGAGCGTGCTGGTAAGAAGACGCGCATCACGTTTGATGAGCGCGTTGTGCCGGACTTTGCTGCGTTCCTGACTGAGAGACTGGATAAGCTTCACGCCGAATTTCTGGCGGAGCGGAGCACCAAGCGACGGGACTGATGCTGCGGCGCGCGGTCAAGACGCATAGTCAATGTTCGCCGCGATCTGACGATCGCGGCGAGGGACGCCGAGGCGTCTCTGAATTAGGTTAGTCGGCGCCTAGGCCATCCATCAGGCCGTCAAAGACTTCCAGCATGGCGTCGGCAATCGCCTGCCCCAGGGCATTGCCGGCTTCGCCGATCGCCGTATCGTTCATGTCGCGGGCAGCCAGCGCCAGGGCTGTACCTTGCTCCGCCACGATCTGTTTGGCGCGTTCGATTGCCCAAAGAGCAAAGTCGCTTCGATTGTCGATTGTTACGGTTTCCATCGGTTTCTCGCCTTGTTTTGATTGGTCTGCTTCATACCCGATCGTACTCCCGTTTCGAAGAGGGAATGATCAGCCGTGGCGGAAAGACTATGTGGAATACGGCGAGGTGCGCCAAGACGATTGGCGGTTCAGCAACGTGACAACAATGTCACCTCAGTTCGAGGGGTGATGCCGCAGATTTGCGGCTTCAGTGCGAGCGCTCTCGCTGCCATTCGGCAATGTCGGACGCGGTGATCCAGACATTGCCGTCGAAGGCGAGCTCGCCATTGTCGAATTTGTGGCTGGCGACCTGCTCGAACAGCGAGAGTTGGCTGAGCGCGTGGCTTGCGCCCGGAGCGGGCCGGCAATCGTGTAGGAGAGCATCTTCGGTTATATGCACCGCCTGGTGGTTCGCTCCGGCATCCATGACGATAATCCGATCTCCCCCGATGGGTTTGATCTTTCCGGGTATTGCGACGAGGGGCATTTCGACCTCCTTGGCGTGTTCTGGGACCGTCTCGCCTGATGCGGCGAAGCGCGGTTCGAACGCTCATCAGGGCGATGACGTGATTTCGGCTACATCTCTGTGAGCGGGGTTAAGGCTAGGTAAGGTTGGTTAATGAAAGGTTAAGGACCGGTGCGTTGAGGAGTCCGTGTCGCTACGCGGACCATAATTAGCCCGCTACAAAAGCCATTGGGCGCCACGAGACGGCGGAAAAATGAAGAGCAAGGAAGAGACGTAACCCCGTGCCGAACGGGCGCTAGAGAAAGTTAAGCGTGAGATAGCTTCCGTCCAATAGAGAATATGAATCTATATCAATGCGTTACAATTGGTTGAAACTGGATCCCCAAGGCTCGTATTGCATGCGTCTCGGCTAGAAAAGCCTTTACCGTCAAAGAATTAGGGCGTTCGTGCCCACGGTCCGGCGACGTTCTAGCAAGCTGTGAACCTCGACCGCCTGTCGTAGTGGGTATTTGGTCACGGCGTCTGCACGTATCTGCATGCTCAACAGGCGCGGAAAAGTGGTCTCGAGATCTTCCCGACTTCCGATATAATACGAAGAGCACCGGCCGGTTTGCCGACAGAGAGTCGGTCGCCAGATCGGATAATGCGAGATTGCGGACTGGGCCCGAGGATTGGCCGAAATTCACAAGCATGCCGAAGTGCCGCAGACATCAGCGAACCGCGTGTCCTCGCCGACGCTGTCGTAGACCTCGGCACATCCGCGTCCTCCTGTCAGTTCCTTGACGACGGAAACAAAGTCCTGCTCTCATGTTCATAGCCGTGCCGCAGGGCGAGGGCGACCTTGTCGTTTGAGCCGGCGGTCCCGATCGCGCCGTTGATCCGGGCAAACAAGGCTTCACCTTGGCCGTCAGTCAGACATTTCGGTCCTCGAACAGCTTGACGCCTAGGTAGTCCTCCAGTCCCTTTATCTGGCGGGAGAGGGCGGACTGCGTCACATTCAGCCGCCGAGCAGCCAGGGTGATATTCATAAGCTCGGCGGCCAGGACGAAGCCGGTGAAATTGCGAATATCCATGGCCTTGCGCTCCGTTGCCGATCGGGTGCTGACTATGAATGCGCATTTCGCACGAGAACAAGCGTGTGCATGGCAAAATGCCGATATCCGCTTCAGTCACCTTGCTGAGCGGATGGATATCGGCAGGCTGGCCATGGGTCAACGGCTGGCCTTGATCCGGTCTCGGCCAGCTTTTCATGGGGCAGATGAGGATCGCCGTCCTAGGACCAGACCTGCTCCGCAGTGGTAACGGGAAGCTTCGAATTCAACGCACTCAGAGCGATGCGATGGACGATCTCCATCGGGGCGGTGCACAGGTCGCCGATGACCTGTACCTTGAAGTCATCCGCCGCGCGCGACATCGCTGTGAAGACAACGCAGTTCTGGGTCATCATCCCGCAGAAGAGCAGGTCTTCCGTGCCTTCCAGATGCTTTGCAAGGTCGGTGTCCTGGAAGGCGTCGGCATTGCGCTTGGTCACTACTGCTGCGTTTCCGGCGGCGGCAAGTATGTCCGGACGGATGGCGGTGCCGGGAGCGTCAGCGGCAAACAAGCCCTGGCTTGCTGTCGAAACGTGTTGCACCAGCACGACCTTGTCGCCGGCAGCGCGCGCCCGAGCGATGGCAGAGACGATCCTTGCTTCGGTTTCTTCGGCCTGCCAAAGCGGCAACGCGCCTCCCGCAAAATAGTCGTTCTGAACATCGATCACGAGAAGAGTGCGGGCCATCAAAAAACTCCTGAGAAGGTTGTGCTGATTATTTAGCCGTCTTCTTGCTTATCCATGAGTGGCCCGATGGCCATGTTACGTGTAGATTGGGCCAATGCATCTTGCTGTTCTTGCCTACGACGGGATTAGCCCGTTCATGTTGTCGACGCCTCTCGCCGTCTTTGGCGAGCAATTTCTGGTGGGTGGGCATCGGCTCGATGTCTGTGCCAAACAGGCGAGGTTTTCTGCAACCGGCGGGCTCACGATAGAGGTGCCGCGTACGTTGGAAGCAGCGCGCGACGCCGACATCGTCATCTTGCCCGGCTGGCGCGACGCGGCTGAGCCCATACCGCCGGAGATCATCTCGGAACTGCGCGATGCTGAAGCGCGAGGATCAGTCGTCGTCGGCCTTTGCCTCGGCGCTTTCGGGCTGGCGGAGGCGGGGTTGCTCGATGGACGGCGGGCGACGACGCACTGGACGCAGGCCGAAACCTTTGCTGCCCGTTATCCCCGGGTGACGGTCGATGCCGGGGCCCTCTTCGTCGATGAGGGCCAGATACTGACTTCTGCTGGCGTTGCGTCCGGTCTGGATTGCTGCCTTCACCTGGTCGCGCGCATCTCCGGCGTCGCCGAAGCCAATCGTATCGCCCGCCAGCTTGTCGTCGCACCCCAACGTGCAGGACATCAGCCCCAGTTGATCGACAAGCCAACCATTGGCGGATCGACCCATCGCAGGATCAGCGAAATTCTGGAAAGCCTGCGCACGGACCCATCCCGTACCCCCTCGCTGGATGAATTGGCGCAGCGCGCGGGCATGAGCCGTCGCAGCCTCACCCGGCATGTCAGGGCGCAGACAGGCGACAATTTCGGCGGGTGGCTCAGGCGTGTGCGTATTGCACGGGCACAGGAGCTTCTCGCTGCGGGTGCGCGTGGTTTTGACGATATTGCCGCCCGCTGCGGCTTTCCCGATGCGCAGGCCCTAAGAACGGCTTTCCGGGTCGAGCTCGGCCTAACCCCGGCACAATGGCGGGCACGGCAACGGCTTGACTGACAAGATATTGTCCCAACTCACCGGCCAGCCGCATCGTCGCGGTCAGTCGTCCTGCGACGTCGAGAGCTGCGTGCGGATGATTTCGTAGTAGGGAGCAAGCGACGGGATCATCTGTGGCAAGGTCTCAAACCGAACATCCAGCGGCGTCAGGGTCTTGTCGTACTTTGCATCCAAAAACGCTTTGTGCGAGGCGAGACCCAGACCGTCGGCATCGTCGGCAACCGTGAATATCGGTGAGGGAACGGTGCGTCCCTTGACGATGATGCGATCCAATTCGACGACAGTGTAATGACCGGCGATCTGCTTTGCCGTCTCCTCGCCGAGCAGGAGCGCAACGCCGTAGTTCTTCGAAGCGCTCTCCAGACGGGAGGCGAGGTTGACCGCGTCTCCAAGGCAGGAGTAGTCGAAACGGCGCGTCGAGCCCATGTTGCCGACGACGCAGTCGCCTGTATTGATGCCGACACCCATGCGCAGCACGTGCAATGGCGCGCCTGTCGCCCTGGCTTCCCTTTCAAGCTGTTGGTTCAGGCGTCCGATTGCCGCCTGCATCTCGAGGGAGGCAGTGACAGCGTGGAGCGCGTGGTCCGGATCGTCGAGCGGCGCGTTCCAAAAGGCCATGATGCAATCGCCCATGTATTTGTCGATCGTACCGCCTTGATCCATGACGATATCGGAGAGAGGCGTGAGCAGCCGATTGATCAGGCCCGTCAACTTCTCGGGGTCATCTTTCATCGTCTCGGCGATTGTCGTGAAACCACGAACATCAGAGAAGAGAACCGATAGCGTGCGCCGTTCGCCCCCAAGCTTGAGCTGAGAAGGATCGTCGGACAACCGCTTGACGAGATCGGGCGATATATACTGCGAAAAGGCGCGCGTGATGCGCTGCTTGTTCCTGCGTTCTTCGGCGTAGTCGAGCGCGGCCTGACCAAAGGCGACCGATATGTAGGCAACCGTTGGCCCGAGCGGCGACACGAAGAGATGGCCGAAGCGAATACCCGTGTAACTCAACCCCGCAAAGACACAGACGGCGAGAAAGGCCATGACCAGGGTCGGCCAGCCCGTCGACCGCCAGACGGTGGCCGCGGCGAGCAGCGCGGCGACGAGCACGGAAGCTACAAAGGCCAACCCGCTCGACTGCGCGATCGCCGCCTGGCGGCGGAGATTGTCGTAGATGGTCGCCTGTATCTCGACGCCGGCGGTGAGCTTGCCCGTATGCATCGTATAGGGCGTCGCAAAGGCGTCAGCGCCTCCCTTGTCGATCTCTGGCGCATTCTGAAGGCTCAAGCCTACCAGCACGACGCGACCCTTGAAGAAATCCGGCGGCAGGAAATTCTTCGGATCCAGCGCTTGGTAGTAGGACACGGTCGGGTAGCTTCGGGCGGGACCAAAAGACTGGATCATTGCGGCTTCGGGGATCGTCCGCCCGGTGGTGCCGGTCGTTTCCAGCAACGTTACCGCAAACCCGTCGACATATTGCGGCATGCTGCGGAAGACACCGTCGCCGCCGAGCTCAATGGACGCGATGCCGGTGCGGGCGCCTGCGGCGGTCAACTGCGGCAACGGGGTGGCGCGCACGAGCTGGTCGGCCTGGGGCGTCTGGATCAGCGTCTCGTCACCCGCCAGCACGACATCCGGCCCGACGGCTGCCGTCATGGCGGCATCATTTTCCTGCGTCGACGGCTCGGCCATGATGATATCAAGCCCGATCGCCTTGGCACCGGCCGCTCTCAACTGGCGCACAAGCTCGGCATGCAGGCTGCGCGGCCAGGGCCACTGCGCGTTGATGGCAGCGAGCGACGGCTCGTCGATCGCAACGATGACCGGTCCATCTGACGGTGGGGGCAGGCTGTCTATCGTCGACAGGTAGTCGAACGATCGAAGCTCGAGCAGCGGCCATGCGGGCAGTCGCGACAGAAGCAAGGTGGCAACCAGCGTCACGAGCACCAGCACGCACAAGCGCAGGCCGCGGCTGCTGAATGGCCAGCCCGGTGGACGTGAGGAATGACTGAGCGCCGAGGCTGCGTTCATCAGAATCGGACTTTGAAAGTGCCCTTGACGGCGCGGCCCCACCCGGGCACGCCCGGAGCAACCTCGAAGTCTTCGTCAAGCAGGTTGAATGCCGCGGCCTCGAGCGCAAAACGCTTGTCGAGCGGCTCCCAGATCATGTTGGCATCCAGGGTCCAGTAGTCGCCGAGGCGGACGCTACCAAGGGTTCCATCATCACCCTGACGTTCACCGATATAATTGGCCGCAACCGTGACTTTGACATTCGCCTCGTTCACCCAGGTAACGGCGAGCTGCCCAAACTTGTCGGGCACAAAGGGGAGGGGGCCCCCAAAGCCAGGACTGCTCGCGTCGTTGTTTTTGGAATTGGCGTACGCGGCTGTCGCGGAGATCCCGAAACCGTAGCCGAGCGCGACGTTTGCCGTTGCACTGACGCGATCGAGGCGTCCGTCATCAATGCTGATCCCGAACGGAAAGACGAGAAACGGCGCCGTTGTCGGATAGGCCAGGTTGAGATTGCGGATTTCCTGGTGCTGGTAGTCGACGCTGGTGAACAGGCTCTCTGTCCACTGAGCGTCCCATTGCAGAGCGATCGTATCGGTATAGCCCTCGATTCCGACAAATGGCTGGATGGATTGTATCCCGAGGACGCCGATCGGCGACAGTGTCGGAGAACCGAAGTCGAAGCTCTGACGCATGAAGGCTGCGCGTAGCCACTGACCATCCGCAGGCGCCCAGGCAACGCCGAGACGCGGCTCCAGCCGGCTGATATCCGAGGTCTCACCGTTGATCAGCGTGCCGAACAGAGCGTACTCGGCCTTCAGGTCGGGTGTGATCTCGTGGAGCAGGTCGACATAGGCGCGGCCGATATTGACGGTCTCGTCAACCGGCGTCGACAGTGGATCATTCGCTTTCACTTCGACAATGCCGCCTTCGATGCCGTAACGCCACGTGAGTTCGTCAGCGCCATAGAGATGATTGACGGCAAGGACATAATTCCGCTGCGACGCGTCGGCGTTTCTGGCGAATGGTCCCCCGAAGACGATGGATTGCGACAGGTCCTGGTCGACGCCCGTGTAAAGCGCCGCGGCGTTCATGACATTGCGGTAGCCGAAGGTGTGGCTCCAACCGATACCGGCGGCGGTCGATTGGGTGTCGATCTTGTCACTCTCGCTGTAGGGAGCCAGCGGGAACGTTATATCCTGATCGATCTTGCTGTCGGAATGGTTTGCATAGAGGACGAACCGGTCATCGGGGGCGGGCGTTGCCGTCAGGTAGGCGTTTCCGGAGAGGGCGCGAAGTTCGCCGCTGAATTGGCCCTGCCCGAGAAAGGGCTGATAATCGCCCTCGAAGGGGACATTGTTCCAGTTGAGGTTGGCATAACCGCTGATCGGGAAAGGCTCGTTGGCAAGGCCTTGAATTTCGGCTTCGCCGATCAGCTTGTTCTCGCCGCCCGAATGCATGACGCCCGTCCCAAGCGATCCTTCCAGGAAGGGTCGCCGCAACAAGTTTGCAGAACGTGACCGGCCGGACAGCATATGCGGATCAAGCAGTAGACCCTGCAGCAACGCCGAGAAACTGTCCGGATTGAGCCTGTATGGGTCGATTTCCTCGTCGAAGCTCGCCACGTTGACGAACGACCTGATATTGCCGCGGATCGACTGGTCAACATATCCGCTGCCGGCAAACGGGTCGAAGACCGCGTCGCCGTAGTAGCGGCCCCAGGCATTCAATCCCTGCAGTCGGAAGGCGTTGTTGAGGGTCGAACCAGCGTCCTGGTTGGCGCCGAGCGAGCTGTAATGTCCGCCCTGCGCCTTGGAGCGCCGCAGGAACTCCTGCGCATATCGAATGGCGCCGTCCGCGTCATAGTCATCGATCGCTACAGCTGTTCTGAACGACGAGATGACGGGGTCGTTTTTGTCGAGCCTGTCGGCGTTGTCGAGCGCCTGATTGGATGGGTCGCGATCGCCTTTTTCGTAATGACCGGCCGCCAGCATCAGCTGGGCCTGGGAATAGCCGGGATTGGCCGTGGAGGCGGCGAGCAGATCGTCGATCGCCTTGTCCATCTCGCCCGTCTGCAGATAGTAGCGGCCACGTGCGAGCAGCGCGACGTCGAAAGCTGGGTCGGCAGCAAGCGCGAGGTCGATCTCGCGCTTGGCTTCCTTCATTCGCGAGTGGTCGAGATAGAAGACCGCCAGGTTGGCGTGGCTGATCGGATCATCGGGATCGAGCTCGATAGCTTTCTTGAAAGCTGTTTCCGCCTCGCGGCTTGCGCCTCGGGCGTCCTGCAGCAGCCCGAGATCGTTCCAGGCCATGGATGAACCCGGCGCCACCTTGATCGCGTTGTTGAGATCTTCCAGAGCCGCGTCGAGGTTACCCTCGATATCGGCGCGCAGGCGCGCACGAGCCTGAAGGCCGTCGGGATCGTTCGGATCGATCGACAGAGAGCGCTCGATCGCCTCCCTCATCTGTTCCCGATCGTTGATCAGGAGAGCCAATTGCGCACGCAGTGCCGGCAACCGCGAGTCCGTGGGGTAGCGGGCCTCTGCCTGCTTCATGGTCTCGATCGCTGCCGGAATGTCTTCCAGGAAACCGGCGGTGTAGGCCTTCATCACGGCTGCGTAGGGACCGGTGATGTTCGCCGGCGGCATCTCTACATGGTTCGGGTCGCGCAGTGATCTCGAATAATACCCGCCATAGGCCGCGATACTGCGCCGCTCTGGATCGAGCGCCGGCTCGGCCCGCTTAAACAGCGCTGCTGCATCGTCGTAGCGCTTTTCAGCGCCTGCGATCAGCGCTTCGATGAGATCGGCGCGAGCGCGCTGTCGGGCGGATAGACCGAGGCTACGTGCTCTCGCCAGCGATTGAAGTGCTGTCTGCCGCCCATCCACGGACAGCTGAATCTCAGCCAGGGATAGCCAATCCTCGGCATTCCTTGCTTCCGGCGTCTTTGCCTCGATACGTCCGCGCTCGCTGCGCATCTTCTGCAGGGGCAGAGGCGAGGCCGGCATGAAGGTGAAGCCGCTACGAAGCGTCAAATAGAACAGCATCTGTTCGCGATCGTCGGGGGCGACGATAATCAGCTTGCGCGGCGCCTGTCCGATCGTGGCGACGGCCGCCTCGCCCTGTGCAACGTCGACGCTGCCGAGTTCGTTCTTCAACTGCACACGGCCTTCGAGAACGATCAGGGAGGTCTGGTCGCCCTTGACTGTCAACGTCCAGTCGGTGCCGCGAATGGCCGCTGCCGCAGCCGGCGTTTCCACCGTCAGGCCTTGCCCGCCGCGCTGAGCGCGACCCCACATCGTACCGGACTGGAGATTCAGCACCGTGTCTCCCGTGGCAGACATCTGCTTGACCTGCAATGCGGAGTTACGGCCGAGGCGGACCTGCGTGTGATCCGCAAACAGAATGGCGAGCTGGCCGTTGGCGTTGGTGCGCAGCACGTCGCCGCCCAAGAGATCCTGGTGAAGTACAACGTTTTGCCAGTTGGAGAGATCGACGAAGCGAACCTCCTCGCCCATCTTGCGATCGATGACGGAGCCTGCAGCACGAGCCGTGCGCTGAAGAGGCTCCGCCTGTGCCGGCTGCGTCAGGCATAACGCAACCAGCGTGATCGCCGTGCCCCCGCACGCGTATCGCGCAAAACTACCCCTCATGCGGCAAACATTTGCCAGCCCGTTTTGAAAGTCAATGTGTGACCAAGCGTTGTATTTGCTTTGTTAGCCAAGTGTAATATCAGGGTAACACTTGGATATGGGGGCAGGACGTGAGTGATTTTGAAAATTCGTCGGATTCGTTAGAAAGCTATCCTTCGACCGGAAGCGTCGGCAGCGAGTATTTTGACCATATCAAGAAGGTCAACGACATATTCTACGATCAGATCAAGATATCCGACCAGAAGGCCGCCTATATCTTCACGTTCATGCTTGCCTTTCTCATCACCTCCAGCGAGGGGCGTGAGGTGTTTACCTGGGCGCGCTATGCACAGGGGACGCCACAGGGAATCCTGTTTTCCGGCATGCTGGCGATTGCCTCGGTTTTCTCGATCCTGTGCGCGATCATGGTCGTGCTTCCGCGACACGTGAATTCCTCGACGTCGCTCTTCTGGGGCGCCTGGCCGAAGCACCGCGATCATTTCCGTCAGGCGGCGGCACGGCGTGATACAGGATATCTGTTCAGCCAATACCTGGAGAATGCCGACATTCTCGCCGCCATCGCCCGCGGCAAATATCGCTGCGTCACCCTGGCTTTCCGCGGGTTGATGGTGACCGTTATCGCCTATGTCCTGCTGCTCGTCAGCGTCTAGCCCTCGCAGCAGGGCGCCGTTTCGGGAATAGTCCGGCGTTCTGAGTTCGGTCATGCCAACAGATCACATCGGTACTATTCCGCGGACTGTGCGTATGTCGCCTGAAGATTGCGATAGTCGGCGCCGGGATGCGGTGCGCTCAGCCGTGGACCTTGGCCGCCCAGCTTTTCGCGCAACGTGCCCTGTCGATACTGCGTCTTGTAGACGCCACGCTTTTGCAGCTCAGGCACCAGCAGATCAACGGCATCCTCGAAACTTTCCGGCGTCACGGCATAGGCGAGATTGAAGCCATCGACATCGGTATCCTCCACCCATTCCTGCATGAGGTCGGCGACGGTGGCGGGCGAGCCGACGAAAACAGGACCAAAGCCGCCGACGCCGACCCAGTCCGCCATCTCGCGCACTGTCCATTCCTTGTTAGGATCAATGGTCGTGAAGGTCTCCACGGCTGATTGTACGGCGTTGGTGTGGCGGTGGCGAAGCACCTCGTCCGGCCCGAACTGGCCGAAATCGATGCCGGTCCAGCCGGATATCAGCGTGAGTGCGCCCTCGAAGGATGCATACTGCCGGTATTCGTTGAACTTGCGTTGAGCCTCCGCGTCGGTCTCGCCGAGCACCACGGTCTGCAAATTGAAGGCAAGAATTTCGCGTGGGTTGCGGCCGAGGCGTTCTGCGGCCTGGCGAACATTGGCGACGTATCGCTTCAACACAGGTTTCGAGGGGGCAGCGACAAAGATGCATTCGGCATGCGCGCCGGCAAAATCCTTGCCGCGGCTCGAGGCGCCGGCTTGATATAGCACCGGTGTTCTCTGCGGCGAAGGCTCGCTCAGGTGAATGCCCGGCACGGTGAAGTGCTTGCCCGAATGGCGGATCGGATGCACTTTCTCCGGACGGGTGAAGATGCCTTTCTGGCGGTCGCGCACCACGGCGTCGTCTTCCCAGCTGCCTTCCCAGAGCTTGTAGCAAACTTCGAGATATTCCTCGGCAAGGTCGTAGCGGTCGTCATGGTTGGTCTGCGCCGGCTGGCCAATGTTGAGTGCGCCACTGTTCAGATAGGAGGTGACGATGTTCCAGCCAACCCGCCCTTTTGTTAGGTGATCGAGCGTCGAAAGGCGGCGGGCGAAGGTGTAGGGATGCTCGAAGGAAAGAGAAGCGGTTAGCCCGAAGCCCAGATGTTCGGTTTCGTAAGCCATGGTCGGAATGAGCTGCAACGGATCGTTGACGGGCACCTGCGCCGAATGGCGCAGTGCCGCATCGACATTGCCGTTCAACACGTCGTAGACGCCGAGTACGTCGGCAATAAACAGGCCATCGAACTTGCCGCGCTCCAGCGTCTTCGCCAGATGGACCCAGTAGTCGAGATCCTTGTAGGTCCACGACTTGTCGCGCGGATGGCGCCAGAGGCCCGGGGACTGGTGTCCGACGCAATTCATGTCGAAGGCGTTCAGTCTGATTTCGCGGGTCATGTTCTTCTTCCTTGTATTCAGGGATTGCTGCGGCCGAGGCCATAGGTCAGGGCGAGCGCGCCGACGAGCACGGCGCCCTTGACGAAGTCCTGGGTGTAATAGGGGGCATTGAGCATGGTCAGGCCGTTCAGGAGTACGCCGACGAAAACAGCGCCCGCGATCGTGCCGAGTACGTTCGGACGGCGGAGGTTGAGCACGGCGAAGCCGATGAGCGCCGCAGCGACGGCGTCCATCAGCAGCGAGCCGCCTGAGGATACATCGCCGCGACCGACACGGGCGGCGATGACGATTCCGCCCAATGCGGCAAGCGTTCCAGATATGACGTAGGCGAGCGTCTTCAACCGCGTCGTCGAGGCGCCGGCAAGCCGGGTCGCCACTTCGTTGCCGCCGGTGGCAAAGAGCAGCCGGCCGATGCGGGTGCGCTCGGTTAGGACGAAGAGGACGATTGCAACAGCGGCCATCAGTACGACCGATATCGGCAGAACGCCGAAAATGCTGTATCGGCCGATCAACAGGAAGGCCGGATCGTAGGCTCCGGTTGCCTTGGAGCCGTCGGGCAACACAAGGCCGGCGGAGATCGAGCGGCCGGCCGTCGGGATAAGCTGCAGCCCGGATAGCAGGAACATCATGGCCAACGTCGCGAGCAGATCCGGCACGCGAAGGCGGACGATGAGATAGGCGTTGACCAGACCGATGAGGGCGCCGAATGCAAGGACCAGCGGCACGGTGGCGAAGGCATCGAGATGCCAGACGATCATTGCGTAGCTTGCCGCCATCACGCTCGATGCGGCAACAGCGCCGATCGACAGGTCGAAGCCGCCGACGGCGAGCGTGACGGTCACGCCGGCGCCGAGAATGGCGACCACTGATACCGCCTGCAGGATGCTCATCAGGTTGCCGATATTGATGAAGGCCGGCTGTGCGAGCGTGAAGCCGACCAGCATCAGGCCGAGAAGGATGAAGACTGCGCCGGCGCGCAGGAAGCCACCGAGTGCGACCATGCGGCTGTCGGCAGCGGTGGCCGGTTTCGTTACGCCTGGCTTTGCAAGGAGGTCGTCGTCGATGGTCGTCATGCGGAAAGTTCCTGAATGGCGGAAAGGGAAGAGGCGCCTCCGGCCACCGGCCGCAGCGTGTGGCCGTCGATGACCAGAATGCGGTCGGCGACCTCGTAGGCCTCCTCCGGATCGGATGTCGCAATGAGGGTGACGCGATCCGTGCGAGCGCGGATTGCCTGAATGATGTCGCGTCGGGCGCCAATGTCGACACCCTGAAAGGGTTCGTCGAGGAGCAGCAGCCGGCTTGGCTCCGCCTCCCAGCGGGCGATCACCGCCTTCTGCTGATTGCCGCCGGAGAGGGTCCAGACCGAGGCAAGGGGGCCGCCCGCCTTGATTCCAAGGCGGGTAATGGCCTCTTTGGCCTCGTGCTGCTCGCGACGGCCGAACAGGAAACCGTTCGGATACCACTTGGCGAGATGCGGCAGGCTGATGGTGGCCGCCAGCGAATTGCCCGGCCACCCGGCGGGCATCAGCGAGGAGCGGTGCCGGTCCTCCGCCGCCATGGCGACACCGGCGGCGATTGCGTCCGACGGGGACGCCGGACGGTACGGGTTGCCATCGAGAGACATATGCCCGCCGGCAAGCCGGGTCACACCGAAGATAGCGGATAGGAGCCGGCTCTTGCCGGCGCCGAGGACACCGGTCACGGCGACGACTTCGCCCTCATGGAGGCTCAGATCGAAGGGCTCGCTCGCGGCAAGCAGCTGCGCATTGCGCATCTCGAAGATGACGGAGCCTGTCGTAGCGCGGGTATCCGCCCGCGCCGCTTCCAGTCGGCGCCCGATCATCGTCTCGATCGCACTTGCGAAGTCGATCGGGCGCGCAAAGCTGCCAACGACCTGGCCACCACGCATCACAAGTGCACGGTCGGCAATGGCTTGCAGGTCGGCGGTGCGGTGGGAAATGTAGAGGATCGCGAGACCCTGAGCGCGCAGGCGCAGGAGGATGTCGAAAAGCCGACGGCTCTCCTCGCCTGAAAGGCTCGCGGTCGGCTCGTCCAGGATCAACAGCTCGGCCTTGTTGGCCACTGCGCGGGCAATCGCAACCAACTGCCGGTCCGCGGCGGCGAGATCGCCGAAGTCACGGTCGAGCGGCAAGGAGAAACCTGCGGCGTCCAGTAGTGTTTTTGCCTCGCGGCGAACGCTGGCGCGTGACAGGAAGAAGGGCGTGCTTCGTTCGGCAAAGCGGTTGAGGAGCAGGGCGTCGGCGACCGTCAGGCCCGGGGCACCGACCAGATCGGTCGATTGGTGAACGGTGACGACGCCGGCCTTTGCCGCTTGCGAAGGGCTGTGTGGCGCAAATGGCTGGCCATTCAGATGGACTGTGCCGCCATCCGCGGAAACGACGCCTGAGAGAATCTTGACCAACGTCGATTTGCCAGCGCCGTTGGCGCCCATCAACGCGACGATCTCGCCTCGTTCGATCGTTAGACTGGCACCCGCAAGTGCGCGGGTGGACCCGAAATTGCGGGTTATATTTTCGACATTGAGAAGCGGCATCAAAAGCTGTTCCGGTCTGCTTCGGAGCCCGAATACTGCCTCGGTCAGCCCGCTAAGCTCCAGCAAGGCTTTCCCGTCGATGGACAGCGCCGGGAACAAAGAATCTCCTCGCGATCGTAAAATCGCATCATTTAATCTACTAAAAACATAGAGATTATATCTAATAAATTCACGCGTCGCCGGGAACCACTCAGCCCATCAGACGGCGCTTCCGATTGATCAGAAGGATCGCGACGATGAAATCCCTTGTACGGCTCGCTTTATCTACCGCCGTCATTCCTCTCCTGTTCTCGCAAGCGGCCTCTGCCGCAGGCATCGCCGGCGCGCCGACTCCTTTCGACAAGGGAGACGTGAAGCTGGCGCTGATCAGCTATATTTCCGCGGGCGATTTCTTCCAGGCCTACCAAGCGGGCGCGGAAGCGCAGGCAAAGGCACTCGATATAGACCTGCGCGTCTTCCCGGGACGACAGGACGCAGCCCAGCAGCGCGAGCAGATCCTCCAGGCGATCAACCTCGGCGTCTCTGGCATCGTGATCGATCATGGCCTGCCGGAATCGCTTGGCGACGTGGTGCAGCAGGCGCTGGACAAGGGCATCAAGGTCGTTGCCTTCGACGTCAATCTGAACAATCCCAAGGTTCCGCAGGTGGAACAGAGCGATCATGAGCTGGCTCGCCTGGCGCTTGAGCAGGCCGTCAAGGAAAACGGCAAGAGCTTTAACGCCGGCTACGTCTACGTTGCCGGCTTCGCGCCGCTCGACCGTCGCAACGAGGTCTGGGAAAAGTTCAAGTCGGATAATGCGGGCGTTGTTGAAAAGGCTCATTTCGGCAATGTCAGCGACACGACCGCAACGTCGACTGCCGACCAGGCCAAGGCTGCGCTGACGGCCAACCCAGATATCAGCGTCGTCTTCGCGCCTTATGATGAGTTCGCGCGCGGCGTGAAGCTTGCAGCCAACGATCTCGGCATTTCGAACAAGCTCAAGATCTATTCGGCGGATGTGTCGACTGCCGACATCCAGGAAATTACCGAGGAGGGAAGCCCGTGGGTCGCAACGGTCGCGACCAACCCTGCTGTTGTTGGCGCTGTATCGGTGCGCGCCGCAGCCCTTCAGATTGCCGGGCAGGAAATTCCTCATCAGATCACCGTAAAGCCGACGCTGCTCACGCAGGAAAGCCTGCGCGCCGCCGGTGTCAAGACGATCGAAGACCTGGCGCAGAAAATCCCGGCCTTCAGCACCAGCGATGCGGCGACCGCGAGCTGGATTCCGGACAAGCTTTTCTAAGCCGCCTGCCTCGATCTTCCGGCGGGTGCCGTACGGCTCCCGCCGGATCTTTTTGATAGAACCGGAGGTCTCATCCATGAGCCAGTCCAATGTCGTTTTCGCGACCAACCGCAGCACAACGCGAGAACAAATCTTCGCGCGCGCGCAAGAAATTTCGACTGATCTTTCAAAGCGCGCCGCCGCGCTTGACCGCGAAGGGCGCCCGCCGCTGAGCGAGATCGTCAAGCTCAAGAATGCCGGGTTGCTCAATGCGCTGCATCCGCCGCAGATCGGCGGGGCGGGGCTCGATTGGGTCGACGGTCTGCGGCTGGTGCGCATTCTCGCGCGCGGCGAAAGCTCGATCGGGCAGCTGCTCGGCTACCACTTCGTGAACAGCCAGTATGTCTACTGGGCGCTCGATGCCGCGCGCGCCAATGCGCTCGGTGCGGAGACCGTTGCCAAGAACCTCTACTGGGGTGCGGCGGTCAATCCGCGCGATCCCGGCCTAGCCCTGACGAAGCGCGGCAACGGCTACGTTCTGAACGGTCGAAAGTCGTTCTCGACCGCCGCGCATGTGTCGGATTACATCAATGCCAATGCGGCGTTGGGTGACAAGATCGTCGGCTTTGCGGTCCCAACCGACCGGCCGGGTTACATCGCCAATGATGATTGGGATAATTTCGGGCAGCGCCTGTCTGATAGCGGCAGCGTCGAGTTCCGCGATTTCCCAGTCAACAAGGAGGATTTTGTGGGCGTGCCGGCGGCGCCCGACGTCGCGCCGCCGGTGCTGTCGACATTCAACACGCCCTTTATCCAGCTCGTCTTCGTCAATTTTTATCTCGGAACGGCCGAAGGTGCTTTGCGGGCCGCCATCGACTATGTGCGCACGACAACGCGGCCGTGGATCACATCGGGCGTCGCACGCGCCGCCGATGATCCCTATATCCTGGAGCGGGCTGGAGAGTTCACTGCCGCTCTCAAGGCCTCTGCCGCATTGGCAGACAATGCCGCGGCGGCAGTCCAGGCGGCTCTCGCCAAGGGACATGCCGTAACCGCGCGCGAACGTGGGGAAGCGGCGGCGGAAGCCTACGCCGCCAAGGTGCATACCACCAACGTCTCGCTTGATATCACCTCACGCGTCTTCGAACTGACGGGTGCGCGTTCGACGGCAGACGCCTACCGCTTCGATCGTTTCTGGCGCAATGTCCGCACTCACACGCTCCACGATCCCGTGTTCTACAAGGCCAAGGAAGTTGGCGAGTTCGTGCTGAATGGCAAGATTCCCGAGGTCAGTCTCTACAGCTGATGTCGGCCTTTCCTCGCGACAAAGAAAACCCCATTCCCGCTGCCGGGAATGGGGTTTTTCGTTAGGCGAATACAGCCTAGAGCGCGCCGCTTTTCGGCGGCGCCACGCCGTTCAGGTGGTAATTGCCCACCACATGGTGCTTCCAGCGCACCGGATCGTGCAAGGTGTGAGTGCGGGCGTTTCGCCAGTGCCGGTCGAGATTTAACCCGAGCTTGACCGAGGATGTACCGGCCAGGTCGAAAAGTGTGTTCGACGCTTCAATGGCGATTTCCGTCGTCAGTACCTTGGCTGCGGCCACGGATAGCGTCGCCTCGACAACCTTCTCCTCGGTCGCGTCGATCTGCGCCGCATCGACCTTGCGACCGGCACGCTCGACCAGGGCTGTTGCGGCCTCGAGCTTGATGGCGATATCGCCAACCTTGGCGATCGTCAGCGGATCGTCGGATGCGCGTTCGACGCCGCTGTTCGTCCAGGGCCGGGATTTCGTGCGTATGAAGTCAAGCGTTTCAGCAAAAGCCGCCCGGGCGATACCCAGATCGACACCGGCATGAATGATCTGCCCGACCGAACCGATCGTGGTCGGCCGTTCGAAGCCCTTGTGGTGGAGGACGACGGAATCGGCCCTGACGTAGACGTTGTTCAGCACGGTCGTTCCGCTGCCGGTCGTGCGTTGGCCGAAACCGTCCCAGTCATCGACGATCTCGACGCCTTCGGTTCCCTTCGGCACAAAAGCCATGACCAACCGGTCCTCGGCATCGACGGCGAAGATCGTGATCCAGTGGGCGAAGATCACGCCGGTCGAGTAGTATTTCTGGCCGTTGATGCGGTAGCCCGGTCCGTCCGGCGTGATCCGCGTGTTGTAGTGACCGACCGTCTTGGTGCCGCGCTCGGAGAGTGCGTTGCCGAAGCGATCGCCGGCCAGCGCCCTGCCGAAGAAATAACGCTTCTGTTCTTCGCTGCCATCAGTGCGTAGGGCTTCCAAGATATAGAAATGGTTCTGCGGAATTTGCCCGATCGAGCTATCTGCCTCGGAAAGGATCGCCGTCACCTCTGCCAGGACGGCATTCGACACATCGAGCCCGCCATATTGCGAAGGCACCGTTATTGCCAGAAGCCCGGACCGAGCCAGTTGATCCAGCTCTTCGAAGGGCAGCAATCTATCGCTATCGCGCCGGGAGGCCGAGACTGCAAATCGCGCTGCGAGCTCCTGTGCGGCAGTGATCACCTGCTGTTCGTTTTCAAGCAAATTCGTGGCCACGCGGTCAGGTGTCAGTTCGTGCAAAGGCGCATTCATAGGGTCTCTCCGGGTTCCATTTGCCCCACGATGCCCGGTTCAAGACGACGATTCGAGGCAGGAAATTTCCTTCTTGCCAGCCGCGACAGACGTATATGCTCGAAACACAATCTGGATGGACCCGCCCACATGAGTTGCGAGCGCTTGGCAGCGCGTACGGGTGTGCGGGGCTGCGAAAAACCCGATCGCCGGGCTTGAGATGTGCGCACCGTAAAGGACGTACGCGGCGATCCTCATGGATGGTTTTTCCATAACGCCGAGCAAACAGAGACGAGCCTTTCTTTAGTCTGCTATTTTTGTAGGGAATACTTGGGCCTCTTTCCACCCTCAGGCACAGGAGGCAGGCATGGCCAAGGTTGAGCATCCATCCCTATCCGAGGAACTCTGGAGCGTCTTCGATTTCGCCCGGCGATATCGCCTCGACAAGAGGGAGGAGAACCGTCTTCTCATGCTTTTCGGAACCTTTGCCTCACCGGACAAGCTGCTGGCCAATGCCCGGCGCCATTCGCTAATCGGGTGACGCAGCGCGACAACGTGTTTTGAAAAAAAAGGAGGTCAGCATGACAGCCAATTTCGTTCATGCCGTGAAAGCCCGCTTCGTGCGCTGGTTCTCGCTATTACCGGAAATCAAGTCTAGCGATCGACGTGGAGACGCCGAACGCTCACTGTCCGAGTATGAATCCTACCATTGGGGTCCCGGACCGGGCGCCTGGTATTGAGGCGGTGGTGTTGATAGCAGTCTGACGTCGTTCCTGGCGATCAGCGTGCGGAGACACGACCTGTCGCGCCGGTAACGCCAGCGTGTTCGCTTCAAAGGGGTATCGACCAACTTTCCCTGTTGGCTTTCGGGGAGAAATATGAGAACTCGCATCATATTTTTCGGAGCCCGCATCGGGACGCTTTTCAAGCGACAATGAAGTAAGGTCGAATGCTCAGCCGCTTTTTTGCTTATTATCGCCCATACCGGGGCTTGTTCATCCTCGACTTCGGCTGCGCCATAGTCTCCGGCCTGCTGGAGCTTGGCTTCCCGATGGCGGTGAAGCTGTTCGTCGACCGCCTGCTGTTGAGCCACGACTGGCTGCTTATTCTCCTGGCTTCGGCCGGCCTGATTACGGTTTATGCCATCAACACCGGTCTGATGGCGGTCGTTACCTATTGGGGCCACATGCTCGGCATCAATATCGAAGCGGACATGCGCCGCGCGGCTTTCGACCATCTGCAGAAGCTTTCGTTCAGCTACTACGACAACCAGAAGACCGGACATCTCGTCGGGCGATTGACCAAGGACCTTGAGGAGATCGGGGAGGTCGCCCACCATGGTCCGGAAGACCTCTTCATTGCCGCCATGACGTTTGCCGGGGCTCTCGTCCTGATGCTCACCGTCAACTGGCAGCTTGCCTTGATCACGGCGGCGATCGTTCCGTTGACGGCGTGGCTCACCAGCCGTTACGGCGCCAGGATGAGCCGGAACGCTCGCACCCTGTTCGGGCGCGTCGGCGACTTCAACGTCCGGATCGAGGAGAGCGTGGGTGGTGTCCGCGTGGTGCAGGCTTTCGCCAATGAGGATCACGAGCGCGGTCTCTTCGAGACGGATAATCAGAATTATCGCCGAACGAAACTCGAGGCTTACCGTATCATGGCCGCCAGCACGTCGCTGAGCTATATGGCCATGCGCCTGACGCAGATGGTCGTGATGATCGCGGGGAGCTATTTTGTGCTCGCTGGAGAACTCACGGCAGGCGGCTTCATCGGTTTCCTGCTTCTTGTTGCAGTGTTCTTCCGACCGGTCGAGAAGATCAATTCCGTCATTGAATCATATCCGAAGGGCATCGCGGGCTTCCGCCGCTTTACCGAATTGCTCGATACCGAGCCGGATATCTCGGACGCCGCAGAAGCGATCACCGTCGAGCATCTCAACGGACAAATAACCTATGATGCCGTGTCGTTCGGCTACACGGATGGAAGGACCGTGCTCGACAGGGTCGACTTGACGATCCGTGCCGGCGAAACGGTCGCGTTCGTCGGGCCATCGGGGGCTGGCAAGACGACGATCTGTTCCCTGCTGCCGCGCTTCTATGAGGTCACCGGTGGAACGATTTCGGTCGATGGCATCGACATCCGCAATATGACGCTGTCGTCCTTGCGACGCCAGATCGGCATCGTACAGCAGGATGTCTTCCTGTTTGCCGGCACCATCCGGGAGAATATCGCCTACGGCCGCCTGGGCGCCCCGGAGGCCGACATCGTTGCGGCCGCCGAGCGCGCCAAGCTCGACGAAATGATCGCAGCCTTGCCGGATGGCTTGGACACGGTCATTGGCGAGCGCGGCGTCAAGCTGTCGGGAGGCCAGAAGCAGAGACTGGCGATCGCCAGGATGTTCCTCAAGAACCCGCCGATTTTGATTCTCGACGAGGCGACATCGGCGCTGGACACCGAAACCGAGCGGGCGATCCAGAAGTCGCTAGCGGAACTGGCCAAGGGCCGCACGACGCTGATCATCGCGCACCGCCTGGCAACCATCCGCAGCGCCGATCGTATCGTCGTGATCGACGCCAATGGTATCGTTGAGCAAGGAACGCATCACGACCTTGTGGCACGCGACGGCGCCTACAACCGTCTGCATAAGGCGCAAGCCTGATATCAGGCGACTCCACCTGACATGCAGCCTTTAGTGCCCACTGAAGGCTGTACCTCATCCAGCATCCCTAGCGTCTTGGCCAAATCTCGGCGTGGTAAGATCGGCCATATAAGTAGCGTTTTCAACCGCCTATGAGTTGCCGGGACTATTTCGACCGCCCTTCTTACCGGCATGACGGCGTAGCAAATTCATTGCTGAAACACCCACTTTTTAATTTCGGAACACACGGTTCGTGATCGCCCGAAACCTGTCGCGTTAACCTTTTGTTAACCATCCTGGACGATAAACAGGATCAACGATTTCTTAACATAGATGACCAAAGTGCTAACAGACGCTCGCTCGATCCGTATCAAGGGCCGCTCTTTCCTCGCGGTCATGTTATCGCCGGACCTGCCATTCGATGACTGGCTGGTTCGACTCGACGACCTTGCGGCGCGTTCGGCCGGCTTTTTCCTCGGGCGTCCCGTTGTGCTCGATGTGAGCGATCTGCCGATCGACCGGGCTCAGCTGAAGGACCTGATTGCGGAGCTTGCTGCGCGCAATGTCAGCATCATGGGTATCGAGGGCGGACGGCCTTCGCTGCTGGGGCCAGGCATGCCGCCGTCGCTCAAGGGTGGTCGCCCGGTTGCCGACACGGCGATCGCGGAGAAGGAAGCGACTGTCGAGCCGCAAGAGCGCCCGTCGTCGACTGATGTGCGAGCACCTGTGCAACCATCGACGACGCAGTCCATCGTTTTGAGAGAGCCGGTGCGCTCGGGCCAATCGGTGATCTTCCCGGAAGGCGACGTAACGGTCGTCGGCTCCGTTGCCTCGGGTGCGGAGATCATCGCCGGCGGCTCGATCCATATTTACGGAACCTTGCGAGGACGAGCGATGGCCGGATCGATCGGCAATGCGTCCGCGCGGATCTTTTGCCGGAAGCTCGAGGCTGAACTCGTGGCGATCGACGGCATCTACAAAATGGCAGACGACATGACACCTAATCTTCGCGGCCAGGCGGTCCAGCTCTGGCTCGAAGATGATGCGATCATGGCAGAGAAACTTATCTAGGCCGGCGGCCGGCTAGGGCATAGGAGAGCAAGATGGGGAAAGTGATTGTAGTCACGTCAGGCAAGGGCGGGGTTGGCAAGACCACCTCGACGGCCGCACTCGGAGCGGCCCTGGCGCAGCGCAACGAAAAGGTCGTCGTCGTCGATTTCGACGTCGGGTTGCGCAACCTCGACCTCGTGATGGGCGCAGAGCGTAGGGTCGTCTACGACCTGATCAATGTCATTCAGGGTGATGCCAAGCTCTCCCAGGCACTCATCCGTGATAAGCGGCTGGAAACGTTGTTCCTGCTGCCGGCCTCGCAAACCCGCGACAAGGACAACCTGACGGCAGAGGGTGTCGAACGTGTTATCAACGACCTGAAGCGGCACTTCGACTGGATCATCTGCGACAGCCCTGCCGGCATCGAGCGCGGCGCCACCTTGGCTATGCGGCACGCCGACATCGCCGTCGTCGTCACCAATCCGGAAGTGTCCTCGGTGCGCGATTCGGACCGCATCATTGGCCTGCTGGACTCCAAGACGGCCAAGGCCGAGCGTGGAGAGCGGATCGAAAAGCATCTCCTGCTGACCCGCTACGACGCGACCCGCGCAGAGCGCGGCGATATGCTCAAGGTCGACGATGTCCTCGATATCCTGTCCATCCCACTTATCGGCATTATTCCGGAGAGCATGGATGTGCTGCGCGCCTCAAACATCGGCGCACCCGTTACCTTGGCAGATAGCCGCAGCGCGCCCGCCATGGCTTATTTCGATGCCGCCCGCAGGCTGACCGGCGAGACTCTCCCGATCACGATCCCTGGCGAAAAGCGCGGCATTTTCGGCAAGATCTTCGGACGGAGGGCCGCATGAATATTTTTCAGTTTTTCGGCAAGCAACGCACCGCACCAGCGGCACGCGAGCGTCTGCAGGTTCTGTTGGCTCACGAACGTTCGTCGGCAGGCTCGGATCTTATCTCCGTCCTGCGCGAGGAAATCCTGGCCGTCATTTCCAAGCACGTGCAGGTCGACAGCGACCGGGTCCGCGTGAAGATGGATCGTGATGAACATATGTCGATCCTCGAGATCGACGTCGAAATACCGCTTGATGCGACCGTTCAGGCCGCCTGAGCTGGTTGCCTCGATTGTTGTGATATTGGTGGGCTGTCTCGAAACCGAGGCGGCCCACTCGCTTTTGGGGCCTCGGGAGCCGCACCATTTTCGCGCGCCCTGGCGATCTCTTTGCCGCCGCTGTCGGCTGCTTTTCCATTTAGGTGCTCGCTCGGTCCCGCATCGAAACGGGGGTGAAAGGCGGTTGAATAGCCGGCTTCACAGTCCGGTTTCTCCTTAGCCCACAGCCGCGCACTTCGCTGACCTCATCGGGACGAACGTTGCCACGGACCATCTAGGTCGCTGTTTTTAAAAAGTTTCCTCGCACGGCGCGGTCGAACCGTCTCACACGGTCGATTTGGCGCGCGCATATTTTCCGCCAGCCTCGGAAAAACCGAGTTGACAGATGCCAATTGCGAGTCCAACGTAAATATACGTTGTCTTCTAATGTTTGACAACTGGAAAAACACGGGAACGATCAGAAAATGGCGGTACGTCCTCTTTCATCAGTTCTGAAAACGTTGGCTGCGTTTGATTGCGTGGCTGCAGCGCCAGAGCCATTGCGTCTCGCCGACGTCGCCCGCCAGCTGGGCGAAGCGCGCGGCGCAGCGCATCAGCGGCTCGTGACGCTGGTCGAGGCAGGCTGGGTCGAACAGACGCCGGACGGCCGTTATCGTCTGACGCTCCGTGTGGTCAGCCATGCCGCGGCCGCCCTCGAACAATCCAATCTCGGGGCGCGCTTTTCTGGCGTGCTCGAGGAAATGGTCACGCAGAGCGGCGAAACCGCGTCGCTCGCGGTCCTCGACGGCAAGGACGCAGTCATCGTGCGTCGTGTCGAGTCGCGCGGCGTGCTGAGGGCAGACCTGAAGGTCGGCGCTCACCTCCGGCTCGACCGGACGGCATTCGGGCGTGTGCTCGTGTCCTTTGCACGACCGGAAATCATCGAAAGACTGAAGGCTCAGGGCGTTGATCTGCCGAGCGATGAGGTCATGGCCCAGGTGCGGGCAAACGGCTACGCCATTTCGGAAGTCGAAGGCCCCCGGACGGTCTCGGCAGTGGCCGCGCCGCTTCTGGACGCCCAAGGCGAGTGCGTCGGTGCGCTCGCGCTTTCCGGTCCATTCACAGGTTTTGATACTGACAAGTGCGCTCACATCGTCGTCGCGGCAGCGGCAGCGAGCTCCGGGCGTATGCGAGGAGAGCAATAGGATGACAGCCCTGAAGAAACCCGCTCCGGAATCGGACGTGCACCGCATTGCGCGGCTGATGCGATCCCCCGGCGAGATGATGCAACCCGATCGGCTCGCCGCCATCCAGCCCTCGCGCATTAGCGCGTCGCGGGCGTTGATGAGCCGGGCAGTGCGTCAACGTTGGCAGATTCTCTGCAAGCGCTTCGACATCGACGAGAAGGGCAATGGTGTCGCCGAGTATCGCATCGAGATCGGTTCCTGGCGCTTCAGCTTCCCGGTCTATTCTTTCGAACCGTCTCCGCATGGCCGCACCGGCCGCATCATCGGCCGTTCCTGGGATATGATGGGTGCGCTCGTCGAAGGGAATATGAGCCAGCAGGATTTCGAGACAACGCGTGTCGAGTTGCCGAAGCTCTACGAGGGACGCGCGACCCCAGGCACGCTGATCTGGTGCCGCTCCAACCGCAGTGGCCGCTTCTTCGAAAGTGCGCGGCAGGCCTTGAAGGCCAGACAGCAGCCTAATGTGTCCGAACTTGCCCAGACCTGCTACCTGATGCGCAATACCGGCCTCGACGGCAACGGTACCTTTGGCACCAAGTCGTTTCTCGCTTACGAAGGCGATCACCCCCTGCGCTGGTCGCTGGCCGCGCAAATGCTCTGCGCCTATATGATGCGCGTCTTCGCGCAGGATCTTCTTCAACATCTGGCGCGGCTGGGTTCACCGCAGGCGCCGGATATGGCCAAGGAACTCCGTCGCTTTCTGGGTGTCGGAAACGGCTCCGCGCTCGGCCTGATGTTGTTCGTCAATAATCATCCTCGTCTGATCGAACGCTGGCTCTTCGTCAGAGAAGAGGCAATTGCACGCGCCAAGGCGGTGACACCGGACGAGGGCGGCACCGAAATCGAGAAACTGCTCGGTCTGGTCGACAAGGCAATTCGCTTCCGCGCGCAGGACCGCGCGGTCTACGAAAATGTCACCCGATCCGATGTTCTCGCCGAAGAACTGCAGGTCATCCGCGCGGCGGTCGCCAGACTGCTCGAGCGTTGGCAAGCCGGTAGCCGCTTTGAAAGCGAGCCGTTTGCCGAGCTGGCAGCCTCACTCACCGACCGCGTTCATGCCGAAGCGATGGAAACGCTGCACTCGCTGCTGATCGAACTCGTAGCGGAGGAAGCCGATGCTCTCGTCGAAGATCTGGTGATTGACGAAGAGCTGACGGGTCGGCCCGAAATGCCGGTCAGTCGCCTGCGCGAAATTCTCAGGAACGACTACGCCTGGGCCTTCAAGCTTGACCTCGAGATCGCCGCCGCTGATCGCTATGTCTGGTACAAGTCGGTCACGGCTGAGGAACCTCGTCGAGGCCCGGCCGCCGAGGTTGGTGAAGATGTCGTCAATCTTGGTCTCGATCTGCCAAGGCTGGTCGTCGCACTCGATCGGGATCTTGCCGCGGCCGAACCGGGGCTGAGCACGGCGCGCTTCCTGCTCGCCCATCCGCAACATCGTGCCATTGTCACCCGCGTGCAGGCGCTTGCCGGCACCGGCCTGCATTCACCGCACGCCGACATCATGAGCGGCGCGTTTACGCCTGCTCATATCACTCGTCTTCTCAATGTCGGCATTCACGGCATCGACAAGACCCGTGACTTCCTCGACCGCAATTTGCGCGGTGTCATGTTCCACGGCGCTCCCCTCCCGGAAGACATCGCCTCAGGAACCGCCGACGACCTGTGGTTCTACCCAGCGGAGCCAAGCCTATGAATTCGTGCCAATCCAACCTCCCTTCGACCTTGACGGTCAGCCTCCGCGAAATGCGTATGGTCTTCGAGCGCCTTGTTCAGGTCGCGCGCGCTGAAGCCGGTCTTGTGCCGTCGCTGCGAGACTGCGCTGTCTATTCCGCCGCGCTCGGCCTTGGCGGCTTTTCACGCCTGGATGCCAATCTGGAACTGTTGAGCAGAGCGGACCCACATGCGGTCACCATCATCGACAGCGCCGAAGGGGTGGTCGTCGACGGCGGTGGACAGCACGCCTGGATCGTCGCCCTGGCTGCACTCGACATCGCGACCGAGAGGCTGCGCAGCGCAGGCGAGGGCGTCGTTACCGTCCGCAACCAGATCGAAAGCGGCGAATTAAAAGTTGTCGAGGCCCTCGCGCAGCGTTTTGGCCTGAAGGCGATCGTTTCGGCGGATGGCGCCGGCGGTTCCGCCACCATCAAGGTGTTGCCGGCGGCCGATCCCTCCGAGATCGCGATCCTAGATCGCATCAGGGAAAGCGGCCTGGGCGTCGACGCGGCAACGTGGTGGGCACTCTTCCACCGCTCGGCCGACGCGCTGGCGCCTGATTCCTACCTGTCGCGTCGCCATGCCGGCCCGATCATCGTCGAGGCTGACGGCAAGGTCATCGGACGCCAGGACGAGGACGAGACAGACTTTTCCCTGCTGCTGGCCGACGCGCCAAAAGCCGTCGCCTCGACTTCCAAACATTGAGTGGAACAGCCATGATCATCGATGCTCTTCAATGCGGCCATTTCAACCGCGAATCCTTTGAGGCCCTGAAGCGCGGCGGTTACAGCGCCGTCACGCCGACGCTGGGGTTCTGGGAAGGTGCGATCGAGTCGCTCGACTCGCTCGCCCGCTGGCGTGATATGGAACGCGAAAATGCCGACCTGATCCTGATTGCCAAGACCGCGCCCGATATCGAACGCGCAGAAAGGGAAGGCAAGCTGGCCGTCGTTCTCGGCTATCAGAATTCCAATCTGTTCGACGATCGCATCGCCTTTATCGAGTTCTTCGCTGAACTCGGCGTCCGCGTCGTTCAGTTGACCTATAACAATCAGAACGAACTGGGCGGGTCGTGCTACGAGGACAATGACAGCGGTCTTGCCCGCTTTGGGCGGGACGTAGTGCGCGAAATGAACCGTGTCGGCATGCTCGTCGATCTCTCGCATGTCGGCGACAAGACAACGCTCGACGCCATCGAGTGGTCAGAGAAACCGGTTGCCATTACCCACGCCAATGCGGCCTCACTGTTCGAGCACAAGCGCAACAAGTCCGATCGCGTCATCAAGGCGCTTGCCGAACGCGGCGGCGTGATCGGTTGCGTGGCTTATCGAAACATCACGCCGGATGCCGCCTGCGCCACGGTCGATGGCTGGTGCGAGATGGTTGCCCGTACCGTCGACCTCGCAGGCATCGATCACGTCGGCATCGGCACCGACATTTCCCACAATCACACGGCACGCGACTATGACTGGATGCGCAAGGGCCGCTGGACCCGCTCGGTCCAGTATGGTGCGGGATCCGCGGCAAGACCCGGCGCGGTCGCCAAGCCGGAATGGCTTCTGAAGCCGGACAATCTCAAGGAAGTGGCGCCAGCGCTGCTGCGCGTCGGCTTCAATCAGGAAGAGGCCAACAAGATCCTCCGGGGCAACTGGCTTCGGCTTTATTCCGAAGTGTTCAGGCCCGAGTGATCGATACGGCAAAACGCCGGAATCCAACAACAAGAATGGCGCCTTCGATACGAAGAGCCGCCACGGGAATAGCAAAGCAACCGACCGTTCGAGTTAAGGAGAAAGACGAATGGATGAGTTCAAGATAGCATCAGCTCTACCGGTTTCCCGGCGTGCTGTATTGGGAGCAGGCCTTTTCGGAGCGGCGATGCTGGCATCTCCGTTCGGACGGCGCGCAGCAGCCGCAGAAGACAATGTGCTCTATGTCAACACATGGGGCGGCGACTGGGAAGCCGCGGTCAAGAAGTTCCTCTTCGACCCATTCACCAAAGACACCGGCATCGAGATCCGCACGGTCTCGCCGATTTCCTTCGCCAAGCTCTCGGCTCAGAAGACCACGGGTGTCTACGAGTTCGATGTGACGACGCTCGGTGTGGCCGACGTTGCTCGCGCCAATGCCGCCGGTCTGTTGGAATCGTTCAAGGGGCGTGTTGATCCGGCAAAGCTCTGGAAGGGCGCGGTCTACGAAAACGGCCTTGCAACGCATGGCTTTGCCACGCAGCTAGCTTATAACGCGTCGAAATTCCCAAGTGGTGGCCCGAAGAACTGGGCAGACTTCTTCGATACGGCGAAATTCCCGGGCAATCGCAGTCTGCAGCGCCATGCCGCGCGCGTTCTGGCGATCGCACTACTTGCAGACGGTGTACCGGCCGACAAGCTTTTCCCCTATGACCTCGATCGCGCTTTCGCGTCGCTCGACAAGATCAAGCCGGACGTTCGTGTCTGGTGGACGGCAGGACCGCAGGCGCGGCAGATCCTGGCGGACGGCGAAGTCGATCTCGCCGCCCTTTGGGACAGCGACGCGCTCGGCGCGAAGAAGGCGTCCAAGGATCCGATCGAGGTGGTCTGGGACCAGGCGGTGATTGACCAGGGATGCTGGATTGTCGCCAAGGACAGCCCGCATGCCGAAAACGGCTTCAAGCTGATCAACCATATCGGCCAGAATGCCGAAGGATTGGCGCAGTTCTGCATCGCCGACAGCAATGGCCCGATGAATCCGAAGTCGTTCGACTTCATTCCGGCCGACATCGCAAAAACGATGCCGACCTATCCAGAGCATCTTGCTCGCGCGGTCATGCTCGATGGTGCAAAATTGCTGCCACAGCTCGATGACCTGACCACCCGCTTCGAAAGCTGGGTCGGCATCTGATAACACGCTTCCGGTCCCGGCGAGTGCCGGGGCCGGAAGCCCTTACCCTGGAACGATCTGCAGCCGTTCGCCGAAAGCCGGCGCGCCAGATCGAACCATTCAATCCAGAACCTTACAGCGAGGGAAAGGAGCAGTATCATGAAACTCCGGGCATCCTCGGCCTTGACGCAGGGGCCAATTCCATTGGCGGCGCCGGCGGCGATCTTCCTCACGGCCTTCTTCCTCGTGCCGCTCGCTTATGTGGGTTGGATGAGCATTTCTCAGCCGCTGCCGGGATTGCAGAATTTCGCCAAATTGCTGCACTCCACGCTCTTTGCGTCGGTCCTTTTCCAGACCTTCAAGACGGCGTTCGTGGTCACACTTTTCAGCCTTCTGCTGGCCTATCCGATGGCCTACGCGGCGGCCAATGGCAGCAAGCGTTTTGCCACTTTTCTGCTGACCGTGATCGCATTGTCGTTCTGGACGAGCTACCTCGTGCGCACCTATGCCTGGATGGTGATCCTCGGCAATCACGGACCGGTCACGGCATTGCTGGCGTGGCTTGGCTGGAGCCCGGCACCAAAGCTTCTCTACACGACCTTCAGCGCCACGCTTGCCATGACGCATGCGCTGATCCCGTTCATGACGATGTCGCTCTATGCGGTGATGAAGCGGATCGATCCGCTCTACGTCAGGGCTGCCGAAAGTCTCGGCGCCCATCCTCTTCGGGCATTCTTGACGGTGTATCTGCCGCTCAGCGCGCCCGGCATCGTCAATGGCTGCACCCTCGTCTTCATTTCCTGTCTCGGTTTCTACGTCATGCCAGTGCTTCTCGGTAGCCCAAGAGACCAGATGATCGCAGGCGTGATCGGCGACCAGATCGAACAGACACTGGACTTCGGGCTCGGTTCGGCAATCTCCATCGTGCTGCTGGCACTGACGCTGATCATCTATGCCGTCTACAATCGTTTCTTCGGCCTTGAACGGCTTTGGGCGGGAGCTGACCGATGAACCCGTGGATCCGCGCCCTCGCTCTTCTCATCGCCGTCTTCGTGGCTGCACCGATGTTCATCGTTATTCCGATGTCCTTCAGCTCCGCGGCGTCACTAACGTTTCCGCCACCTGGCTACACGCTGGCGAACTACGTCAACTTCTTCTCGGATCCCAACTGGACGCAGCCGCTCACGAACAGCCTCGTGATCGGGCTTGGAACCGTCTGTGTGACGATGTTGTTTTCCGTGCCCGCGTCCTTTGCACTTGTCAGGCATATTTTCGCCGGTCGCGCGCTGTTCAACCTTCTGATCATGTTGCCGATGATCGTGCCGACCATCGTCATGGCGCTCGGCTACTACATCTACTTCGGTCAGCTCCGGCTCGTTCAGAGCTATCTCGGCGTGATCCTGGCGCACAGTTGCATCGCCATGCCGATGTCTACGCTGATCCTGACCGCAGCGTTGAAGGGTTTTGATCGTTCGGTCGAGCGGGCGGCAATGAACCTCGGTGCATCACCGTTCACGACGTTCCGCCTAATCACCTTCCCGATCCTGCGGCCTGCCTTCACGGTCGCCGGCCTTTTTGCCTTCATTGCGTCCTTCGACGAAGCCGTCATTTCGCTGTTCATCTCGGGACGGGACAAGGCGACCTTGCCGCGCCAGATGTTCAATGCCGTTCGCCAGGAGGCAGATCCGACGATCTCTGCTGCCTCTTCCTTCCTCTTCCTTCTGGTTCTTGCCGGCATCTGTGTCTGGCTTGCACCGCAGTTGATCCGCCGCCGAACCCGTGCGGCTGATCAATCCCAAGGAAATGGGGCCACTCAACCCGCCGCAGCGGCATCCTGATTGAGGAGTAAAGCCATGAATGCCCGTTCCCTCACGCTTCGTAATGTCACCAAGACATATGATCGCAAGCATCTGGCGGCAGACAACGTATCGCTTGATATCAAGGCTGGCGAATTCATCTCGTTTCTCGGGCCGTCCGGCTCGGGAAAGACGACGACGCTGATGATGATTGCAGGTTTCCAGCATCCCACCAGCGGCGAAATCCGCCTCGGCGACCTGACGATCGACAACCTGCCGCCGCACAAGCGCAACATCGGTATGGTCTTCCAGAACTATGCCCTGTTTCCGCACATGACCATCGCCGACAACGTCGCCTTTCCTTTGCGCATGCGAGGTGTGGCCAAGCAGGAAAAAGAGCGCCGTGCCCGCGAAGCGCTGGCGAAGGTCAATCTGCAGGGCTACGAGAAGCGCGTACCGGCCGAGCTCTCGGGCGGACAGCAACAGCGCGTGGCGCTTGCACGTGCGCTGGTCTTCGAACCTGACGTCATTCTTCTCGATGAACCGCTGGGGGCGCTCGACAAGGCGCTGCGCGAACACATGCAGGTGGAACTGAAGCGTATCCACCGCGACCTCGGTGTTACGATGGTCTACGTCACCCATGATCAGACCGAGGCGATGACGATGTCGGACCGGATCGCGGTGTTCAACCAGGGCCGCATCGAGCAGGTCGGTTCACCCAACGAGATCTATTTCGCGCCGACGACACGCTTCGTCGCCTCGTTCATCGGCGACAGCAACATCATTCCTGCTGCTTCGCTTGGGGACGGGCGTTTTGAAACCGCCGTCGGTATCGTCGAGACGCATGCCAGCGACGCCGAGCGCAACAGCAGGGCCGATCTCCTGCTGCGGCCCGAAATGATCCGCATCGCCGATGCCGCACAGCCGGAACGTCAGCCGATGAAGATCGAAACGACCATCAACTACGGCGACAACCTTCTCGTGATTGGGAAGCTCGGCACACAGGCAATCCGCATGCGCGTGCCTGGCGTTGATGCCCGCAAGCTTGATGGCGCGTCCGAATGCCATGTCACCTGGCGCAAGGACGATGTGCACCTGATCGCCTGAAACCGATTGCCCAACCTTTGCAATATGCCTGCGCAATGCAGATGGAGCCTGCCATGAACGAACGTCCGAATTCCCTCCACGCACTCGACAAGCAAACGCTTGTCCATCCCTACACCAATCTTGCGGTACATCAGGAGGTGGGGCCGCATGTGATTACTGGCGGTGACGGCATCTACGTGACCGACGACGAGGGAAAACACTATATCGAAGGCTTGGCTGGCCTGTTCTGCGCAGGTCTCGGCTTCAGCGAACCCCGACTTGTCGAGGCCGCGACGCGACAGTTGAAGGCCATGCCGTTCTATCATTCGTTCGCGCACAAATCGACGGAACCTGGCATTCGGTTGGCGGAGAAACTGCTCTCCATCGCGCCGGTGCCCATGTCGAAGGTGTTCTTCGCGGGCTCCGGTTCCGAGGCCAATGACACCGCGATCAAGCTGGTCTGGTACTACAACAATGCGCTCGGGCGCCCGGCCAAGAAAAAGATCATTTCACGCCGCAAGGCCTATCATGGTGTGACAGTCGCGACGGCCAGCCTGACGGGGCTGCCGTTCAATCACCGGGACTTCGACCTGCCGATTGCCAACATCCGGCACACGGATTGCCCTCATTACTGGCGCTTCGCCGAGGAGGGGGAGACGGAAGAGGATTTCTCTACGCGTATGGCCAAGAACCTCGAGGCCCTGATCCTTGAGGAAGGTCCCGATACGATCGCTGCCTTCTTCGCCGAACCCGTCATGGTATCGGGTGGGGTCATCACGCCGCCAAAGACCTACTTCGAGAAGATCCAGGCGGTTCTGCAGAAGTACGACATCCTTCTCGTGGCCGATGAAGTCATCTGCGGTTTCGGCCGTACCGGCAATATGTTCGGCTCGCAGACCTACGGCATCAGGCCTGACATGATCAGCTGCGCCAAGCAGCTGTCGGCCGCCTACATGCCGATCTCGGCCCTGATGATCAACGAGAAGATCGCCAATGTTCTGGTCGAGCAGAGCCGCAAGATCGGCTCCTTCTCCCATGGCTTCACCTACGGCGGCCATCCCGTCGCCGCGGCGGTCGCTCTCGAGGCGCTGTCAATCTACGAGGAAATCGACATCGTTTCCCACGTTCGCTCGATCACGCCGCGTTTCCAGGAAAGCATCCGCAAGCTGGGCGAGCACCCGCTGATCGGCGAGGCGCGGGGCGTCGGCCTCGTCGCCGGCCTGGAATTCGTGCGAAACAAGGCGACCAAGGAGAACTTCCCACCGGCCTGGCAGGTCGCTAATCACGCTGGAAAATTCGCCACCAGTCGCGGCGTTCTGACCCGCGGCCTGGGCGATATGGTCAGCCTTTGCCCGGCCATGATCATCACCGAAGAGCAGGTAGACGATCTCATGACCCGCATGGGGTTGGCGCTCGATGATACGCTCGCTTGGGCCCGCACACAGGGCTATGTTGCGTAAGGCAGGACGGACATGACATCCGAAAACACATCATTCGCCTACGAACGCCTCGGTATGCTGATCGGGGGGCAGTGGATCTACGACGCCGCCAAATGTGGCGACGTGGTCGACCCCGCAACCGGTCAGGTCATCGGCCATCTGCCGCATGCGACCGACGAGGATCTGGCGCAGGCGGTCGCTTCCTCGCAACGGGCCTTTGAGGCATGGAAGGATCGCTCCGCGCTTGAGCGTGGCCAGATCCTCCGCCGCTTTGCGGACCTTGCACGCAGCCACGCGGAGCAGATCGGCAGCAGCATGACGCGTGACCAGGGCAAACCGCTTGCCGAGGCGATCGGCGAGATCCGGTTCGCCGCCGATCACGCCGATTGGCACGCGGAGGAGGCCCGGCGCATCTATGGCCGCGTCATTCCGTCTCGCGACCCGCGCGTGCAGCAGCTCGTTCTGCGCGAACCGGTTGGCGTTTGCGTTGCGTTCACGCCCTGGAATTTCCCCTTCAGTCAGGCGTTGCGCAAGGTCGTTGCCGCGTTGGCGAGCGGTTGCACCGTCATCCTCAAGGGGCCGGCGGAGTCACCGTCATCGACGATCGCGATCGGCCGTCTGATGCAGGAAGCCGGGTTGCCGGATGGCTGCCTCAATATCGTCTGGGGACAGTCCGCGCACATCTCCGAAACGCTGCTGGCGGCGCCCGAAGTCAAGAAGATCTCGTTTACCGGCTCGGTCGAGGTCGGCAAGCTGCTTGCAAGCCTCGCCGGTAAGCACATGAAGCGCACGACCATGGAACTCGGCGGCCATGCACCTGTGATCGTCTTTGACGATGCGGACATCCATGCCGCGGCCGATGCACTTGCCGCGCAGAAGGTGCGCAATGCGGGTCAAGTCTGTGTTTCGCCCACGCGCTTCTATGTGCAGGCCAGGGCTCACGACCGCTTCCTTTCGCGATTTGCAGAAAAGGTCGGGCAGACCAAGGTGGGCGGAGGCTTCGAACAAGGGGTACAGATGGGACCCCTTTGCCACGCCAGACGCGTGACCGCCATGGAAGCCTTTGTGCAAGATGCACGCGACGAGGGGGCCGACATCGTGACGGGCGGCCACCGCATCGGCAACGCCGGCTTCTTCTACGCGCCAACGGTGGTGGCCGGTGGCACCGATGCGTTGCAGCTGATGAACGAGGAGCCCTTTGGCCCGATCGCGGCAGTGACCCCGTTTGGCGATTTCGAAGAGGTCATTCGTCGCGCCAACAGCCTGCCCTTCGGCCTAGCCTCCTACGTCTTCACCGGGTCGAGCAGCCAGGCACAGCACACCTCCCGCGCCCTTGCCGCCGGCATGGTCAGCATCAACCACTTCGGCCTTGCACTGCCGGAAACCCCGTTCGGCGGCATCAACGATAGCGGCTACGGGAGCGAGGGCGGCGAAGAGACCTTCGACGGCTACCTCAACACCAAGTTCGTGACGCGCTTTGATGCCATTCCGGCGTAGCAAGCAGACCGACGACAATTGCGGAGACAATGACATGTTTGAATTGATCGATACCGGCATGGGCGAATCCGACGTTCCTGTCAGCGATACGGTCCGTGCCGGCAATCTCGTCTGGTCGGTGCATATTTCGGAGGATCCCGTCACCGGGGAGATCGTCACGGGGGATATTGAGACCCAGACCCGCCGCACGCTCCAAAATCTCGACCAGGCGATCCGGGCCGCCGGCGGTACGCTCGCCGACGTCGTGCAGATGCAAGTCTTCCTCATCGAGAAGACCGATTCCGCGGGCATGAACAAGGTCTATGCAGAATTCTTCCAGGCGCCTTATCCGGTCCGCGCGACCGTCGTCGTCAAGGAGCTGTTGTCCGCTGGGCTGCGTATCGAGGTCCTCGCGCATGCCGTACTCGGCGAAGTGAAGCGATAATCAGTCGGCGGCCTCGCCTAAGATCACGTTCCCAAGGAATAAGCATGTTTGAGAAAGTTGAAACGGGCATATTTGCCTCCAAGGCTCCGCTGAGCGGCACCGTGAAGGCCGGCAATATTGTCCGCTCCGCCCATATCGCCAAGAACCCGGAGACGGGTGAGCTCGTGACCGGCGACATCGAGACACAGACGCGCCAGGTGCTCTCCAACTTGCGGCAGGCGATGGAAGCGGCCGGCGGCACGCTTGCCGATGTCGTGCAGATACAGGCCTACCTTATCGATCGCACGGATGCGCCTGGCATGAACCGTGTCTACAGCGAATTTTTCAGCGCACCTTATCCGGTGCGCGCAACGGTGGTCACCGAGCTTCTTTCGCCCGGCATCCGGCTGGAAATCCTCGCGACAGCCGTCCTGTCTTGACCATTCGAGCGCGGGAAGGGTAGAAAAAGGTGGCAGGCAAATTCTGCTCCCGCCTCGGCGATGCCGGCTTGACCGGGAAGGATTGATTCTTACACTTTGAAACCTGCAACACATTGTTCGCATGGTGTTTTATGAAGAACGCACTCAATCCTTCCTCCGTCCGCAAACCGTTCGGGAACTACAATCACGGCCTTCTCGTCGCTGCAGGAGCGTCCCTTCTGGTCACATCGGGGCAACTTGGGATCGGTCTCGATGACGTCATTCCCGCGGATGTGACCGCGCAGGCAGAGCTGTGCTTCAAGGCAATTGATGCGATCCTGAGCGAGGCCGGCATGACCTTTGCCGATGTCATCCGCATCTCTGGTTTTGTCACCCGGCGAGAGGACTTTCCTGCCTACATGGCGGTGCGCGATCGGTTCACGCTCGATCCCAAGCCGGTATCGACGCTGATCGTCGTTGGCGGGTTTACGCGGCCGGAGTTTCTGGTTGAAGTCGAGGTAACCGCCGCCAAGGTGATCTGATCGGACGCTACGGCCTATGGGACGTCAGAACCGCTCCATCGCTGCCTTCACCTTGTCGAGGAAGGCAGCCCGTGTCTGGTCGGTGCAGTTGTTCATGTCGTAGTGTGCGAGAAAGGTCACCGGCCGCACGGGATTGATCTGCGCACGCAGCACGCGCTTGACGATCTTCTTCGGCGGATTGCCGGCAACGAAGGCCCGGAAAGGCGTGGCGCCGTAGGTCAAGACAGCGCCAAGCTTGCGGATATGGCGTAGCCTGGATTCCACCTTGCCGTCGACGAGCTCGAAGGAGACGCCCGGTAGCCAGACGCGGTCGAAATAGCCCTTCAGGATGGCCGGAAAGCCGAAATTCCAGACCGGCGTGACGATCACCAGCCCTTCGGCGGCTTTCAGCCGGTCGACGTAACCTTTCACCAGCTCGGTATTCTCGGGATAGTCATGGTAGATCAACCTGTCGCGGCGAGACAGCACCGGGTCGAACTCTTCCGCATAGAGATTGCAGTCATCGACCTCATGACCTGCAGCCTTCAGGCTTTCCAGCGTCTGGCGATAAAGCGCATTGCCATAGCTTGATTCCACCGGATGCGAGTGAAGGACGAGAACTCTCACGAGGCCTCCATTACGGCGGCAAGCCCGGGGAAGAGGTAGTTCTTGCCGGCGGAGAAGTCGAAGTTCGGGTTCTCCCAGGCGATCATCTTGCCGGGGTTGAGCAGTCCCTGCGGATCCGTCTCATGCTTGAAGGCCAGCTGCACCTTGTCGGTCTGCTTCATGCCGCCTTCTTCCAGGGTGTAGCGATGCGGATTGAAGATCGGGCATCCGTGGTCCTGGTGGATCTTGATGATCTCATCCAGGCGCTCTTCGCTCGTGTAGCGCACCAATGGCAGTCCGGAGCACTGGATCTGACCGTCGAACTTGATGAATTCGAGATGGCCGGGTACCTCGTCGCCGAAGATCTCAACCATCTTGGCCACCTTCGCCACATGATCCGGGCCTGGGTATTGAACCTGCAGGTAGGTGAAAGTGGGATCGACCTTGAGTGCCCGCAGCGTCGTGTGGTTCCAGGCAAGCTCATAGGCGTGCGGAATACCCTTCATGCTCTCGACTTTGTCGGAGCGGAAGATGATCTCGCCCTTCTGGGCTGCGGTGAAGGCGCTGAAGGCATCCATCGCGTGCGGTGCGATCATCAGCACGACGACCGACTGGCCCTGGCGAATATAGGGTTTGTGCCGCGTGAAGTATTCGTGCGGAATGGGTGCCGCGATCGGCGCGATTTCCTTGACGAGAATGCCGTTGCACTTTGCCAGCGCGTCCGAGTAGCGCACGGCCGTCATGAAGTCGTCGTAGCCCACCAGCACATCGACCCAGTCATAGGCTGGTGCGAGCGGCATTTCGATTTCGGTGATGATACCGTTGGTGCCGTAAGCGTGGCTCACTTTCTGCAGGTCCCAGCCGGTGAGGTCGAGCACCCGTGGCTCGGCCTCCATGGTGACAACGCGCAGGCGGATGATGTTGCCGATATCGCGAAGCCCGCCCCAGGTGATAGAGCCGACGCCGCCCGAACCGCCGGCAATGAAGCCGCCGATCGTTGCGGTTTGCGCGGTCGACGGATGGAAGCGCAGTTCCTGGCCGGAGTGGGCCTTGGTCTGCTTGTCGAGCTGGGCGATGACGATGCCGGGTTCGCAGATCACGCGACCCGGATGGATTTCCTTGATCTTGTCCATGGCGGCGAGATTGAGGACGATGCCGCCGGAGAGTGGCATGGCCTGGCCGTAGTTGCCGGTGCCGGCGCCGCGTGGTGTTACCGGCACGCCATGGGCGAAGGCCACCTTGAGGGTCTGGATGACCTCTGCCTCGTTCTTCGGCGTCACGACCAAATCGGCCGTCACACCATCGAGCTGCGCCTTGAGGATCGGGGAGTACCAATAGAAATCGCGGCTTTTCTGACGAACGAGCGCCGGATTGTCCTCGATGGCGATGCCTTCGAGTTCCTTCTTGATCTTCAGATAATCCGGCATGTCAGGCTCCAACGACGCTATCGAGTTCACGGTAATCAGGCAGGCTGCGGTCGATGACCTTGCCGCGGCGAAGCACGACGCGGTCAGACTGCGGGCGGGACAGAAATTCGCTCCAGCGACGGGCGCCGAAGAGCACGAGATCGGCAGGCCGGCCGATGCCGATGCGACCCATGTCGGGGCGCCCGGCGATGTCGGCAGGTGAGGTGGTAACGACGCGCGCGGCCGTATCCAGCGGATGATCGAGATGAAGAATGCGCACCGCTTCGCGGAACACTTCGACTGCATCGAGATCGCCATAGGCGTAGAACGGATCACGCGTGTTGTCGGATGCGACCGCCGTGGTGACGCCGGCTGCCGCGAGCTCCTTGAAGAGTGTCACCCCGCGCCAGCGCGGTGTCCGGTTCGGATAGCGATCTTGCAGGTAGGCATTGCACATCGGCAGCGAAATGATCGAGATGCCGGCTTTGGCAACCAGCTCGACGGTCCGCTCGGCAACGCCGTCGTCCTGTCTTGCCAGCGAGCAGCAGTGGCCTGCCGTCACCTTGCCGACGAAGCGGTTGCGAAGAACGGCCTCGGCGATCGCCTTCAAGGTCTCCGCGCCGGGATCATCCGTTTCGTCGACATGAAGATCGACGTCGAGACCGTTCTCGGCCGCCGCGTGAAAAAGTGTGTCGAGCTGTGTTGCGAGGTTCGGGCCCATCTTGGTGACACCGCCGATCAGTCCGGCCGCATCGCGAATGACCGCGACGAGATCGGCGAAATAGGCCTCGTCGACCATGTCATCCATCGGGAAGAGGGCGACGGCCTGGAGGGCGATCTTGTCCTTCCAGGCTTCCCGCATTTCGGCAAAGACCTCGAAGGAAATCCGGTGCTGGGGGGCAGCGGAGTCCAGATGCGTGCGGATCAGGCTCGTCCCGTGCGCATAGGCGGAGCGAAGCGCGAACTCCATTCGCTTGCGCACGTCGTCGGCCGACCAATACGCCTCGCGGTCGGCGCCGACGGCCTGCAGCGCGCCCATGAATGTTCCGTCGGGGTTGCTGCTGCGTCCCCAGATGTGCCCCTTGTCGAGATGCGTGTGCACGTCGGCAAAGCAAGGCCAGACCATGCCTTCGCGGAGATCGGATTTCGCCAGTTCCAGAGGAGCGCTGCCGGCTGGCAGGATCGCTGCGACAAGACCGTTTTCGATGACGATATCGGCTCGCACGAGGCCCTCGATTGCCGGCGCGTTGAAGCCTTCGACGGCGATCGCTGGCAGCGTCGCATTGCTCAGCACGAAGCGACCGGCATTCGGAGGTGACATGAAGGAGTATGTCATCAGTTTTCCCGCTTGAGGCTGCTCTCATGCCAGCGATGCAGGCTGAGCCAGGAGATGAAGGACGTGATCGCGAAGATCGCCACCCCGAGCAGCGAGAGCATCAGCAGCGCTGCGAAGAGGCGAGGGATGTTCATGCGGTATTGTGCTTCCAGGAGCCGGAAGGCGAGGCCGGAGCCGGCGCCCGCCGAACCGGCAGCGAACTCGGCGACAACTGCAGCAATCAGCGCGAGCCCGCCACCAATGCGCAGGCCCGTCATGAAATAGGGCTGTGCTGCCGGAAGCTTCAGATAGAGCAGCGTTTGCCAGCGCGAGGCGCCGTAGAGCTCGAACAGGTTGATCAGATTGTGATCGACGCTTTTCAGTCCCTGCACCATGTTGGAGAGGATCGGGAAGAAGGCGACCAAGAAGGCGCAGATCAGCAGTGCGACCTGGGTCGACGGCGCATAGATCAGGATCAGCGGCGAGATCGCGACAATGGGAGTGACCTGCAGGATCACCGCCAGCGGATAGAAGGCGATCTCGATCCACCGCGATTGCACAAGAAAGATGGCAAAGCCAACGCCCCCGATCAGCGCCAGTAGCAGCGACATGATTGTGATCTTGGTTGTCACCCAGAGCGCGGGCGCCAGAGTTCCCCAGTCGTTGACGAAGGCGCTCGCCACGGCGCCGGGGCCGGGCAGGATGTAGGGCGCGACACCTGATAGCTTGACGTAGAGACCCCAGACGATGACGAGGATCGCAAGGGTGGCGAACGGCACCGCAATCCGCAGGGCAAGGTCGCGCCGCTTTGCCGTCATCGGGCTTAGCGGGGACGCGATCGGCGCATCGGCAACATCCGTGCTCATGGGTTCTCCTTTGCGGCGTTGATGGCGCCGATCAGCGAGCGCGAGACGGTCTCGCAGGCCTGCCGATACTCTTCGGAGCTGCGGTAGTAGGCGTCTCGCTCGAGGCTTGTAACCAGCGGCAGGTCGGCATGGACGCGCCCCGGGCGGGCCTTCATGACGACGATGCGATTGGAGAGATAGGCGGACTCGAAGACCGAATGCGTGACGAAGATCACCGTGATGCCGGTCTCCTTCCAGAGCCGCAGGACATCGTCGTTGAGTTTCTGGCGGGTGATTTCGTCGAGCGCTGCAAAAGGCTCGTCCATCAGGAGCAGCTTAGGCTTTGTGACCAGTGCGCGCGCTATCGACACGCGCATCTTCATGCCGCCGGAGAGTTCGCGCGGATAGGCTTCCGCGAAGTCCTGCAGACCGACAGTCGCCAGCGACGTCAGGATCTCCTCGCGCGCCGCGGTCTTCGATATGCCCCGGAGCTTCAGGGGAAGGTGGACGTTGTCAAAGACGTTCTTCCACGGCATCAACGTCGGCTCCTGGAAGACGAAGCTGATGTCGCCTTCCGGCAAACCGCGCGCATTGATGCGCGAACTTGGCCAGTCGATGGTTCCGGAAGAGACATCGCCGAGGCCGGCAATGATGCGCAGCGCCGTCGATTTTCCGCACCCGGACGGTCCAAGCAGGCTGATGAATTCGCCGCTTTCCACCGTCAGCGACATGCCCGACAGGGCGATCGTCCCGCTGGAGAAGACCTTCGAGACCGATTGCATGGAAACAAGCGGTCTCCTGCGCGCGTCCTTGCTGGCCGGGGTCTGGGCTGAGGCTAGAGGCATCGCCTGTCTCTTTCATGAGGGGAGCGGCCTTGCCGCCATAGACGGCAAGGCCCATGTGGCGCCTTACTTCTTGAGGCCCATGCCGACGCCCTTGCAGACGTATTTCGTGGTGTATGCCTTGGTGTAATCAGTGTCGGCTTTGAGTACCTTGATGCCGACCATCTCGGCGAAGAACTTCTTGTAGTGCGCGTCAGTGATGCAGCCGATTCCCTTGTCGAGGGCGTCACCGGATTCAACGATGCCGTATTCCTTCATCTTGGCGATCGAGTAGGCGATCTGACCATCCGTCATCTCCGGATTGTCCTTCTTGATCAGCTCGTTCGCCTTGCTGTTGTCGCCGTAGAGATAGTTGTACCAGCCCTCGATCGAGGCATCGACGAACCGCTGCACCACATCCGACTTGGTGTCGATCACCGACTGGGTCGTGGTGATCATGGTCGAGTAGGGCGAATATCCGTTGTCGGCGAGCAGGAAAACCTTCGGCTCCCAGCCGGTCTGCTTCTGGATTTCATAGGGTTCGGAGGTCAGGTAACCCTGCTGCCCGGACTCCTTGTCGGCGAGGAACGGGCCGGGATTGAAGTTATAGGGTTTGTATTGCTCGTCCTTGAAGCCCGGATAGTTCGCCTTCATCCACTCGAAGTAGGTCAGATAGCCGTCCTTGCCGAGAAACAGCGTCTTCAGCTTCGCCAAATCCTCGAACTTCTCGATGCCGGCGTCCGGATGCGCGATCAGAACCTGTGGATCCTTCTGGAAGATCGCAGCGACGTCGACAAGCGGGATACCCTGCTCGACGGCGGAAAGTTCGCCCTGTGGGCCGCCCATGTAGAAATCAATCTTGCCGGAGATCAGCAAAGCTGTGTTCGCCGCATTTGGGCCGCCCTGCACGATTGTTACGTCAAGCCCGTGCTTGGCGTAGGTGCCGTCTGCCACCGCCTGATAGAAGCCGCCGTGCTCGGCCTGTGCGAGCCAGTTGGTGCCGTAGCTGACTTTGTCGAGCGCGTAGCCTGGAGCTGCAACCGCAGCGGTGAAACCAATTCCCAGAGCTGCGATGAATGCCATGTTATTCAATGTTTTGGACATGATCGGCGTTCCCCTTTTTAGGCCGTTCGAGCGCGCTCTTCGGCGTCCGATTTTCTTCATTTGAGCGGTTGCGTTGCTGTTTGAAAAGCATCAAAATTCGTGCGCAACGATGCCTTTTTGGCATCTCTTGACGGGCCTGTGCCTAATTTGTGCGTAGAGCTTAAAATTGATGCAATGAGGGGTCTTATGCTGCATTCCAGGAAGCTGCTCTATCTCAACGAGATCGCCCGCACGGGCTCGATCCGCAAGGCCGCGGCGCACTTGAACGTCGCGTCGTCAGCCATCAACCGGCAGATTCTGGCGCTTGAAGAAGAGATCGGCGCGCCGCTCTTTGAACGATTGCCGCGCGGGCTGCGGCTGACGGCGGCCGGCGAACTGTGCATCGAACATATTCGGGAGGTTCTGAAAAACTACGACCGGCTGGAAGGGCGGATCAGAAGCCTGAAGATGCAGCAGGCCGGAAAGGTCCGGCTGGTCACGACCGTCGGCCTGGCGTCAGGGCCGCTTGCGGAGATCATCGCGCGATTCCAGTCGGAGCATCCACGCGTCTATTTCCAGATCAGGAACGATGCCGGCACGACCACGGTCAATCCGGTATTGTCAGGCGATGTCGATATCGGCCTTGGTTTCAATATTCCGGCGACCCCGGGGATCCGCACGCTCGGCAACTTCGACATTCCGATCGGTGTCGTGCTGCCGCCTGGGCATCGCTTGATCGGGCCGGGGCCGATCAATCTTGGCGACATCGTTCAGGAGAGGCTGGTGCTCGCGCAATCGGGCACGAGCCTTCGCGATGTCATCAACCTTGCGCTCGCGCGGCTTGACGTTTCCGTCGAACCGGTTCTGGAGAGCAATGCATCGGAGATGTTGAAGAAACTCGTCAAATGTGGCGCGGGCCTGACCCTGCTCAATCCGCTCGACGTGATTACCGAATGCCGGGCCGGCGAACTTGTCTTCCGGCCGATCGCCGAGCCGCATGGACGCCACCAGCCGATGAAGCTGTTTGCCCGCGCTCGCGCGCCGCTCGACGCGGCAACCAGCCTTTTCGTCGAATACCTGCTGGCAGAGCTGGCGGGTCTCGTTCAGGAACTGCGGTCCAAGGGACATATCGCTCCCGACAGGCCGTCGGCGGCCTGAGCTTAGCGGGAATAGAGATTTGTGAGGGGATAGCGCTTCAGGTCGCGGAGAAGTTCGACGAAGCCTTGCACCTGATGGCGGCAGATCGCTTCTCCCTTCTCGACGGTTCCGAGTGACGCGTCGCCCACCACGCCGTTAGGATTGAGATCGTGCGCGATCCAGGCCAGTGAATGCGGCGGAAGCGGCTGGATGAACTTCGACTGCTCCCGCATCCATTCGGCCTTGGATGCGAAGTTCTCTGCCTTCTCCATGCGAACGAGATCCGGGCGGAAATGCAGCATGAGCGACGTTTCAACCTCTCCACCGTGGATGCCATATCGCGACTCGTGGTCGCTGATCATGCCGTCGGGATGTCCGAAGCGACCCCACTGCGTCGAGACGACCGCCATCTGATGGCGCACGCGCAGTTCGCGGGCAACGATGCTCATGATGTCGACATTGCCGCCATGCGAATTGACGATCACCATCTTGCGCACGCCCGCTTCGGCAACTTTCGCGCCGATCGCCGTCCACACAGGTATCAGCAATTCGGCCGAGAGCGAGAGCGTTCCCGGTCCATACACATGCTCATTGGCCTTCCCGATTTCCTGGGTTGGAAGAACAAGGATGTCGAGGTCTTCAGGTCGCTGGCGGCGAAGCTCGGCCAGCATGCCGTTGGCGATGGTGACGTCGGTTGCGATCGGCAGATGCGGCCCGTGTTGCTCGGTCGATGCGATGGGCAGGATGGCGATCGTCGTGTCGGCCGAAAGGCCGGCGAAATCATACGTGTTGAGCTCGTTCCAATAGAATGGCGTCGCCATGCCCCTATCCCTTTCACTGCGGTCCGACCAGTGACTAGGAGATAATCCGGCATGCGAAAAGCATCGATTTGCGTCCATGCCGCTGCCTTTTTGCGATATGCCGACATGGCACGAGGGCGATCGATCGGAACCGCTGGAGCTTCCCCCGATCCAAATGCCGGTCTGGGTTCGCGTTGTCGCCCCTCTGCCCGGTCCTCATCCTGATGCTTCTGACGACCGGGAAAACATTGTGTTGCTGGGAGTGTCGTGCTAGCTGCCACGCCATCTCAATTGAGGAAGATCATGACTGCCGGGCGCACCTCCATGCCGCCGTTGAACGCACTTGTCGTATTTGATCGTGCCGCCCGTCTCGGAAGCTTTTCCCGCGCGGGTCACGAAATGGGCCTGACGCAAAGCGCCGTCAGCAGACAGATCGGCAAGCTCGAGGCTTTTATCGGCTCCAAGCTCTTTGCCCGCTTGCCGTCGGGCGTGCAGCTGACCGCGATCGGTGAAAGCTATGCTGCCGACGTCAGCCGGCTCCTTGGCGAACTGAGCTCCGTGACCGACGGACTTCGCGCTTGGTCAGGGCCACGTCAGATCACCATCGCCTGCTCGCGCGGCATTGCGGACCAATGGTTTTTCTGGCGGTTGGCGCAGCTGAAGAAGGACCTGCCGGGCATCGAGGTCCGGTTGCGGGTCACGGACGATGTCGCACACCTGCGCCTCGACGAATTCGACCTGGCGCTGTTTTATCGCAAGGAACGGCCGATCGGCGTCAATCTGACGGTGCTGGCGCGCGAAGAGATCGTGCCCGTTTCCGCGCCCGGAACGCCCAATATCATGGATATCGATGCGCCGTTGCTGATCTCTATCGAAGATAGCATGCGCGAATGGCAGGGATGGTCCGACTGGTGGCAGGATGCGCAATTGAAGCCCCCCGCGAATGCGCTGGAGTGGCGTCTTGGCGACTATGGCCTGTGCGCGGCGGCCGCGGCACAGGGGCTGGGCATCACCCTTGGCTGGACGTGGCTGATCCGCGAACAGCTCGAAAATGGCACGCTTGTTCCTGTTCACAGCCACCTGATGCGATCCGACGCCTACTTCTACCTGATGCGTCCGGCGGATCGTCATCAGCGCAAGATCGTCCGAGAGGTGTCTGAGTGGTTGGTGGCAAGCAATGGCGGTAGCTACGATGACTTGGAATCATAGGTATCCACCGCCAGAGTGTTTAGCGGCTGGCGCGCCCGACGCGGAAACGCACGTATCCGATGACGGTGAAGATCAGCCAGGCGACCTGCGTTACCAGCGATCCGAGATTGAAGTTGCAGGATAGCGAATAGATCAGGCAAATTCCGCCAAGAACGTTGAGCAGTGTTGTTCTGCTGTCCTCGACAGTTAGAATGCGAAGCTGCAGCAGCGCATAGGCCGTAAGATAGAAGACAGCGCCGATAAGGCCGACGATATCCGGCAGACTCATTTGATCCTCCAGGATCGGTACGATGCAGAAAACGAACAGGTTTTTGCGAACGGAAGGTCATTTTTCGACCGTTCGGCGAGTGCTCCTTTATCCCGGCTGAGAGAAAAACCAATGCTCGCAAATGGCATGACCATATGACTAAAAGTCATACCGGAGAGGCGTTTTGCTGGTCTGGTCATGCTGGCTGATGTGCGCTAGGCCAAGCGCATAAATTTCGATGGCGGAAATGCCGTGAATGAAGGGAACGACGAAATGTCCGACAACAAAACCAGATTTGAATTGACGCGCCGCCGCTTCATGGCCGGGACTGCAGGGCTTGGCATGGCGACGGCCGGTGGGCTGTTCGGCGTACCGGCTTTTGCTGCCGCCGAGGAGAAGCCAAAAAAGGGCGGCGTCCTCAAGCTTGGCATTGGCGGCGGCAGCACCACGGACAATTTCGATCCCCGCATTCTGAAGGATTGGGTGCCGGTCAACCAGGCCTACATGGTCATGAACGGCCTTGTCGAAATCGACGCCAACAACAACGCCATTCCAGAGCTTTTCGAGAGCTGGGAAACCAAGCCGGGCGCGACCGAATGGACCTTCAAGGTTCGCCAGGGCGTCACGTTCCACAACGGCAAGGCGCTGACAGCGGACGATATCATCTACTCGCTTAACCTGCATCGGGGCGAAACGACGTCTGCAGCCCGTTCCACGGCAGCTCAGCTCGCGGATGTCGTCAAGGTGTCCGACAGCGAAGTGAAGATCGTGCTGACGAGCGGCAACGCCGACCTGCCGTATATCCTTTCCGACTACCACTTCCTCGTCGTGCCGGACGGCTGGACCGACTTCAACAAGCCGGTCGGCACGGGTCCATTTGTCTACGACACTTATCAGCCGGGCGTGCGTGCGCGCTTCAAGCGCAACGAGAACTACTGGAAGCCGAATGCGGCTTGGGTCGACGCGGTCGAAGTCATCGTCATCAACGACATTTCCGCCCGCACGAACGCGATGATGTCTGGCCAGGTGCACGCGATCAACCAGCTTGATTTCAAGACTGTCGATCTCCTGAAGCGCAACCCGAACCTCAATATCGTGCAGTCGGCGGGCGGCCAGCATTTCACGTTCCTGATGGATTGCACGCAGGCTCCCTTCACCGACAACAACATTCGCCTTGCGATCAAGCATGCGATCGATCGCGAGCAGCTCTTGAAGACGGCGCTGCGCGGTTATGGCCGCATCGGCAACGACCATCCGATCCCGAGCACCGATCCCTTCTACGCAGCCGACCTGCCGCAGCGCCCCTACGATCCGGAGAAGGCGAAGTTCTATCTGAAACAGGCTGGCCTTGATAATCTCAAGCTGTCGCTGTCCGCCTCCGACGCTGCCTTTTCGGGTGCAGTCGATGCGGCAGCAATCTTCCGCACCAGTGCTGCAAAGAGCGGTATCGACGTATCGATCAAGCGCGAGCCTGCCGACGGCTACTGGGACAATGTCTGGATGAAGGCGCCGTTCTGCATGTCTTACTGGGGCGGACGTCCGACGGCCGACCAGATGCTGACGATCGCTTACTCCTCCACGTCCGCCCAGAACGACACGCATTGGAAGAACGAGTCCTTCGACGCCAAGCTGCTCGAAGCGCGCGCTTTGCTCGACAAGGCCAAGCGTAAGGAAATCTACGCCGAACTCCAGGCATTGATCTCCAATGAAGGCGGCGCGATGATCCCGATGTTCGGTGACTATCTCGACGCGACGTCGAAGAAGCTGAAGGGCGTGACAACGCATCCCATGTTCAATTTCATGGGCGCACGCCTCGCAGAAAAGGTCTGGCTGGAATCCTAATGACTCTTCTTATCCTCAGGCGGATCGCCCTCGGGATCCTGACCCTTCTCTTGGTATCGGCGTTGATTTTCGCCGGTACCCAGTTGCTCCCCGGCGACGTCGCCTCGGCGATCCTTGGCCAGAATGCCACGCCTGAATCGCTTGCCGTATTGCGTGAACAGCTTGGTCTCGATCAACCGATCCTGCAACGTTACATCACCTGGCTGACTGGCTTCGTCACCGGTGACCTCGGCAATTCGCTCGCCAATCAGCAGCCGGTTGCCGACCTCCTCTGGCCGCGTTTCTATAACACGATGGCTCTTGCCGCATTCGCGGCGGTGATCAGCGTGCCGGTGGCGATCATCCTCGGCCTGATCAGTGCCGTCAAACGCGGCAGCCTTTTCGATCGCGTGGTCAATATCCTGGCATTGGCCTTCGTGTCGCTGCCGGAATACTTCCTCGGCCTGTTGCTGATCCTGTTTCTTTCGATCCGCTTCAATTTCCTCCCAAGTCTTGCCGACACCTATGACGGCATGACCTTCCTCGAGTGGATCCAGGCAACGGCTCTACCGGCCCTCACGCTGGTGCTCGTGACCGTCGCGCAGATGATGCGGATGACCCGCACGGCCGTTCTGTCGGTCATGGATCAGGCCTATATCGAGACGGCTTATCTCAAGGGGCTGCGCACCAAGCGCGTCGTCACGCGTCACGCCTTGCCGAACGCGGCCGCCCCGATCGTCAACGTGGTCGCCTTCAACATCGCATACCTCATCACCGGCGTCGTGCTGGTCGAAGCGGTCTTTAATTACAACGGATTGGGTCGCTTCATGGTTGACGCTGTCTCCAAGCGCGACCTGCCGCTGGTGCAGGCTGCAGCCATGGTATTCGGAGCGGCCTACGTGGTTCTCAACATCATTGCCGATGTCGCTGCCATCGCGCTCAATCCGCGCCTGAGGCATCCCCGATGAGCAATATCCGCAAGTCCATTCCCGTAACGGCCTGGATCGGCCTTACGATCGTTGCCGTGAACCTGATCTTCTTTGCTTTCGGTCCGATGATTGCGCCCTACGGGCAGGAACAGATCGTGGGCGCGCCGTTCGACCCGCCGTCCGCCGATTTCTGGTTCGGCCTCGACCAGAACGGTCGTGACATGGTGTCTCGATTGCTGTTCGGGGCACAGATGTCGATCGGCGTTTCGCTGTCGGCCTCGCTGTTGTCCTTCGCGATCGGTGTGCCGCTCGGCTTTCTTGCTGCCATCTTCGGCGGCTGGATCGATACGGTCCTCTCGCGCATCGTCGATACCGTCATGTGCATTCCTGTGCTGATCTCCGCGCTCGTTGTCCTGCAGGCGCTCGGCTCGTCGCTGCCGGTCCTGATCATCACCATTGCATTGCTTGATTCCACGCGCGTCTTCCGTCTGGCACGTATCGTCGCGCAGGGCGTCAATGTGCTCGAATATGCCGAAACCGCTCGGCTGCGCGGCGAAGGGCTTGGCTGGCTCATCCGCAAGGAAATCCTGCCGAACACCCTGCCGCCGCTGATTGCCGAGTTCGGCTTGCGCTTTTGCTTCACCTTCCTCTTCGTGGCCGGCCTGTCCTTCCTTGGACTCGGTATCCAGCCGCCGTTTGCGGACTGGGGCGGCATGGTGAAGGACAACCAGCAGGCCATTCTGTACGGCCTCTACGCACCACTTTTCCCGGCAGGCGCGATTGCGATCCTGACGGTGGGCGTCAACCTCGTCGTGGATTGGCTTCTCGCCAGCCGCACCGCCATGCAGGGAGCCGACAGATGAGCGACGACACGATCCTTTCCATTCGCGGTCTGGTCGTCAAAGCGCCGAACGGTGCGACGCTGGTCGACCATATCGACCTCAACCTCGCCCGTGGCGAGGTGCTCGGCCTGATCGGCGAGTCCGGTGCCGGCAAGTCGACGATCGGCCTGGCGGCGATGGGCTACGGTCGCGGCGGCTGCCGCATCGCGGACGGGCGTATCATCATCGGCGAGGTGTCGATGATGGATGGCACGCGTGCGACGCGTGAAGCGGCGCGCGGTGCGCGCATCGCCTACGTCGCGCAGAGTGCGGCCGCCTCCTTCAATCCGGCCAAGCGGATTGGCCAGCAGATCATGGAAGGGCCGCTCTACCACGGCCTGATGAACCGCGCTCAGGCGCAGATCTGGATGCTGGAGCTTCTGACGGCGCTCCAGCTGCCGGAGCCGGAAACCTTCGCGAACCGCTATCCGCACCAGGTCTCCGGTGGTCAGCTGCAGCGTGCCATGGTCGCTATGGCGATGTCCTGCCGCCCCGACATTCTGGTGCTTGACGAGCCGACGACGGCGCTTGATGTGACGACGCAGATCGAGGTTCTTGCGCTGCTTCGCGAGCTGATCCAGCGCTACAATACCGCTGCACTCTACATCACCCACGATTTGGCCGTGGTCGCCCAGATCGCCGATCGCATCATGGTGCTGCGTCACGGTAAAAAGGTCGAACTCGGCACCGCCGAGGAGGTCCTGGAAGCGCCGAAGGAAGACTATACGCGCAAGCTGGTGGCGGAGCGCGAAGCGAGCATTGTCGGCGATCGTTCGGTGCATGAGGCCGGCCCGCTTCTTCTCGAAGTGAAAAATGCCGTTGCCTATTATGGCAAGAAGCAGGTTCTGGCCGACGTTTCCTGCCAGATCCGGCGCGGTGAGACCTTGGCTGTGGTCGGTGAATCCGGATCGGGGAAGTCGACGCTTGCCCGCGTCATCGCCGGGCTGCCTCCGCACTCCTCGGGAATGATCAGTCTCGACGGTCACCGGCTGGCGGCGAGCTACCGCAGCCGCTCGCGCGAGGAACTTCGCCGCATCCAGCTTGTCTACCAGCTGCCTGATGTCGCGCTCAATCCGAGGCAGACCGTTGCCGAGATCATCGGTCGCCCGATGACGTTCTACTTCGGCATGACCGAAGAGCAGCGAAACACCGAGGTGGCGCGGTTGCTCGACCTGATCGGGCTTCCGGGAGATTTCGGCCAGCGGTTACCGGGCGCGCTTTCGGGCGGTCAGAAGCAGCGCGTCTGCATTGCGCGCGCGCTTGCGGCGAAGCCGGACCTCATTATCTGCGATGAGGTGACGTCTGCGCTCGATCCGCTGGTGGCCGAGGAAATCCTGAAGTTGCTGCGCAAGCTCCAGGACGAGCTCAAGGTCTCCTATCTCTTCATCACCCACGATCTCGGCGTCGTTAAGCGCCTCGCGGACCGCACGATGGTGATGCAGCACGGCAAGGTGGTGGAAGAAGGCACGACCGCCGACATCTTCAAGCCGCCTTATGCGCCTTATACCGAGCAGTTGATCAGTTCCGTTCCGGAGCTGCGGCGCGACTGGCTCGACGACGTCCTGAAGTCACGCGGCCAGACGGCCGCCTGACACGCTCTCCCATATACCCGGAAAAGAATGATGACCGTGACGATCGAAGAACACATCTGGATCACGATGAGCGACGGCGTGCGCCTTGGCGCCCGCCTCTGGTTGCCCGACGGAGCGCAAGGCGCGCCGGTTCCCGCGGTTCTGGAATATATTCCATACCGCAAGCGCGACGGAACACGCGGCCGCGACGAACCGATGCACGGCTATTTCGCAGAAAACGGCTATGCCGCGATCCGCGTAGACATGCGGGGAACGGGTGAGTCCGACGGCCACATGGCCGACGAATATCTCAAGCAGGAGCAGGATGACGCGCTCGAGGTGATCGCATGGATCGCCGCGCAGCCATGGTGCGATGGCAATGTCGGAATGATGGGCAAGAGCTGGGGCGGCTTCAACGGCCTGCAGGTCGCGGCCCGTCGTCCGCCTGCCCTGAAGGCGATCATCACTGCCTATTCGACGGATAATCGCTTCACCGACGATATCCACTACATGGGCGGCCTGCTGCTCAACGATAATCTCTGGTGGGGCACCATCATGCTCGCCTACCAGAGCCGACCGCTCGACCCCGAGATCGTGGGCGAGGAATGGCGCGCTCGCTGGATCGAGCGCCTTGAAAAGCTGCCGTTCTTCCCGGCCCTTTGGCTCGAGCATCAGCGCTACGACGACTACTGGAAGCATGGTTCGGTCTGCGAGGACTGGTCGGCGATCGAGTGCCCGGTGCTGGCGGTCGGCGCCTGGGCAGACAGCTACACGAATGCCGTGCCCCGTCTGCTTGAGAACCTGCAGGTTCCGCGGCGCGGCATCATCGGCCCTTGGGGCCATGTCTATCCGCAGGACGGCGCACCGGGCCCCGCCATCGGCTTCCTGCAGGAAGCCGTACGCTGGTGGGATCACTGGCTGAAGGGCAAGGACCGCGGCATCATGAACGAGCCCATGCTGCGCGCCTATATCAACGACACCGTCGAGCCAAACGGTTCGCGCGACACGACCGCCGGACGTTGGGTCGGCGAGGAGAGCTGGCCGTCGAAGACGATCAAGAGCCGCTCGTACACGCTCGGTGCCGATCATTCGCTCGGCGAACAGGCGACTTCGCCTGTCACGCTCAAAGTTTCCTCTCCGCAGAGCCACGGCAAGGCGGGCGGCGAGTGGATGGCCACCGGCTGCCCCGGCGAACATCCGACCGATCAGCGCCTGGATGACGGCGGCGCTATCGTTTTCGACAGCGCTGTATTGGACGCGGCGGTCGACATTCTCGGCGCGCCGGTCGCACGCCTGAAGTTCTCGGTCGATCAGCCGGTTGCTCAGGTCAATCTGCGGCTCTCCGATGTGCTGCCAGATGGCCGGGTTACGCGTGTCAGCTACCAGGTCTTCAACCTGAACCACCGCAACGGCCACGATGTGCCGGCGGCTCTGGTCCCGGGCGAAGTCTACGAGATCGCGATCAAGCTCAATGACTGCGGCTACCGCTTCGAGAAGGGTCACCGTATCCGCCTCTCGATCGCAACGGGTTACTGGCCGATGGTCTGGCCGTCGCCGGCAGCCGTCACCCTGTCCGTCGTGGCTGGCGAAAGTGCGCTGGAACTTCCGATCCGGCCGGCCGACCAGACGGAAAAAGCCGTGGCTTTCGAAGCGCCGGCACACGGACCGTTCACCCCGATCACGCAGCTCGATCCAGGCAGCGTTCGGCGCTGGACGACGCAGGACCACGTGACTGGCGAAACCACCTATGTGACGGAAGGCATCGGCGGCCTGTTCGGCGAAGGCATCTTGCGCTTCGACGATATCGGCACCCAGCTTAGCCACAGCCTGAAGCGCGAGTTGACGATCCGCGACGACGATCCGCTGTCGGCCCGTTATGTCCTGACCCAGACCTACGAGATGGGACGTGAAGGCTGGATGATCACGATCGATAGCAGGACCGAGATGCGCTCGGACGCCACCAACTTCTACATCTCCGGTACTCTGGAGGCGAAGGAGAACGGCAAGTCCGTCACGACGCGCAAGTGGGACCAGACGATCCCGCGCGATTTCCTCTAAACAGGTGTGAGAGGCAGCCCATGGGTTCATGGGCTGCCGCATCGAACTCCCGGCTTTCGCAAAGATCACCAGATAGCGCGTTCTCGCTAGATCAGCACGTCGAGCCCCAACGAACTTTCAGGTCGAGCACAACACGCTCCGGTTCAGGGTCCTGGCTCTGATCGCGCTCGATCAGCCTTACCACTTCGTCGATGAAGCCGGCAGCGTCGAGGGCAATCGTCGTCAGATCAAGGCATTCCCAATCGGCCATCGAGATGCCGTCCTGGCCGACAACCGCGACATCTTCCGGCACTCGCTTGCCAAGGACGCGGGTGGCAGCATCGCGAACGCCGATCGCCATGACGTCGTTGCCGCAGATGACCGTGTCAACTTTTGAACGACGGAGCAGGACGACCGCTTCCTTGAAGCCCGAATCGTAGGAATAGTCACCGTGAGCTTCCGCTTCAAACGCCAACCCATGCGCGCGAAGGGCATCGGCGAACCATTGCTTTCGCTGCTTGTCGATCCAGCTTGATTTGCGGCCGGTAAGGTAGGCGAAGTGCTTTCGCCCATCGGCCACAGCCTTGTCGATGACTTCCCTGACCGCGTTGGAGCCGTCGATGTTGATGTGTGAAGCGTGTTTCCCGGAGAGTGGTTCGGACGAGACGATGATCGGGCGAGCCGATCGGAAAATTTGGATCGCATCGTCATAGGAGACCATGTCGGAAAATACGACCACATGATCGACCTGATAGGCCGAGGCCATGCGCATCAGGTGAGCCTTGTCGTCATAGCCTGAGCAGCACAGGATGATCGGAAGAAGCTCACGCGTCTGGAGACGCTGCACGAGATATTGCAGCTGTTCCGCCTCCGGTGGATTTTGGATGGAGTTGACGACCAGCGCCACGAGACCGGAGCGCTGGCTGTTGAGGGAGCGGGCCAGCGCGTTTGGCTGGTAGTCGTGCTCCTGGGCAATGGACAGAATGCGATTGCGCGTTTCCGCGCTGATGCGTGAGTCCGAGCTGAAGGCGCGAGAAATCGTCGCCGACGAGACGCCGGCGAGCTTTGCGAGTTCCTTGGACGTAATGCGCTTGTTCATCGCAATCCTGACAATCGATTCAGCCGATCTCGGCAACCCTCACCGAGTCTCCCTCGCGTGCCGCGGAAGCCTTGATAGCATCCCATAGACGGGCAAAGCGAAGGCCATTTTCCACGGTCGATGGATTTTCCTCGGTTCCGGCACGGACGGCGAGGAAGGTTTTCAGCGGGTCCGCGCCGTGAGGTGCTTCCGCCACCTCGCGTTGGCCAGGCTTGCCGTCGATGTCGATCTCACGCCATGCCCCCCATGCGTCGATCCGAACGATAGCCTTTTCATAGAACAGCGTCATGTGCGACGCACAGCCCTTGGGGCCTTCGCCGGCGGCCGTGAACGTGACGAGGGCGCCGTTTTCCAGCTTGGCCGAAACCGCGCACGTGATGTCCACGGGCTTGTCGTAATTGTTCATGTAGGCAGACACGCGCTCGAAGTCCGACCCCACCAAGACGCAGATCGTGTTCATCATGTGCGCTCCGGTGTCGAACATGAAGCCGCCGCCGGAAATCTCGGGCACCTGCTTCCAATGTCCTTCATAGTTCGATCGCCAGCTCTCCCAGATCGCGGCCGATACGCTGACCAGCTTGCCGAATTCTCCCGATGCGGCGCGCTTGCGGGTATCGCGGACGAGCTTTGACAGGCCGCCGTTGAAGGCCACAACAACCGTGCTGTCCTTGCTTTTGCGCGCTTCGATCAGCGCCTTGGCCTCGGCAACGGTGGTCACCATCGGCTTTTCCAGGAAGAGGTCGAGACCCATTTCAATGACTGCCAGCGCCTGTTCGCCATGCGAGGCGTGCGGCGTTGAGATGTAGACGGCGTCGAGATCGTCCCGGCAGGTCGCGAGCATCTCGCGATAGTCTTCAAATTGCCGGGGCTGCCTGTTTCCGGCTCTGGCGCAGACGTCGGCAAAGCGTGTGCGCGAGGCAGCGCTTACATCCGCCGCGGCGACGAACTGAACTTCCGGCATCAGCGACCAGCTCTCGGCATATTCGACAGCCTTGTGGCCCGTGCCGATCACGGCCAATCTCAACTTGTTGGGCAATGGTTCCTCCATTTGTGTAAACGGTTACACACAGCCTCAATATCCGATACAGCGGCATTTGCAATTAAAAATGGCTACAATGGCCTATTTACTGGCTTTCAAGATGGCGTATTGACGACTTTGTGCAAACGTGTACATTTGCCGTCGACGATCGAGGAGGTCGTCTTCTGTCATCTCCAGGGAGGAGTGCATGTTGAGGAAGTTTCTCTTGACGGGCATCAGTGCCGCAGCGCTGGCCATGTCGATGTCGTCGGCTTTCGCCGAGACAATTCGAATTGCAGAACATCGCCAGGCACGTATCGATGCGCTCAAAGCCGTCGCGCCGGCGATCGAGAAGAAATACGGCGTAGAGATTGAGATCGTTGAATATCCCGCGCCGGAAAAAGACTACCTCTCCAAGCTTCTGACGGAGCTGCGCGCCGGCAATGCGCCTGACCTCTTCACCGCGCCCGCCAGTCAGGATGTCGCCGACATGGTCGCCGCCGGCTACCTTGCTCCGATCACCGACGAGCTGAAGGCATGGGACGGTTACGGTCAGCTGTTTGACGTCTCGAAGAAGCTGGTCGCGCGTGCGGATGGTGACATGTATGTCCTTCCGGCAATGCTGAAGGTCCAGCAGCTCTATTACCGCAAGGATATCCTGGAAAAGGCCGGCATCTCGACCGCGCAGCCAAAGACATGGGCTGAGCTCATGGATCGTGCCAAGGAGATCAAGGCGAAGACGGGCAACTACGGACTGATGTTCCCGGCTGGTGTCACTTGGGGTGGCGGTTCATTCCAGGAAGGCTTTCAGTACCTGATACTCGGGACATCAACGCCGCAGATCGCAAATGATGACGAGACGCTGAATCTGAAAAATGAAGGCGTGAAGGATGCGTTTGGCTTTTACGCGGATCTCATCAACAACGACCTGATGCCGGTTCAGCCGCTGCTTGGCCCGGAACCGTGGGTGATCCCGAAGTATCAGATGTTCCCCGCCGGTAAGCTGGTCGCTACGACCTGTGGCTCATGGTGCTACATCTATGACTGGGGCGTCGAGTCCAAGAATCCGATCCCCGACGTTACGAATGCTGTCGGCACTTGGGCAATGCCGGGTAAGGACGGTGGCGAGCACGTCGTTGTCGACCTTGAAAGCCCCTGGGGCGTGAACGCCAAGGCGAGCGATCCGGAGCTGGCCAAGAAGGTACTGCTCGAAATCGGCTCTGTTGCCGCAGACGTCGCCTACGCCAAGGGTATCGGCAACATTCCGGCCCGCAAGGATGCGACGAGCGATCCGGAATTCCAGAAGCTTACCGCGCTTGTTCCAATCCTGGGCGCTGTCGAAAACGGCACGTTCCTGAAGACCGCACCTGGCTTCTCTGCCCTGCAGGAAGGTATCGCACGCGCAACAGAGGCGCTCTTGCGCAAGGAAACCGACGCCGCAGGCGCTCAGAAGATCCTCGTGGACTATGTCTCCGAAACCCTCGGCGACGACATGGTGAAGTAAAGCCCGACCTCGCAATTTCCCGGCGGGAGCTGGCTTCGTGCCGTCTCCCGCCGTCAGCACAAGGACGGCTTTTTGATGCGCCCCATGAACCCACATGAAATCCGCACGCAGCGGCAGCTTCTACTCATTCTTCTGCCATCGATGCTGCTGTTGCTGGCTTTCGTCATCTATCCCGCGCTTTACTCGGTCTATCTGAGCTTCACCAACGAAGCGCTGACGGGTGCCGGCGCACTGCGACCTCGCTTCGTAGGTTTCAGGAATTACACGCGCCTTTTCAGCGACGGAAAATTCTGGAACTCGCTTCTTGTCACTTTCATCTTTGTAGTCGGGTCGGCGGTCATCGGACAGTTCGTTCTGGGGCTCGTCTCGGCGATGGCGCTTGGCCGGTCGATCAGGTTCCGAAAGACCTTGGCCTCCATTATTCTGCTTCCGAACGCGGCTCCGGAAGTCGTCGCAGGCTTCATGTGGATTTCTATGTTGGCGGGTGGCGAGAATGCGACGCTAAGCCGGATCGTGGCCTTTTTCGGTGTCGAGCCGGTGGATTGGCTGAACACGTTTCCGCTGACGATGATCATCATCGTGAATACGTGGCGCGGCATTGCGACCGCCATGATCCTTCTGATGGCGGGGCTCAGCACGATCCCCAAGGACGTCTATGAAGCGGCCCGCATGGACGGCGCGACACCCGCGCAGATTTTCCGGCGCATCACGCTGCCGCTGATGTTGCCGACCATCATGCTTTACATGCTCATTTCGGCGGTTTCGACGATCGCGGTATTTGGTTTCGTCTACGCGCTGACGCGCGGCGGGCCGGGCGGCGCGACGGAGCTCGTCAGCATCTACATCTACAACCAGTCCTTCACGGCCTACCAGCTCGGGTACGGCGCTGCCGTGGCTGTCATCGTCCTCCTCATCTCGGTGTTGATCGGTGTCGGCTACGTCAAGGCAATGAAGGTGGAGGTCTGAACCATGGCAGTCATGTCTCCTGCCGAGAAAGCAAACAAGCGCCAGGGCGATCTCATGGCCTATGCGACGCTGTCGATCATTTCGATCTTCTGCGCGCTCCCATTCTTCTGGGTTCTGATTGCGTCCTTCGACGCAAACGCACAGCTCTTCTTGCGTTGGCCGGCCGAGCTGACGTTCAACAACTACACCCGCATCTTCCTCGAGGAAGATGGTGGGCGGTGGTTGATGAATTCGCTGATCATCGTCGTGAGCGCGACGGTGCTGGTCATGATCCTGGCGGGGCTAGGCGGCTACGCGCTATCGCGGACGAACGCCTGGTGGAAGCTGCCGTTTCTCTACGGCATCCTTCTGATCCGGGTGCTGCCGCCAACGGCTCTGATCGTGCCGCTCTACAAGGTTCTGCTGACGATGAACAATGTCGAGGGTGCCGTGCTGCGGCCGATCTTCGGCAGCTACACCCGGTCAATCATGAAGTATACGGGTTTCATCGACGGCTATCTCGGCATCATCCTCGTCCTCGCCACGCTCCAGTTGCCGCTGGCGCTCTGGATCATGAAGACCTTTTTCGATGGTCTGCCGAAGGACTACGAAGAGGCGGCCCTGATGGACGGTGCGACGATGACCCAGCGCATTCGTCGGGTCCTCATTCCGCTTGCCTTGCCGGGATTGGCCGCGTCAGGCCTGTTTTCCTTCATCTTCGCCTGGGGCGACTTCCTCCTCCCCTTGATCCTCATTTCATCACCGGAGCTTCAACCGCTGCCGCTCGGCCTGTTTCGCGCCTTCCTGCGCGTCAACACGGTCGACTACGGTTTCCTTGCCGCCCTGGCATTCATCTACCTCCTGCCTGCCGTCATCGCCTTCAGCTTCGCGCGACGTTTTCTCGTTCAGACGTTCGCCGGCGGCGTGAAGGGCTGACCATCGACGCGATGGAGAAAGAGACACATTCATGATTACGCTCAGAAATGTTCGCAAATACTACGGCGCGCTGGAAGTCATCAAAGGCGTCGACATCACGGTCGAGGACGGCGAGTTCGCGGTCTTCGTCGGACCTTCGGGTTGTGGCAAGTCCACGCTGCTGCGGATGATCGCCGGACTTGAAGGGATCGACGGCGGCGACCTGATCCTGAATGGCCAGCGCATCAACGACGTGCCGCCGGACAAGCGCGGCATCGCCATGGTCTTCCAGAGCTACGCGCTCTATCCGCATATGACCGTGGCCGAGAACATCGGCTTTTCCCTTTCCCTGAAGAAGGTGCCTGCCGCGGAGATCCGCAAGCAGGTGGAGGAAGTCGCCGAGATTCTCCAGCTCAGGGAATATCTCGATCGCCGTCCGGCCGCTCTTAGCGGCGGTCAGCGTCAGCGTGTGGCGATCGGGCGTGCGATCATCAAGAAGCCGTCGCTCATTCTGTTTGACGAGCCGCTGTCAAATCTCGATTCCGCGCTACGCGTCCAGATGCGTGCCGAGCTTCAGCGCCTCCATCGCGAACTCAAGGCAACGGCCGTCTATGTCACGCACGATCAGGTCGAGGCGATGACCATGGCCGACCGGATCGTCGTCCTGAACAAGGGCACAGTTGCCCAGCAAGGGGCGCCGATGAGCCTGTATCATCAGCCTCAAAACGAGTTCGTGGCGACCTTCATCGGATCCCCGAAGATGAACCTGATCCCGACCAAGGCGGCCGCTGGCGACAACGGCGCACTGCGCCTTGAAAGCCCACTAGGCATTTTGCTCGATATCCCCGGCGCCGGCACGAACGGGCCGCGCGGTGATTTGCAGCTCGGGATACGGCCCGAGCATCTGAAGATCGCGCCCGGCGGCCAAGGTCCTTTCTCGCTCGAGGTTGGCATCGTCGAGCGACTGGGGGTCGAAACCTACCTGACGGTCGGCTCGGCCGACCAGCCACTGATCGTCCGCACCGAGGGCGACCTGTCAATCCGCCCGGGCGATCGGGTCTCACTGACGGCGGACCCCGCCGCTTGCCATCTGTTCGATCAATCCGGCCAGGCAATCCGCCCGGTCAATGCATGACAACGAGGAAAGAAATGACGATCAAGGTCACGATCTGGAACGAAGGACGCCACGAGCAGCACGACGAGGCGGTGCAGAAGATTTATCCCGACCGGATGGACGGCGCTATCGCCAAGGGCATCGAGAGCCCGGATTTCGAGATCCGCCGGACCACCATTGATGAGCCCGAGCAGGGCATGCCGGATTCGCTCTTGAACGATACGGACGTGCTGCTCTGGTGGGGGCACGTCGCTCATGAGGAAATCAGTGACAGCCTCGTTGACCGTATCCAGCAGCGAATCCTGAAGGGCATGGGCATCGTCTTCCTGCACTCGGGCCATCATTCGAAGCTGTTCCGGCGCCTGATGGGCACCAATGCAAACCTCTCCTGGCGCGAGTTGCCGGAGGGTGATTTGGAGCGCGTGTGGGTCATCAACCCGTCGCACCCGATCGCGGAGGGCCTGCCGCCTTACTTTGAAGTGGAGGCTTCGGAGATGTACGGCGAGCCCTTCGACATCCCGACGCCGGACGAGTTGATCTTCATTTCCTGGTACTCCGGCGGCGAAGTGTTCCGAAGCGGTTTCACCTTCCAGCGTGGACGCGGGCGCATCTTCTACTTCAGCCCCGGTCACGAGACCTATCCTGTCTACCACAACCCCCACGTCCTGAAGGTTATCAGCAACGGCATTCACTGGGCGAACCAGAAGCACACCAGCGGCCGGATCCTCGAGAACTGGCACCGCAAGGAGCCGCTGCACGAAAAGACGGCACCCAAGGCCTGAGTTCCTCCCCTGGGGGGCTGGGGCAGACTCCAGCCCTGGCCCCTCGCGGGCCTATATCTGGAATGCGGCGCTCACCCAGCGCCGCACTTTCCGCGTCTGCGGATCGGCGCATGGAGGGGAACGGCTTGCATCGCAGCCGCGACCGAGGATAAATCAGTCTTTGTTGCTCCAGACCGTTTTTCATCCGTTGCAAGATGCTGATTCACGAAGGCGAAAACCGAACATCGAGAATAGATCTGCTTCTGGCTGCCGCGCTGTCCTTTGTGGCTGGCGGCGTCAACAGCGCTGGGTACCTCGCCTATGGCTATTTCTCGGCCAACATGACGGGCAACGTCTCGCTGATCTCGGATCACATTTCGATCCAGGAGTTTACGGTTGCCATCGCATTCGTGACCATCGTCACGATGTTTGTTCTCGGCGCGTTCAGCGCTTCTCTCTTCATCGAGCTCGGAAAGCGCCGGAGGCTTTCGAACATCTACGCGCTTACGCTGCTGTCGGAAGCCATTTTTCTCATGGCCGTCGGCATCTATACGGCAAAGCTCGGGTCCTCGGTCAACGGTGCCACCATCGCGGGCCTTCTGAGCTTCACCATGGGTCTGCAGAATGCCGCCTCGACGCGTATTTCCGGCAGCCGGGTTCGCACGACGCATGTCTCCGGAATCGCGACGGATATCGGAGTCGGTCTCGCCCTCATGACAGGCGACGCAAGAGCGCCGGATCGACCGATGGTCGCCCGCCGGCTCGTGTTGCACGTCACAACGCTCCTGTCGTTCCTTCTAGGCGGCGTTGCCGGGTTTCTGGGCTACAGGGCAACCGGCGGCGTCACCTTCTGCGCCTTCTCGTTCATCCTGTTTTCGCTCTGCGCACGGTACCTCACCGTACGCGCGGCCGCATCATAGGCCCGACCACTGGACTGCATGTTAGTCCCGCGCCAACGCAGTAACCGGATCAAGCCGCGAGGCATTGCGCGCAGGCAGAAATCCGAAGACCAGCCCGATCAGGCAAGAGCAGGCCGCCGCCAGGATGATCGCCATCGGCGAATAGACGAGCGTGAAGCCTGCCGCGAAGCTATTGAATAGCATGCCGAAGCCAAGAGCCGTGAGGATGCCCAGTATTCCGCCGAGCAGGCAGACCAGGACGGCCTCGATCAGGAACTGTTGAAGGATATCCTGGCGTCTGGCGCCCACGGCCATGCGAACGCCGATTTCCGACACCCGCTCGGAGACCGATACCAGCATGATGTTCATGACGCCGATCCCGCCGACAACGAGCGAGATCACCGCGATCGCGGAAACCAGCAGCGTCAGCGTGCTCGCCGTGCTGGTGATCGTCTTGCGGATGTCGTCGGTGTTCAGGATGAAGAAGTCTTTCTTCCCGTGGCGCTGCTCCAGAAACCGCGACACCGATGCCTCGGCTACCGAGCTTTCGGCATCGTCGGCGACGCGCACGGTCACGCTCCGTAACGACATGTCGCCGAGGAAGCGGGTCTGCACGCTCGTATACGGCAGATAGACCGAGAGGTTGTCGCTGGAGCCGAATCCGCCCTGTTGGGCGCTGATCACACCTACGATGAGCACGGGAACGGAATCGACCAGCACGACGCTGCCGACGGCATCGGACGCCTTGCCGAAAAGTGCGTCGGCGGTATTGGTGTCGATGACGGCTTCCTGCGTAACGTCACGCACGCTTGCGGCATTGAAGAACCTGCCGGCGACAAGCTTGGAGCCTTTCGCAGTGAAATACTGTTCGCCGACGCCGTTGATCAACGCATTCGCTTCCAGGGAAGAGAAGCGGACGGTTCCTGAGGTCGAGACGGTGGGGGTTACCGCGGCCACGTAAGACAGTTTCGACAGTGCATCAGCATCCGCGACCCGAAGGGTCTTGACGCGCCCGGAGCGGGTATCTCCAAATCCGCTGCCTGGGAAGATCTCAAGCGTGTTGGTGCCCAGGCTGCTGATGTTTTCCAGCACCTTCTTCTGCGATCCTTCGCCAAGCGCCACGACGCAGATCACCGAGGCGATCCCAATGATGATCCCCAGCATCGTCAGAAACGTGCGCATCCGGTGCGCTGCAAGCGCGCGAAACGCCATCGCGGAGGCTTCCGCAAGGCGGCCAAGCGACGCAAATCGTCCACTGCTGCTGGTCGCAGGATTGGCTGCGGGCGGCGGTGGTGATTGCTCGCGCTGTCGGCGGTCGGCCACGATGCGACCGTCTGCGATCTCGATGATCCGCTGGGCGCGCGAGGCGACGGAAAGATCGTGGGTGACAATGATGACTGTTCGTCCGTCGGCATGAAGTTCGCCGAGGATGCGAAGCACTTCTTCGCCACTTTCCCGGTCCAGCGCGCCCGTGGGCTCGTCGGCGAGGATGATGTCGCCGCCATTGACAAGGGCACGTGCGATCGATACCCGCTGCTGCTGCCCGCCGGAAAGCTGGCCCGGCTTGTGATGCAGCCGCGCGCCCATTCCGAGGCGCTCCAGAAGGCCCTTCGCGTGGCCGTGGCGGACCGCGGCCGGTTGACCGGCGTAGATCGCAGGCATCTCGACATTGGCGACAGCGGTCAGATCGGGCAACAGCTGGTAGCGCTGAAAGATGAAGCCCAGGTGCTCGCGCCGCAGTTTGGAAAGCGCGTCGCTCGGAAGTGCACCGGTGACTTGGCCATCGATCGCATAGGTGCCTGTTGTCGGCCGATCCAGGAGACCGAGTATGTTCATCAGCGTCGACTTCCCTGAACCCGACGGGCCGACGATGGCGACCATCTCGCCACGTTCGATTGTCAGGCTCACGTCGTCCAGGACGGTCAGGCTCTCGTCGCCCGAGGGGTAGATGCGGGTAACGCCGCTCAGTTCGATCAGGGGCTGCGCCATGGTTCACATCCCCATCGGTGGCGGCGGTCCGCCCGCATTCGTGGCCGCCTTGGTCGTCACCGCTTCACCAATGACGACCTGCTCTCCCTCGGCAAGGCCGGAGAGCACTTCGACATTGACGCCGTCGCTCTCGCCGACTTCGATCGTGCGCGGCGAAGTCGTGCCATCGGCACCGACCAACTTGATCGTGCTCTTGCCGGATTTCCGATCGGTTGTCACGGCGGCAGCCGGGACGACGAGAACGTCTTTCCGGGATGCCAGGACAATGTGCACCTCGGCTGACATATAGGTCCGGAAATGGCCGTCGGCGTTCGGCACATCGAAGATGCCGTTATAGTAGATGGCGGATGAGGAGGACGAGGATGTCGACGAGCTTCCGCTGCTGCTGGACGACGAACTGATGCTGCTGTCACTGGTGATGGATTCGGGTGCGGGTTCGATGGACTTCAGCACCGCGTCATGGCGTAGGGCAGGCTCGCCGATGATCGAGAAATAGACTGGCTGGCCCGGTGCCACGCGCACCACATCAGCTTCGGAGATCTCCGCGCGCACCGTCATGGTGGACAGCTCGCCGAGGACGACGATGGTGGGCGCCGTCTGGGCGGCGTTGACCGTTTGGCCTTCCTGGTTGACGACGGCCAGGACCGTGCCGTCCATCGGAGCGGTGATCCTGGTGTAGCCGAGGTTGGCCTTTGCCGTTTCGACGGTAACCTCCGCTTCGACGATCTGCGCCTCCAGTGCGGCGATCTGCGCCTGGATTTTCTTCACGGATGCCTCGGCGCTGTCGAGATCGGCCTTTGCACCCGCCCGATTGGCATAGATGTTCTGCTGTCGCGTCAGCGTGATCTTGGCGTTATCGAGGTCGGCTTCCGTTTCCTGGAGCTGTGCCTTGACGTTGGCCAGGGCTGCCTCCGCGGTTTTCAGGTTGTTTTTCTGGGTAGTGGAATCGATCTCGGCAACCAAGCTGCCCTGCTTGATCTCCTCTCCGAGGCGAACGGCAAGGCGCGTGATGCGGCCTGACACCTGTGCGCCGACGGCGACCAGCTTGACGGGCTTGAAGGTGCCCGTTGCAAGAACACTGCGCTCGATATCACCGCGGGCGACTGCCGCCGTCAGCACGTTGCTCGCCTTTGCGGGGGCCTGCCACCAGATGGTGGCGGCGACGGTGCCGACGGCGCAAAGAGCCAGTATGGCGCCCGCTGTCTTCTTCTTGATCATCTTGTCGATCTCATTTGAGGTTGTCCTAGCGCATCGACACGAGATGCGGCGCTTCGCCCTTGTCCCGGACGACTGGCTTGTCGATATCGAGTGCAGCATCCCAGCCACCGCCCAGCGCCTTGTTGAGCGCAATGTAGTAGGTGGCGATATCGACGCGGCCCTGAATGAAGCTCTCTTCGGCGGAGTAGAGCGACCGCTCCGAATCGAGAACGTTCAGGAAGTTGGTTGCGCCCGTTTCGTTGAGCGACCGCGAGAGCTTGGCCGCCTGTCGGTAGCCTGCCACGGAGACGGCAAGCTTGGCGTTCTTCAGGCGCGATTGGTTGAGCCCCACGATTGCGTTCTCGACGTCTTCCATCGCCGATAGAACCGAGGATTGGTAAGCGACGAAATACTGATCGCGCTGTGCCTTCGCGACATCGACTGCAGCCTTCAACTGACCACCCTGAAACAGGGGGATGCTGACGGTCGGCCCGATCGACCAGCCGATCGTGGATTTCTTGGCAAGGTCGCCGATGCTTGTGGCCGAACTCGAGATACTGCCTGTCAGGCTGATCGAGGGATACCGATCCGCTTCTGCCTGACCGATCTTGGCGGTGTATTGCGCGAGCTGGCGCTCGGCTTGTCGCACGTCCGGCCGGTTGAGCAGGATGTCGGCGGGGATGCCGGGCGAAACCTTGGTTGGAGGCGTCGGGATCGGAGCATTTTTCGACATTCTTGCCTCAACGGCGTCGGGGGATTTTCCTGTCAGGATGCCGATGCGGTGGATCGTCTGCGCGTAAGATATGCGATAGGAGGGCACATCGGCTTCGGTCGACGCCGCCTGGGCATCGGCCTTTGCAGCATCGACCCCGGTTGCTTCACCCGCCTCGAACTGCCGGCGCGTGAGAGCGGCCGTCTGGCGCTGGGATTTGGCCGATCGCTCCGCGAGTGCGATAAGGGCCTGATATTCGCGCGCCTGGACGTAGTAGGATGTGATGTCGCCTATCAACGTGACGAGTGTGTCGCGCAGTTCCTCTTCCGAGGCCTGTTCGCTGTAGCGCGCGGCTTCCAATCCCCGCTTGTTGCCGCCGAATAGATCCAGTTCCCAACTTGCATCGAAACCGGCCTGATACTGCGGATAGACCGAGGCTTCGCTGCCCTCGGTCGCCGCGGACCGGTTTCGCGTCGCAGACGATGACGCGGTTGCGGACGGCAGCAGGCTTCCTGCTTGTTCTCGCGTCGTTGCCCGGGCTTGGCGAACTTTGGCCTTTGCCGAGGCCACATCGAGGTTGCCTGCGACAGCCTCGTCGACAAGCTGGTCGAGCAACGGATCGTTGAGCTTCTTCCACCATTGCGAAAGCTCTGGTGGAGCCTCCTGCTTGGTCTTTTTGCTCCAGCTTATCGGCATTGCCAGCGTCGGCTTCCGATAGTCGGGACCAACGACGCAGCCGCTGGCCAAGGACAATGACAGGAAAGCAACTGAAAGCCGTAGCACCTGACCCGTTGTGGGAGCGCGCGAGCGCTCCAACTTGACGTTCTTCATATCGGAATTCCCTGGTTAGGATTGGTGTGCGACTGCTTCGTCGGAAGGCTGCGCCTCGGGTGTTTCGACCGTGCCCTTGAAGAAGCCACGGATCGTGACGAACAGCAGTGGGATGAAGAAGACGCCGAGCACCGTCGAGGCAATCATCCCGCCCATGACCCCGATACCGATCGAGTTCTGGCTTCCCGAGCCGGCACCGTTTGCGAGCGCAAGCGGCAGGACGCCGAGGATAAAAGCAAGCGAGGTCATCAGGATCGGCCGCAAGCGCTGGCGGGAGGCCTCCAAAGTCGCCTCGATGAGGCTCTTTCCGTGCTTCTGCTGCTCAATGGCGAATTCGACGATCAGGATGGCGTTCTTCGCGGCAAGGCCGATCGTGGTCAGTAGCCCGACCTTGAAGTAGACGTCGTTGGCCTGCCCGAAGAGGGTTGCCGCCAGAAGTGCGCCGAAGACGCCTACCGGTACCGACAGCATGACGGCGAACGGAATGGACCAGCTTTCGTAAAGCGCGGCGAGAGCCAGGAATACCACTAGGATCGAGATCGCGTAGAGCTGCATTGCCTGGCTGCCGGATAGACGCTCTTGCGCTGATAGTCCTGTCCATTCATGCGTGAATCCCTGGGGGAGCTGGGTTACGAGCGCATCGATCTCGTTCATCCCGTCGCCGGAGGAAACGCCGCTTGCCGCGGAACCTTGGATTTCGACGGCAGACGAGCCGTTGTAGCGTTCAAGACGCGGAGAGCCGAACTTCCATTGGCCGCTCGCAAAGGCAGAGAAAGGAACCATGTTTCCATCGGAATTCTTCACGTACCAGCGGTCGAAATCCTCCGGCTGCATGCGAAAATTCTCGCCCGCCTGGACATAGACCTTCTTGACGCGGCCGCGGTCGACGAAGTCGTTGACATAGTCACCGCCCCAAGCCGTCGACAACGTCGTATCGATGTCCGACAGGTCGAGATTGAGTGCGCTCGCCCGCTCCTGATCGATATCGACCGAGTATTGCGGCGTGTCTTCCTGGCCGTTTGGCCGGGTGCCGACAAGCTTGCTGCTCTTTCCAGCCGCAGCGAGCAGCTGATTGCGTGCTTCGATCAGTTTCTCGTGGCCGGCGCCATTCGTGTCCTTCAGATAGAAATCGAAGCCGCTGTTGTTGCCGAACCCCGGAATTGCCGGCGGAGACAGCGCAAACACGTTGGCGTCCGCAATTCCCTGGAATGCTTTCATGGCACGGCCGGCGATCGCCTGCGCCTTCGATTGTGGGGTTGTGCGTTCCTCAAAATCCTTCAGCTTCACGAAGGCGAGGCCGACGTTCTGGCCCTGTCCGCCGAAGCCGAAGCCGGCAACGCCCATCACACCAGTGACGTATTCCTTTTCGTCGTTGAGATAGTGATCCGTTACCTGCTGCAGGACCTTTTGTGTGCGATCGGCGGTCGCGCCGACAGGAAGCTGGACGCTCGTGATCAGAATGCCTTGATCTTCTTCCGGCAGGAAGGAGCTGGGCAGACGCGTGAACAGGACACCAACGGCGACTGCGACGAGCAAAAATAGCATAAGGAAGCGCCCACGGCGCTTGATGATGCCGCCGACGCTGCGTTGATAGGCGTGCGTTCCGCGGTCGAATCCACGGTTGAACCAGCCGAACGGCCCGTTATTCTTCGCGCCATGCGCCGGCTTTTTCAGGATCGTTGCACAGAGCGCAGGCGTCAGAACCAGCGCAACAAGAACGGAGAGCACCATCGCCGAAACGATCGTGACTGAGAACTGGCGATAGATGACCCCGACCGAGCCGGAGAAGAAAGCCATGGGAACGAAGACGGCCGAGAGAACTGTGGCAATACCGATCAGCGCACCGGTGATTTCGCCCATGGATTTGATCGTCGCCTGCTTAGGCGAAAGACCTTCTTCCTCCATGACGCGCTCGACGTTCTCCACCACCACGATGGCGTCATCCACGAGAAGGCCGATGGCCAACACCATGCCGAACATGGTTAGTGTATTGATCGAGTATCCCAGGTAGGAAAGGATACCGAACGTTCCAAGCAGGACCACGGGAACCGCGAGAGTCGGAATGATCGTTGCGCGAAGGCTCTGCAGAAACACGAACATGACGACAAACACGAGAACGACGGCCTCGAGCAGTGTCTTTACGACGTCTTCGATCGAGAGCTTGACGAACGGCGTGGTGTCGTAGGGATAGACCACCTCGACATTGGCGGGCAGCGTCTGCTTCAGATCATTGATGGTCGACTGGACAGCCTCGGCGGTATCGATAGCGTTGGCGCCGGAAGCAAGCATGATGGCCAATCCGGCCGAAGGCTTGCCGTTATAGGTGCTGGAGCTTGCATAGCTCTCGGCACCGAGTTCGACGGTAGCCACGTCGTTGAGGCGGACGAGCGACCCATCGCTGTTGCTCTTCAGGATGATGTTTTCGAACTGCTCGGGCGTCTGCAGCCGGCTCTTGGCGGTGACCGTTGCGTTGAGTTGCTGGCCCTTGCGCTGGGGCAGCGCGCCAAGTTGGCCGGCCGCGACCTGGGTGTTCTGCGCCTCGATGGCCGAAGTGACGTTGCTGACCATCAACGAGTATTTCGCCAGCTTGTCGGGATCGACCCAGATCCGCATGGCGTAGCCGGAGCCGAAAAGCCGTGTGTCGCCCACGCCTGCAACGCGCTTCAGGGTGTCGTTCAGCGTGCTGTTGACGTAGTCGGCAAGATCGGTCGAGTTCAACTTGCCGTCGGTCGATACGAAGCCGATGACCATCAGGAAGTTGGAGGTTGATTTCGTGACTGTCAGGCCGGAGTTTTGGACGCTCTGCGGGAGCTGAGCCTCGACCAGCTGCAGCTTGTTCTGCACCTGCATCTGCGCGACGTCGGGGTCTGCCTTGTTGGTAAAGGTCAGCGCGATCGAGGCGGATCCCGTCGACTGGGACGTGGAGGTCATGTAGTCGAGATTGTCGATCCCGGTCATTCCCTGTTCGATGACCTTGGTCACCGAATTTTCCACGGTCTCGGCGTCCGCGCCTGAATAGGTCGCGGAAATGGTGACAGTTGTTGGCGCAATCTGCGGATATTGCGAAATCGACAGCGTGGTGACGGACAACAGTCCGCCAAGCATGATGCAGATGGCGATGACCCACGCAAAGATGGGCCTGTCGATAAAGAAGCGGGACATGACGAGCGACCTCAGAGCTGCGAGTGCGATGCGGCCGAAGCCTGCTTCGTTGGTTCGGGTTCTGCCTGTGAGGTCATGATGTCGCCGGTCGAGTCGTCGATGGTCACCTCTTTGGCCGCAACGTCCTGTCCGACCTGAACCCGCTGGCTGCCCTCGACGACGACCTTGTCACCATCGTTGACGCCGGACAGGACGAGCCAGTTGTTTCCAACGCTCCTATCCACGCCGAGCACACGTTGCTCGATCTTGCCTTCGCTCGTCACGAACAGGGCCGTGGGGTCGCCCTTCGTGTCGCGGGTGATCGCGCGCTGCGGAATGAGGAAGCTCTTTTCAGCCACGCCCTCTTCGATAGTTGCCCGCACGTACATGCCGGGAAGAAGGGTGTGATCGGGGTTCGGGAATTCCGCGCGGACGGTGAAGGTGCCGACGCTTTCGTCGACAGAGGCTTCGGCAAATTCCAGCTTGCCGGTCCTCCCGTAGTTGCTGCCGTCCTCGAGGGTGAGGTGAGCGCTGACATCGTCGCCCGTCAGCTTGAGCTTTCCTGTTTCGACCGCCTTGCGAAACTTCAGGAGATTGGTGCTCGACTGCGTGACGTTGACGTTGATCGGGTCGAGAGCGCGAACCGTTGTGAGAACCGTGGTCTGCTCGGCGGTGACAAGCGCCCCGACCGTCACGGCCGAGGCGTCGATGCGGCCGTCGATGGGCGCCCGGATCTTTGTGTAATCGAGGTTGATGCGCGCTGTTTCAAGAGCCGCCTTTGCGGATGCGATATCGGCTTCGGCCTGCACGAGGGTCGATTTTGCGTCGTCCAGATCCTGGACGCTGACTGCGTTTTGCGCCGTCAGATTCTTGTAGCGATCGACCTTTGCCTGCGCGCTCGGCAGGGCACCTTGTGCCTTTTGAAGCGCGGCTGCGGCGCTGTCATAGGTTGCTTGATAGGGGGCTGGATCGATTTCGTAGAGGATCTCGCCGGCCTTTACTTCCGTTCCCTCCTTGAAGTTTCGCGCCCTGATAATGCCGCCGACCTGCGGACGGACCTCCGCGACGAGTGATGCGGCCGTACGGCCCGGCAACTGCGCGGTGATGGTAACGGATTTGGGGTGCATCGATACTACACTGACCTGCGGCTTGACGACCGGCGGCTGGGCCGCCGTCTTGCTGTCGTTGCAGCCCGCCAAGGCCACGCTGGCGAGAAGGGGCAATACGGCCAGGCGAAAATCTGCTTTCTTGATTACAGACACAAACATTATCCCTACGGACGGGTTTGCTGGAGGAGCGTGAGCGGCACCAACGAACCTTCGGTTGATCGGAGCGCATGGGGCCGCGGTGCGGCAGTGTGAAAAGGGGAGGACGTGTTGCCCATGCAGCTCCCGGTGATTGATGAAGCCGATTTACAAGGGGAGTTTGTCTGCGCTTCGCCGAAACGTTGCTGTGTTCGTCCGAATCTCCGAGATTTGTAAATGAACGTTGCTGACTCCGTGCCAGCAATACAAAGTTACAAATTTCTTCGGCATGAGCGCGATAGGGTCGCTATTCGCAAGTCAAACAGGCTGGAACGATGAGCAACAGTGATCACATCTTGATTGTCGACGACGACCGGGAAATCCGGACCTTGCTGTCACGGTACCTGACCGGGCAGGGGATGCGCGTTTCCGTCGCGGCAGATCGCCGCGAATGCGAAGCCCTGCTTGCGACGAGCAATCCTGACCTGATCGTGCTGGATGTGATGCTTCCGGATGGATCGGGCCTGGATATCTGCCGCGACCTGCGCGATCGGCGTCCGCCAGTGGCCGTGATCCTGCTGACGGCGCTCAAGGAAGACGTCGATCGGATCATCGGGCTGGAGCTCGGGGCGGACGATTATCTCAGCAAGCCGTTCAACCCGCGTGAATTGCTGGCGAGGATCAAGGCTGTGCTGCGCAGAATGGCGGTCGTCGAGCCTGAAGCGTCCCAGGCGAAGATCTATCACTTCGCGAAATTCGAGGTCGATCCGGAGTTGCGCCGCGTCCGTTGCGACGATGGCAGCGAAATCGAGCTCACCGGCGCCGAATTCGACCTCCTCAAGGTGTTCCTCGAGCGTCCAGGTCGCTTGTTGTCTCGCGATCAGCTCCTTGATGTGACGCAGGGCCGAAGCCGGGAGCCACTGGACCGCTCGATCGACGTGCTCGTGAGCCGGTTGCGCCGCAAGCTCGGCGACGGGACTGCGAGCCCATTGTTCAAGACGGTCAGGAATGGCGGCTATCAGCTGACGGTTCCTGTCAAATTATCGACGTTGAACCGATGAAGTCATTGCGAAACAGAATTGTCGCCCTCCTGATTTTGGCGATCGTCACCGTCGTGACGCTCGCCACTTTCGTTGCGAGCAGGGTGTTGCAGCCACCGAGTACCGACGTGAGACTGGCGACGGTCGTTGCGCAGATGCGCATGGGGACGGCGCTGCTCTCGTCCGGTCGGGACAGCGCCCTTCGGGCGGGCGTGCTGCTGCGCGATGCTCCGCCCTCCGGCGAGCGCGACGACCTGCTGTCGTCGGCCTTGGCGCAGACGCTCGAAAGCAATGGTATCTTCGGCGAGACTGTCGTGACCAAGCAGTCGCGGTCGAATGAGGCCGCGGCGGGCGTGCAACTGGCCAACAAGGAGTGGCTGTATGCCGTGGTCCCGAACCACGGGCCGCCGCCCGACGGGTGGTTCGTTCTTGCCGGCTGGATGGTGCTGATCGTCATGGGAAGCACGGCGGTATCCATCTTTGCGGCATCCAAGATCACCGGTCCGTTGGAGCTGCTGCAGAGTGCGGCGGGCCGCATCGGATCCGACGGCGTGCTGCCGCACATACCCGAAACCGGTGCCGGTGAAGTGCGTGCGACGGCGCAGGCGCTCAACAGACTCTCAGCCCGGCTGCGTTCCGCGATGGAAAGCCGAATGCGGCTTGTCGCGGCCGCGGGCCACGATCTCAGGACTCCGATGACGCGAATGCGGCTCAGGGCCGAGTTTGTCGTGGACGATGAAGAAAGAGAGAAGTGGCTTGCCGATCTCGAGGAGCTGGATTCCATCGCCGACAGCGCTATCCGCCTGGTGCGTGAGGAGGTTGCTGCCGAAAGTGCGTCTGATACCGTTCAGCTGGACGATCTGATTTCCGAGATTGTCGGCGAGATGCGGCAACTTGGGCTGAAGGTTCATCCGGGGGCAGTTGAACCCATCCCCGCACGCGGCGCGCCTCTGGCGCTGAAAAGGGCGATACGAAATCTGGTCATCAACGCTGCAACACACGGTGGCGGCGCGACCGTTACGCTTCAGCGGGATCAGGCTGGCGCGGCCGTGATCACGATCGCGGACAATGGCCCGGGGATTCCTGCGGAACTGCTCAGTCAGGTGTTCGAACCATTTTTCCGGGTCGATATGGCGCGCAGGAAGACCGTTCCGGGAGCGGGCCTGGGGTTGGCGATCGCCAAGGAGATCATCGAGCGCTTCGGCGGGACGATCGAGATTGCGAACGGCCATCCCAAGGGTCTTGTTCAGACCATTCGCCTCGAACGCCGTGATGACATCGGTGCGATCTAACCCGGAATGTGACACTCGAAAATAACATGAATATTGAACTCATGTTATTTGTGGTTTAATGACCAGCTCTGAGGGCTTAGGGATCGGTCCCGTCTGCGGGACCGTCGTAACCCTGAGTAAAAGGGGCACATTTTCCTTGGTGCCGAACATGAGTGGATTCCTGGGTTGAGTTTTTGGCATTCTATAGATTGGCATACCGAGGGTGTTCGGGTCGTGGCGCCAGTCAAATGGCGCCAGTTCGATGGGCTAGTCGGTGTTCTCTGGGAGGCGGAGAGCCAGGCGGGTGCCAGGGGCTACTATCTGGCCGATGATCCGAGAATCATGGTCTTCTTCAACGACGTGTCTCCCCACGTGCGAATCTCCAACAGTGACGGTGAGTTTCGTCAGGCCGGTCGTCCGATGGCACGGGCGGTCTATGTTCCACCCGGTACGCCGATGTGGACGACAAGTGGTGCGACGCACCGCTTCTCGCATCTCAATGTGCACATGCACCGGGACCGACTGCTGAAATATCTTTCTCCGTCGATTGGCGCGTCCGCGGCGATGGCGGCTCTGCGCCGCCCCGTCGAAGTTCAGGATGCGGACGCGATCGAAACGCTGGCCCGTTTGATGGTCGGCGAAGTCTCCGAGCCGTCGAAGCATGCGCTTTTTGGTGAGAGCCTGGTCGGCAGCATCGTCGCCGGATTGCTTGATGTGTCAGGGCAAGGCGCCGAGCAACCGAACGGCAGGCTGACGCAGGCGCAGATGAACAAGCTCGTTACCCGCATGGATCGGCCCAGCAATTGCCGGCTGACGGTGGCTGAAATGGCCGAGATTGTCGGTCTTTCAGAAAGCTGGTTTTCCAACGTCTTCAAGCAGACCACAGGCAAGACGCCGCTTCAGTGGCAGTTGGCCAAGCGGATCGAGCACGCCAAGAGGCTGCTTGTCGAAAGCGATCTCGCAGTGGCCGATATCGCGGTCCAGCTCGATTTTTCCGACCAGGCGCATTTGACCAAGGTTTTCCGCCAGATTGCCGGCGATACACCGGCCGCCTGGCGTCGGATGCGGCAGCTTCGTTAGTGACAAGGAACGGGCCCGCCCCAAGATCGAGGCGGGCCAACTGATCACCAGGTCTGGCGCAAGGTCGCGTAGATCGCGCGGCCGGGATTGTAGAAATCCGCCCCGAAGCCGCCATAGGCGACATGCTTCTCGTCGAACACGTTGTTGATGTTAAGCTGGAACGTAGTGTTTTCCTGGATCTTGTAGCTATACGATGCATCGAAGACGACGTTAGGCTTGGACTTCGAGGTGTTGGCGTCGCTGAGATAGTATGAACCGGTGTAGCGGCTTCCGAGCCCGAAGGTCATGTCCCCGCGCGGCCCATTTCCCTCCAGCGTATAGGTGACCCAAGCGGAGGCGAAATGTGTGGGCACCAGCGAAAGGCGGTTGCCCACGGTGCCGTTCCCGCCGTCTTCCATAATCTTGGAATCGATGTAGGAGTAGGCGCCGATGAGGCTGATATTGTTGGTGACCTCTGCCTTGGCTTCGAGGTCCACGCCCCGATGCCGGACCTTCCCGATAGACGACTGCACGAATGTAACTGGATCGGTGACCGCGATGTTCTGCTTTGTCAGGTCATAGACCGCAGCGGTGAAGATCGCCGGGAATTCTGTCGGCTGGTATTTGATGCCGACTTCATACTGTTTGCCGGTTTCCGGATCGGTTCCCACCTGCGGCGGGGCGACGGATTCGGCATAGCTCGCATAGGCGGCAAGCTCATCGGTGATCTTGTAGGTCAGGCCAAAGCGGGTGGTGAATTCACTGTAGTCAGCGGCCGACGTCGTGTTCGCAAGCTTGTCGGTTTCGGTGAGATCCAACCAGTCGTTTCGCAGGCCGACAGTCGCGATCAGCTTGTCGAAGAAGGTAAGCTCCTCCTGAAGGTAGATCGCCTTGGTCTTCTGATTGTCTCTGGTGTCGGCGAAGATCGGGACCGAGCTTGGCGCGCCCGTGTAGACCGGGTTGGTCCAGTCGATACCCGGCGCCGGGCCCCAGAAGTTGGCGCTGTCGTTCTTGTAGTTGTTGTATTCCACGCCCAGCAACGTGCGTGTCGCGACGCTGTCGAGGTTCGCGTCGTACTGGAAGTGCGCGTCGACGATGAATTGCTGATCGGAGCCGTCGTTTGCAAAGAAGGCGCGGTCAGCGATCGTCGATCCGCCTGTCGGCGTGTTGGAAATGTAGGCATAGCCGAAGTTCGAACGCGACTTGCTGTAGCGTGCATTCGAGCTGAAGGTCAGACCTTCGCCGAAGTCGTGGTCGAAGAGGACGCTGACGGCGTTTCTGTTGATGTCGCGGTAGTTGAAATCCGGTTCGCCAAAGAAACGGTCTCGCGAAAAGTCGGTCCCGACCGGCTGGCCGCCGCTGCCTGGGACACCGTCGCGATCCAGGTGATCGAAGATCACCGACAGGCTTGTATCGCCGCTCGGGCGCCAGGTCAGGCCGCCCATGATGAAGTTCTCGTCGTTCTGGGAGTAGTCGTATTCCTCGTTGGCCCGCTGGAACTTGCCGGTGATACGATAAGACAGCGTATCGTCTTCGGTGATGTTGTCGCCGAAGTCGATACCTGTTTCGGCGTGGTCGAAGGAGCCGCCGGTGGCGTAGACTTCGCCGAAGCGCTCGCTCTTGGGCCGTTTCGTTACATAGTTGACGGCGCCACCCGGATCGGAAACGCCGAAGCCGGCCGAGTTGGCACCCTTCAGCACCTCGACGCGCTCGTAGGCGAAGGGTTCCTCGCGGAGCCCGCCGAAGGGGCGGCCGATCACCAATCCATCGCGATACATCATCGCGTCAAAACCGCGGATCTTGAAGTAATCGAAGCGGTCGTCGGAGCCGTAGAAGTCGGTGGTTACGCCGGAGGTATATTGGAGCACCTGCTCGACAGTACTGGCTCCGCGCTCCTGGATTTCCTTGGACGTGATGACGGAGACGGACGCGGGCGTGTCCAGAATATTCGTCGCCATCTCACCACCGGCTGTCGTTGTCCTCGCGACAATGGTTTTGGAGTCGCTGTCGAGATCCAGGCCGATGCCGACGCCTTGCAGCACGATCGGATCAAGCGCCGTGGCGGAACTTGAATTGCCGGCCTCCTGGCCGAGCGAGAGAGACGGTGTGAGAGCGACAAGCGCCGTGCAACCCAGCAGGGCCGCGAGCCGCAAGCGAGGGGCCTTTAGCGCGTGACTGCCTGTTCTTTCGAAGTTCATGTTCAAGTTCCAATAATCAGTGCGGTCGTAGTCGACTAGCGCCGACAGACCATCGCCTTTGCCAATTTTTGGGCAAAGCAGACCGGCGCCTGACAACCAAAGCCGCCGCAAGGTTTCTCTCTCGCGGTGCTTCGGCAAGTCGATGCGTGGTCCATATACCCCAGGACGGCTACTAACTTGAGAAATACTATCCAGTATTGTAAAAAATCCCGGTTTTGTAGAAACCAACGGGAATCTCACCGTTCCTCGTACGAAGCTCAAACCCGCCGGTTGACGCCACTGTTTTAACCTGAGAGGGAAAGTCCACTTAAGAGTTGTTGGAGTGGGCGCATGCAGCGTATTGGTTTTCTCGTCGCGCGATTGGCGGCATGCCTTTGGCTTGTTGTAGCCGGAAACGCCGCGGCCGGGCAGGGAACGACCTATCCCATCACCATCAAGCACGCATTCGGCACGACGGTCATAACCAAGAAGCCGCAACGTGTCGCAACGGTCGCCTGGGCCAATCACGAGGTGCCGCTGGCTCTGGGGATCGTCCCCGTCGGCTTCGCCGCGGCCAACTTCGGGGATGACGACGGTGATGGGCTCCTGCCCTGGGTTGCCGAAAAGCTTGAGGAACTCCACGCGGACAAGCCGGTGCTTTTCGACGAGGGTGACGGCATTGATTTCGAGGCCGTCGCCGCGACCAAGCCGGATGTGATTCTGGCGGCCTATTCCGGTCTTAGCCAGTCGGATTACGATACGCTGAGCCAGATTGCTCCTGTTGTCGCCTATCCGCAGGCACCCTGGTCGACCGACTGGCGCGACATGATCCGCTACAATAGCGCGGGACTGGGCATGTCCGAGGAAGGTGAGGCACTGATCCGCAAGATCGAAGCCGAGATTGCTCAGACAGCCGGAGGGCACCCAGAGCTGCATGACAGGTCGGCCATGTTCATCACGCATCTCAACGCATCGGATCTCAGCACCGTCAATTTCTACACGACCAACGATGCGCGCGTGAAGTTCTTCGCCGATCTCGGGCTCAAATCTCCAAAGAGCGTTACCGAGGCGTCCGTCACGGGCAAATTCTCCGGCGCCATCAGCGCCGAACAAATCGACGCCTTCGACGACGTCGATGTGGTCGTCACCTATGGAGACGACCGGTTGCTTGAAGCGCTCAGGACGAATCCGCTGACAGCCAAAATGCCGGCCGTCGCCAAGGGCGCGCTTGTCACACTCGGGCGCAACCCGCTTGGCACGGCAGCCAACCCGACACCGCTGTCTATCTCTTGGGTTCTGAAAGACTATGTGCGCCTGCTTGCCGACGCCGCCGGCAAGTCGCAATGACGGCTCTCGGTCTGCAGTCCCTGCGCCTGTCGCCGTTATCGGGGAGGTCAAATACGGCACGCAGCCTTTGGCTGATTAGCCTGACGACGCTCCTCATTGGTCTTTGCGCTCTCTCGGTCATCGTTGGCACGCGCGCGGTGGACTGGTCCGATATCAGCACGGCTCTTTTCGGCCATGCGGACACGGTCGCTCAGGCGGCGGTGAGCGTACGCATACCGAGAACGCTGCTTGCCGTGATGGCTGGCGCGGCTCTTGGGCTCGCCGGAGCGATCATGCAGGGCGTGACCCGCAATCCGCTCGCCGATCCCGGCATCCTGGGGGTCAACATGGGGGCGTCGCTCGCCGTCGTCATCGGCGTGGCGTGGTTCAACATCACCTCGGGCGAGGCTTACATCTGGTCAGCAATTCTTGGGGCTGGCTGTGCGGCGGTCTTCGTCTATACGATTGGTTCACTGGGGCGCGGCAGGGCAACCCCGTTGAAACTGGCGCTGGCCGGGGCAGCAACGTCGGTTGCCTTCGCATCGATGGTTATCGCCGTCGTACTGCCGAGAAACGACATTGCTGGCGGCATTCGCTCTTGGCAGATCGGCGGTGTGGGTGGCGCAACCTTCGAGCGCCTGATGCCGGTCCTGCCGTTCCTCGCGATCGGTTTTGTGATCAGTCTTCTTTCGGCGCGAAAGCTGAATTCGCTGGCGCTTGGAGATGAACTGGCGGCCGGCCTCGGGGAACGGATCGCTGTGGCGCGGGCGGTCGCGTCGTTTGGCGCCATCCTGCTCTGCGGCGCCACAACGGCCGTCTGCGGTCCCATCGGTTTTCTCGGTCTCGTCGTGCCGCACCTCTGCCGTCAGTTGGTCGGCGTCGATCACCGTTGGCTGCTGCCGTTCGCCACGGTTGCCGGCGCCTGTCTGCTGCTGGCCGCCGATATTGTCGGGCGCATTGTCGTCAGACCCGCCGAGCTTGATGTCGGGATCGTGACGGCCCTCATCGGCGCGCCGTTCTTCATCGCGATCGTGCGGCGCCAGCGGGTGCGTGAGCTATGACGATGGCTGCGTCCTCCTTCGACCGGATCGTGGCCAATCGCCGTCGCCGTAACCGCAAGCATGTTCTTGTCATTGCGGTTCTGCTTTTGCTGGTCCTTGCGATTTTCGCGGTGGCGCTGTCGCTTGGCCAATCGTTCACACCGCCCGGCGAGGTCATCCGAGTCCTGCTCGGTGAGAACGTGCCGGGTGCGGCCTTCACCATTGGGCAGCTTCGGCTGCCGCGCGCTGTAATTTCCGTTCTCGCGGGCCTCAGTTTCGGCCTCGGCGGCGTCGCCTTTCAGGTGATGCTGCGCAATCCTCTGGCGAGCCCCGACATCATCGGTATCAGTTCCGGCGCCAGCGCAGCGGCGGTCTTTGCCATTGTGGTCCTGTCGTTGAAGGGGCCAATCGTCTCGATCGTCGCCGTGGTCGCCGGCCTCGGCGTCGCGCTCCTCGTCTACGGTTTGTCGTACCGGAACGGCGTTTCGGGAACCCGGCTGATTCTTGTCGGTATAGGCGTCTCCGCCATGCTGGAAAGCGTGATTGCCTATATCCTCTCGCAGGCGCCGGCATGGAGCCTTCAGGAGGCCGTCCGGTGGCTGACCGGCAGCGTCAATGGCGCGCAGCTTGCCCAAGCCGCTCCGCTCGTTCTCGCGCTCCTCGCGTTTGGTGGGCTGCTCCTCAGCCGTGCGCGCGATCTTGAGGCGTTGCGTTTGGGGGACGATACGGCCGCGGCCCTTGGGGTTGGCGTGTCGCGCACCCGCGCCATTGTCATTGTCGCGGCGGTCGGACTGATCGCGTCCGCGACGGCGGTCACCGGCCCGATTGCCTTCGTCGCCTTTCTTTCCGGGCCGATCGCCGCGCGGATCGTTGGAAACAACGGGCCTGTCCTTGTGGTCGCGGCGCTCGTCGGTGTTGTCCTCGTGTTCGGGGGCGATTATGTGGGCCAGTTCCTTTTGCCCAGCCGCTATCCGGTCGGCATCGTCACCGGCGCACTCGGGGCTCCCTATCTGATTTTTCTTATCGTGCGCGTCAATCGAACCGGAGGTTCGCCATGACCCCTCATTCTCTGACGGCCAACGCGCTTCACGCCGGCTACGGGGAGGCCGAGATTTTGCACGATCTCGATCTCGTCGTGCCTTCCGGCAAGATTACCGTCATCGTTGGCGCGAATGCCTGTGGCAAGTCCACGCTCCTGCGCGCCATGTCACGGTTGCTGTCACCGCGTCACGGCCAGGTCCTGCTGGACGGCAGGTCTATCCACCGCACTCCGCCCAAGGAACTCGCCCGGACGCTGGGACTGCTCCCGCAGTCACCGATCGCACCCGAAGGGATCACCGTCGCCGACCTGGTGAGCCGTGGTCGGCATCCGCACCAGGGCCTGTTTTCACGCTGGACACGCATGGATGACGAAGCGGTCGACGGTGCGCTGACCGCAACGAAGACATCGGAGCTTGCCGAACGATCGGTTGACGAGCTCTCGGGAGGACAAAGGCAGCGCGTCTGGATCGCCATGGCCCTTGCCCAGCAGACGGACATTCTTCTGCTCGACGAGCCGACGACCTTTCTTGACATCAGCCATCAGGTCGAGGTGCTGGATCTGCTCAGCGATCTCAACCACGCGCGCGGCACCACCGTCGTCATGGTGCTGCACGATCTCAATCTTGCCGCGCGCTATGCCGACTACCTCGTCGCCATGGACGAAGGGCGTGTTCACACTGCCGGCACCCCGGAAGAGGTGCTGACCGAGGACAACGTGCGGCAGGTTTTCGGCCTTGAAAGCCGCATCATCACCGACCCGACGTCTGGCCGGCCAATGATGCTGCCGATCGGCCGGCACCGCATGACGACCCCGCAAGACTGACCACGAAAGGGCTCGATAGGAAAAACGATGACAGCAGCTCAGGAATTCAAGCTTACAGGTATCGCGTTCCCGACGGACGCCGTTGCCATGCTCGGTGAGGTTTGCGAGCATTTCGTGGAACATGCCGACGTGCAGCGGAACGACGATGTCGCCGTGTTGACGAGCAAGCTGGGAACCGTGAGCATCCGCGTGAAGGCCGACAAGCTGCTGATCGAGCTTGCCTGCCCAACCGCAGAAGCATTGCTGATGAGCCGCACATCGATTGCGGAGCACCTCTTCTATTTTGCCGGCGAGGATCCCCTCGAGCTGTCCTGGTCGGATTCCACGCCGCTCGCGCTGCTGCCGAACATCCACGAGGCAACGGTTCTGCGCTCGGAAGATATTACGCCGCGGATGCGCCGCGTGACGTTTTCCTGCGCCGACGTGACGCCGTTCATTGGCGGCGACATGCATGTTCGGCTGCTCGTGCCGGCCAAGGGGCGGACTCCCGTCTGGCCGGGCCTGAGGCCTGATGGCCGCGTGGCCTGGCCGGAGGGAGACGACGAACTCCTGGTGCGGGTGTACACGATCCGGACGGTCGATATCGACAGGCGGGAGCTCTCCATTGATTTCCTCCAGCACCCGGCACGCGGCGTGAAAACACCAGGAGCCGACTTTGCCAGAGACGTCGAGCCCGGCCAGAGCGTCGCCCTGCTTGGGCCCGGTGGGGGTAACCTTCCGGATACACAGTCCATTCTCCTTGCCGGAGACGAAAGCGCGCTTCCCGCCATTGCCCGCATCGCGGAAGAGCTGCCGGCCGGTAGCCGGTTGCAAGCGATTATCGAGGTGCTGGATGGGCCCGAAGAGCAGCAGCTGTCTTCTGCCGGTTCGCTCGATGTTCGCTGGCTGCATCGCTGCGATTATCCCGCTGGGGCCAAGGGCACACTCGTGGAGGAGACGAAGAAGGCTGTGGCTCTCATGGGCAGCGAGACCTTCGTCTGGTTCGCCGCCGAAAAGGAGGACGTGCGCGCCATCCGCGCCTTCCTCAAAGGCCGGCAACACGACAGGAAGAACATGTATGTTGCCTGGTACTGGGAACGGGATCACGATTGATTGAGCGTGCGGGATGACCGCACAAAGGTCGCTCAATGAGCGCGCCGCAGCCCGCGGGATCTCCATTGCCAATGCGTGCAGACACGACTTGCGCGTTGTGAGCATTTGCTCGCGGCTGGGAGCAGATGTCATGCCACGGTTATTTGCCGCCGCTATACGATCCGGCGAACAATAACCGAGCGGCAGTTGAGCAATTTTATCTAGCAAAGATCTCGGGAACAGGGACGCGACAGCTGTCGCCCTCCGTTCGCGCGGCGATGCGCATCAATCTTTTCCGCTCACCCAATTTTTAGGACGAGGTATTCCATGACGAAGATCGTTGGTCATCGCGGAGCGCGCAATCTGTGGCTCGAGAACTCGATGGAGGGGTTCAGAAAGACGCTGGAGCTGCCGGTCGATGCCATCGAGTTCGACGTGCATCTGACCGATGCCGGTGAGCTCGTCGTCATTCACGACGCTACGCTCGATCGCACCGCCGAAGGGACGGGCAAGGTCAGGTCGCTCTCACCCGACCTGCGGCAGGCGATTAATCTCAGGGGATCACAAGAGTCTATCCCGACGCTTGACGAGGTGCTTGGGCTGTTTGTCTCCTCGCGTCCGGTCGAACTTCATGTCGAGCTAAAGGCCGACGCCGACGGTGTGCCCTATGAAGGACTTGAAGCGCTGGCCGCTGCCGCGCTTGAGCGCCATGGGCTTGTCGTTCGCAGCTTGCTCACGAGCTTCAATCTTGATGTCCTGGCAAAGTGCCGGAGCGTCGCGCCGGAGATCGGACGCCTGTGTTCGATCAACGCGAAGTCTGCAGAGCGGCTCGGCGTGGCGGCGACAGTGGCGCGGGCCGCCGAACTGGCCGATCTTGTCGCGGTCGAAAAGACGTTGCTTGCCGCTTCCGCTGCCGAGATCGAAGCAATCATTTCGCGCGAACGCCTGTGCTGCTGGGTCTTGAACGAACGCGCGGAACTCGAGCATTGGCTCGGGCAGGGCGTCGGCTGGATCACGAGCGATGATCCGTCTCTTGCCTTGGCAGTTCGCGCCGCATCGCGCGACGCCGCTGCATAGTCACATGTTTCAAGCGGGCACCACCACGTTTCAACTGAACAGTATATTTGATGAGCAAAATAGATCTTCTGATTTTTGACTGCGATGGCGTGCTGATCGACAGCGAACCGATTGCTGCGCGTACGCTGGCCCATGCCATCACGCATGCGGGCATCGCGATGACGCCGCGCGACGTTCTTGTCGAGTTTACCGGCAAGTCGGAGCCCGAGTTGCGGAGCATCCTTCGCGAGCGTGGCCTCTCTGGTGTCGATGCGGTCTTTGCCAAATGGCATGTCGAGATATTCGCGGAGTTCCGGCGTGACCTCCGGACCATGGATGGCATAGGCGACGTTCTGCAAGGGCTCGACATCGCGAAATGCGTCGCGTCGAACAGCTCGGTGGAACGCCTTAAGATGAGCCTCGGGCTTCTCGACATCTGGGCGCATTTCGCGCCGAACGTCTTCAGCGCCGAAATGGTAGCCGCGCCCAAACCAGCCCCCGACCTTATCGAGCTTTGCCTCGCCAGGATGGGTGCGAGTACCGAAACGAGCATTGTCATCGATGACAGCCCGGCCGGCATCCAGGCCGCGCGTGCGGCGGGTGTCAAGGCACTCGGATTTGTAGCGCCCGATGATCCACGCGCAGGCAGGCGCGAAGTCCTGCACGCGGCTGGTGCTCAAGAGGTTGCCATCGGCGCCGAACACTTGGGGCGTATCCTGCGCCGCCTCGGTGTGGGTCACCATCCGGCCCGGCAGCCCGCGGAGGTCGAACCATGAGGCAGGTCGAAGCTCCGTCAGCAGGAACGGTGCTCCGGACCGACCAGCGTGGGGCGGCGGAGATGCCAATATGATCGCAAGGCGGGATGATCACAGCAGCCGGCTTGATTTCACCGCCAAGGCTGGCTGGCTCTACTACATCGGCGGGCACAGCCAGGACGAGATCGCGCAGAAGCTGGGTGTCTCGCGGCAGACCGCCCAGCGGCTTGTGTCGCGTGCGGTCCAGCAGGGGCTGATCAAGATCCGGCTCGATCATCCGGTTGGCGATTGCATGAGCCTGGCGGCCCGACTGAAGAGCAAGTTTGCGCTTCAGTTCGTGGAGGTCATTCCCTCGGGAGATCAGGCGCTCGGTCTCAGCGGTGGTCTTGCCCAGGCGGTCGCGGCCGAACTCGAGCGTCGGCTGGCTTGCGACAAGCCTGCGGTGATCGCCATCGGCACGGGTCACACCCTTAAGGCCGCGGTCGAGGAAATGGTGCCGATGGAGGCGCCGCAGCACAAGATCGTCTCCCTGACCGGCAACATCACACGGGAAGGTTCGGTCTGGTTCTACAATGTTGTCTTCAAGCTTGCCGATATGATCACCGCGAAATGCTATCCAATGCCGGTTCCCGTCATCGCATCGTCGCAGCAGGAGCGGACCATCCTCCATAGCCAGCCCGTCATCCGCCAGACGCTGTCGCTTGCGGCGCGCGCGGACGTTGCCTTTGTCGGCATTGGGGATGTGGGGCCGGAAGCGCCGCTGTTTCTCGATGGCTTCATCCTCAAGGACGAACTGAAGCGGCTTCAGCAGGCCGGGGCGGTGGGTGAGATCGTCGGTTGGACCTTTGACAAGGACGGCAAGCTGGTCGCGGGGATCACCAATGACCGGGTCGCAAGCGCGCCCATTCCGTCCTGCGGCAGAACCCTGGTGATCGGGGTGGCAAAGGGCGAGCGGAAAGAGCCGGCCATTCGAGGGGCGCTGAGGGGACGTCTGATCAACGGTTTGATGACAGACGAGATCACAGCGCAGAGCCTTTTGGGAACGTGACAACCGAGCCCCGGGAAAGGAGGCACGGTCTTTAAATTTGCAGTGCTGAACCGGCTCAACGAAGAGCCCCAAGACCCGGAATCCGGAAGGATTCGGGATGCCTTTCTGCGTCCGAAATATTCAATATTAATGAACAAATACAATGAATTAAATGTCATGAAAACTTCATCGCACCATTAAGAAAACGACACGCACCCGGCCCTAAAAACACCGCGACATTTGTACCGGGGCCGTATCCGAGAAAACCTCGTCAAAGGAGAGACTTTCATGCTTTCAATCAATCGACGCAGCGCTCTGGGGCTGCTTGGTGCAACGGCAGGCGTCGCGATCTTGCCGCGCTTTGCCTTCAGCCAGGGCAAGCGACCGTCCGTGACGATCGCTGTTCAGAAGATCACCAACAACAACACGCTCGACATATGGAACGAGCAGTCGAACGTCGGCGAGCGCGTGTTCTTCCCGAACCTGTGGGAAGGCCTGATCCTGCGCGACTGGATGGGCAATCAGGGTCCTGTCGCCGGTCTCGCCACGGACTGGAAGCGCATCGACGACAAGACGCTGGAACTCAAGCTGCGCCAGGGCGTCAAGTTTCACAATGGCGATGAGCTGACCGCGGAAGATGTTGTCTTCAGCTTCTCCTCGCAGCGCGTCTTCGGCAGCACGCAGCCGGCTGGCGGCAAGACCATTTTCGAAGATGAGAACAAGCCGACGTCGGTGAAGGAACTGCCTGCAACGATTCCCGGCGTTGGTCGCCGCCTGTGGCCCGCACTTGCCGGTGTCGAGGCCGTCGACAAGTACACCGTCCGTTTCCACAACGCGACGCCTGACGTGACGCTCGAAGGTCGCCTTTACGCCTTCGGTAGCCAGATCGCCAACCGTCGCGCCTGGGACGAGGCGGGGACCTATGTCGACTGGGCGCGCAAGCCGGTTACGACGGGTCCTTACATGGTCGCTGAATTCAAACCCGACGTGTCGCTGACGCTGGTGGCCTTCGACGAGTATTGGGGTGGCCGCCCGCCGCTCGAGCAGATCCGTTTTGTCGAAGTTCCCGAAGTTGCCTCACGCGTCAACGGCCTGCTGTCCGGCGAGTATGATTTCGCCTGCGACCTGCCGCCCGACCAGATCGCTACGGTTCAGAATGCAGCCGGCTTTGAAGTGCAGGGCGCGACGATCAACAATCATCGCATCTCCGTTTTCAACACGCAGAACCCCATTCTGCAGAACCCGTTGGTTCGCCGCGCGATGACGCATTCCATCGATCGTCAGGCGATCGTCGAGGCGCTGTGGGCTGGCCAGACGAAGATCCCGGCGGGCCTTCAGTTCCCGTTCTATGGTGACATGTTCGTCGAAGGCTGGAGCGTGCCGGAATACAATCCGACGCTGGCGCAGGACCTTCTGAAGCAGGCCAACTACAAGGGCGACGCGATCCCGTTCCGTCTGCTCAACAACTACTACACCAACCAGACTGCCAACGGTCAGATCATGGTGGAGATGTGGAAGCAGGTCGGCCTCAACGTCGAGATCGAAATGAAGGAAAACTGGGGTCAGATCCACGATCCGGCAGGCGTCAAGGGCGTGCGTGACTGGTCGGCCTCCGCCAACTTCAACGATCCGGTTTCCTCGATCGTTGCCCAGTTCGGTCCGAATGGCGAAGTCCAGCAGAAGAAGGACTGGTCGAACGCCGAGGTCAACCAGATGTCCCAGATTCTGGAGACCAGCACGGACCGCGCACAGCGCAAGAAGGCCTTTGCCCGCATGATGGAGATCTGCGAGCGCGAAGACCCCGTCTATCAGGTCCTGCACCAGAACGCCGTATTCACCGGCATGAAGTCGTCGCTGAAGTGGAAGGCCGCGCCGGCCTTCGCGATGGACTTCCGTTCCAACAACTGGCCGAGCTGAGCCCGGCGCTAAATCCGGGTCCGGCGGCATGAGTTGCCGGACCCATCTCGTTCGTTACGGACGCAAACGATCGACAGGAATGGCGAATAGATGAGCACCACTGCCACCAAGCTCGTGGAAATGCGCGGGTTGAAAGTCGCGTTCGACGGCGTGCAGGTTCTGCATGGCATCGATCTCGACATCGCAAAAGGCGAAGCTGTCGGGCTGGTCGGCGAATCCGGCTGCGGAAAGTCGGTGACCTGGCTTGCTGCCCTCGGCCTCTTGCCCGGCAAGGCAAGCGTAGCCGGCTCGGTGAAAATCGACGGGCAGGAACTGCGCGGAGCCCCGCGATCCGCGCTCGAGCACATTCGTGGCGGTCGGGTCGCAATGATCTTCCAGGATCCGTCGAGTTCGCTCAATCCGGTTTTGAAGATCGGCGGCCAGATTACCGAGGCGCTTGCCATCCATCGCGGCCTGCGCGGCGAGGCCGCAAAAAAAGAAGCGTGGCGCCTCATGGAGATGGTCGGCATACCGGATGTCCGGCGCCGTTTCGATCTTTATCCGCATGAGTTTTCAGGCGGCCAGTGTCAGCGATTGATGATCGCCATGGCGCTTGCCGGCAAGCCGGACCTCTTGATTGCCGACGAACCGACGACAGCGCTCGATGCGACGATCCAGGCACAGATCCTTGATCTGCTGATCTCGCTCAGGACCGAAACGGGAATGGCCACCGTCTTCATCAGCCATGATCTCGGCGCCGTATCGCAGGTTTGCGATCGGGTCTGCGTGATGTATGCCGGGCGCATCGTCGAGGAAGGCAGCGTGAGCGAGCTTTTCGCTCATCCGCGCCACCCCTATACCCGCGGGCTCTTCGACGCCATCCCCAGCATCGACGGTCCTCGCCAGCGTTTGATTCCGATTGCCGGGACTGTTCCCGATCCCAGGTCCCTGCCGAAGGGCTGCTCGTTTTCACCGCGCTGCTCTCGCGCTGTCGAGGCCTGTCGCCACGAATTACCACCGCTGGTGTCGATCGGCGACGACCGCCGGCTCGCATGCACGCGCCCGGTCTCGCAAGCGCCGATTGTCGTCGAGACAAAAGGTTGGGTTGCAGAAGGGGCGATGCAATGACACCGTTGATTGAAGCTCGCGACCTCGTTCGCATCTACCATGTTCGCCGCGGTCTGTTTGGTCATGCCACGCCAGTGCGCGCGGTTGACGGCATCTCGCTCGCCGTCATGCCGGGCGAAACGTTGGGCATCGTCGGGGAATCCGGCTCAGGAAAGTCGACACTCGGACGCATGCTGCTTGGCATCGACGATGCGCAGGAAGGCCAGGTTCGCTTCGAGGGCCGGGAGATGCCGGCACGGGGCACGTCCGACTGGCGACGGCTGCGGGCGAAGATGCAGCTGGTGTATCAGGACCCGCTTGCAGCGCTCGATCGTCGCCTGACGATTGCCACACAGCTTGCCGAGCCGCTGGAAATCCACCGCCTGATCCCGAAAGAGCATCGCGCAGCGCGGGTCTCGGAGCTGATGGCTGCGGTCGGCTTGCGTCCGGATCAGGCGACAAGTTTTCCGCACCAGTTATCAGGTGGCCAGCGTCAACGCGCCGTGATTGCGCGCGCACTCGCCTCCCGGCCAAAGCTTCTGGTTTGCGACGAACCCGTGTCTGCCCTCGATGTCTCGATCCAGGCGCAGATCGTCAACATGCTGCGTGACCTGCAGCAGCAATACAGCATCGCCATGGTGTTCATCAGTCATGACCTCAAGGTGGTGCGCAATGTCGCCGACAGGGTTGCGGTCATGTATCTCGGCCGCATCGTCGAGGAGGCCTCGTCGGCCGTCATCTTCCGTACGCCGCTTCACCCCTACACACGTGCGCTGGTCTCCAGCGTGCCTCGGCCGGGCACACGTCTTCAGGGGCGCACGATCCTGCAGGGCGAGCCGCCCAATCCCGCCAATCGCCCGTCAGGTTGCGCGTTCCATCCGCGCTGTCCACTGGCGCAGGACATCTGCCGCGTGACGGCGCCTGTGTTGAAGCAGATCGACGACGGCCGCACCGTAGCCTGTCACGTGACCGCGGGCGAAGACGCCCGGATCGCAGCGTAGGGAAGGCATCATGATCCGCTTCATTCTCGTGCGGCTGTTTCGCGCACTGATCACAATCCTGGCTGTCGTGACATTTGCCTTCGTCGTATTGCGCATGTCGGGCGACCCGGCGCAGGTCATGCTGGGGCCAGATGTGCCGCAGGATTCGATCGACGCTTTCCGAAAGGCATGGGGTCTCGACCAGCCGCTGTGGGTCCAGTACGTCGCCTATCTCAAATCCATCTTCACCGGCGATTTCGGCGTATCGATGCGCGACAAGGCTTCGGCGCTGCACCTGGTCATGGAGCGCGTTCCGGCGACGCTGCAGCTGACCGTGCCGGCATTGCTGCTGAAATTGGTCATCGGCATCCCGGCAGGGGTCTATGCCGCGCTGCATCGGCAAAGCTTTGCCGATCGTGGCGTGATCCTCCTCGCGATCTTTGGCTTCACCATTCCATCCTTCGTGATGGGACTGGTTCTCGTGCTGATCTTCTCGGTGATGCTGGGCCTTTTGCCGTCCGGTGGGCAGGATACCTGGATGCACGGCATCCTGCCGACGATCACGATGAGCATCGGCGGGATAGGCATTCTTGCCCGCTTCTCCCGCAGCGCGATGATCGAGGTGATGGGCCAGCCCTACATCCGCACGGCGGCCGCGAAGGGTTTGAAGTGGCGCGACGTCGTTTGGAGCCACGCGCTGCCGAATGCGGCAGTACCCATCGTCACGATCGTCGGTTTCATGGTCGGTTCGCTGATTGCCGGTGCCGTCGTCGTGGAATCGATCTTCTCGTGGCCCGGGATCGGCCGCCTCTTGGTCGTCTCCGTGAGCAACCGCGATCTGGCGGTCGTCCAGTGCATTCTCCTGATCGTCGCCGCCACGATGGTCGTCTCCAACCTCGTCGTCGATCTGCTCTACGGCTGGCTTGATCCGCGGCTGCGTTCGCACGCGGGACATTGAGGAAAAATACGATGGCTACTGCCGATTTCAGCGAAACCCTGCCGGCCCGAAAAGGAATGACCTGGATCTCGCGCCTGCGGCGAACGGTCCCGCTGCTGGTCGGGTTCGGTATCCTTTGGCTCGTCGCCATGGTCGCGGTCGCGGTGCTTGCCGGCTATATCAAGCCCTACAATATCACGGCCATGGATCTGCCGAGCAGGCTTTCCCCGCCGGGCTCGGCCAAGCACTGGCTTGGCACGGACGAACTCGGGCGCGACGTGCTTTCGCGCCTTATCCAGTCGATCCGCATCTCGCTCGTCATCGCCTTCGGCGCGACGCTACTGTCGGCGGTCTTCGGTACATTGCTCGGCTTTGCCGCGGCGCGCTTTCGCGGCTTTGTCGAACATCTCGTGCTGGTGCTGGCGGACTTTCAGGCAGCACTTCCGTTCCTGATCATGTCCCTGGCGGTGCTTGCCTTTTTCGGTTCGTCCATGATCCTGCTCGTCTGCCTCATGGGCTTTTACGGATGGGAGCGATATGCACGGATCGCGCGCGGCCTGGCGATTGCCGCCGGAGCCCAGGGATTTGCCGCGGCGGTCGTGCAGCTTGGTGCCACGCCGACGCGGGTTTATCTTCGTCACATCCTGCCCAATGTTGCTTCGACGCTGATCGTTTCGATGACGCTGACCTTCCCGGAGATCATCCTGATGGAAAGCGGGCTCTCGTTCCTTGGCCTTGGTGTCCAGCCGCCGGAATCCAGCCTTGGCAACATGGTCGGCTTCGGGCGCGAGTACCTGACCCGCGCCCCATGGATCATGCTGGCACCGGCCAGCGTCATCATGCTGACGACGCTTTCCATTTCGCTCGTCGGCGATTGGCTACGTGACAAGCTCGACCCGACCGTCAACTGAACCGCGCTGCTTTCCTGCCGGAAGAGCCCGGCCGCCTTACCTCTTCCTGCGGTGGCCATCTCCACCGCCATCTATTCGTAACCTCAAGAAGGACTTGCCATGAGCAACATCATCTCGACCGGTTTCAATTCCGGTTCCACCGACGGCGAACTCGATAGCCTTGAGGCCGATCTGCGCCGCCTTGCCGGGCTTGGCGTCGAAACCGTCGAGCTTGGGCTGACCAGCATCGACCTGATCGCGGGCGGTCGCGTCGTCCAGGAGCGTGCCGAGCGGCTCGCGGCGATCACGGCTCAATTTCCGTTCCGCTACACGGTCCATGGGCTCGTCTCGTCGAACTTCATGGATCCAGCCACGGCGCGCTATCAGATTGACGCCGCAAAGGCGCTGGTGGAGGTCTGCGACAAGATCGGCGCTCGCGTGATCGTTCAGCATGGCGGAAACTTGCGTGCGGACCAGCTTTTCGAGCGCGCAGACGCCGACCAGCGCGAACGCGAAGCGCTCTTCGAGCTCGCTGAGTTCGCCAAGCGTTATGATGTGCGCGTCGCGTTCGAGAACATCTTCACGACAGAGCCTGGACAATATCGTCAGACGCCTGTTGAGGTCGCGGAGACGGTTAAGGCGGTCGGTCACCCGAACCTGGTGGCACTGATCGACTTTAGTCACGCCTACATCGAGTCCACCTATCGCGGCCTGAACTTCCGGGAGCAGACCCGCGCCATGGCCCCGGTCGCAGGCCACCTGCATGTGCACGACTCCTTCGGCCGCCCGCAGGCTTTCTACAAGCCGTATCACCTACAGGAATCGACGGCGCTCGGCATCGGTGATCTCCACATGCCGCTTGGCTGGGGCGATATCGACTGGGAAGATATCTTCAGCGAACTCGAGTTCCTGCCGGGCACCGTGCTGATGATGGAAATCGGCGCCCGCTATCGCAACGAGCAGAGCGCGTCGCTCGAGCGTGCAAAGCGCCTGATCGCGCTGAACGGCAAGCGCGCGGCGGTTGCAGCCGAATAACCGATAGGCAATCTCATGCCGACGCCAGTCCGCTTCGGGTCGAGACGCGGCGCACTAAAGCCGCCGGGCTATCTGTCCGGCGGTTTCTCTGGTTTGGCATCTCAGTGAATTGTTTCTCGATTGTATCATCGTCGTCCTGAAACAATTTGAAAGGTTTATGTCGGGTTTGCCTATGGTATTGAGTTGACCGCCGCTTGCTCCGACATAAGTGCTGGCGGCGTGTCCGCACTTCGAGAAGGCCTGTTCATTGCCACATATCCTCATCGTTGATGATGACGCCGACATTCGCAGCTTGCTGAAGGACTTTTTTCAGCGGCGCGGACTGCGTGTATCGCTTGCGCAAGACGGTCAAGGTCTGCTCGCGGCGCTGGAGGTTTCCGACATCGACCTCGTCGTGCTCGACGTCATGCTGCCGGGCAAGAGCGGCCTGGAACTCTGTCAGGAGATCCGCTCCCGATCGAAACTGCCGATCATCATGCTGACTGCTGTGGCGGATACCGCAGACCGGATCGTCGGCCTGGAAATGGGCGCCGACGACTACGTTTCGAAGCCCTTCGATCCGCGTGAACTGCTGGCAAGAATCCGTGCCGTTCTTCGCCGCAAGGGCGAGGTATCTCCGGAGCAGCCGCGCACGAGCGGTCATGTCGGTTTTGCAGGCTGGACAATGGACGTCGAGCGCCGGCGCTTGCAGGACCCCTCGGGTGTGCGCGTTGAATTGACACGTGCGGAATTCAACCTGCTTGCCGCCCTCGTCGAAGCGCGCGGGCGGGTTCTCAGCCGCGAGCAACTGATTGAGGCGTGCGGTGGCGATGCAAGCCAGAGCTTCGACAGAAGCATCGACATTCTCGTCAGCCGACTTCGGCGCAAGCTCGACGACGATCCCCGCACCCCATCGATGATCGAAACTGTCCGAGGCGGGGGTTACCAATTCGTGGCGGAGATCACTGCGGACTAAACAGGACCTGATTGGTCGCGTGATGGCGGACGCCGGGTGCGCATCCACAGGAATGATGTTTCGGGATCGTTTCGTCGTACCTCGGCGATCTGTCGCCACGGGTGGCGGCGTTACCCGATCGCCCGCCGCATCCGAAGCTGGAAGATCGCGATCGCGACGACTGACAGCAAGAACGGAACAATGAAATAGAACAGGCGGAACACGAGCAGAGCCGCCAGGACGTCCTCCTTGGCCATCTCGCTCAGACCCGCCATGAAGATCAGCTCGAAGACGCCCAGACCGGCGGGCGCGTGTGATACCAGCGCGGCGGCGAACGCAATCGTGAAGATGCCTGCTGTAACGAGCAGGCCGGGATTGTTCTCGGCGGGAAGGACCAGATAGATCACCAGGGAGGCGCTAAGGATCTCCGCAGCCGCGATCGACAGCTGGCACAGTGCGATTCCCGGGGGCGGATATGAAATGGTCACGCCGGCCACGCGCACATTTCCCAACGGCAAGAAGCTGAAAGCGACATAGAGCAGGCATAGCCCGACCATGACCTGGCCTGCGGTGCGCAGGGAGACAAGTGGCAGGCTCTCCGTCAGCCGGTCGGCGATATAGGGGTCGATGACGAAGACGATGCCGCCGACAAACAGCATGCCGAGCACAAAGGTCGCCAGGCAGAAGGCGACCATCGTCAAGACCTCCGAGGCAGGAACTCCCTTTGCCGAATAGGCTCTGTATCGCAGCAGCGCTCCCGACAGAACGGATGCGCCGATCGTATGGGAGACGGCAAAGGCAGTTGCCCCGGAGGCCAGCGCGTATGCCGGCCTTATCTGGCGGCGCAGATATTTCAGTGCCATCAGATCGTAGGAGGCCAACAGCAGATATGCCGCCATTGACGCCAGCGCCGATCCCGCAAGCGCCATCCGATCGATCGAAAGCAGACTTGCTTGTAATCCTGAGAGCGAGATGCTTTGCAGTTGTCGGCCGAGAATGAAGAGACTGACAGCAATCGCGCCGAGCCCGAGCAGGTTCCAACCGATCTCGGCCCTTTTCATGCGTCGGCGAAATTCTGTCATGCGTTCGCTTTTTCCCGTCGGTTTACTCGCCATCCGGTCCTGTCACCACTTCCATCTCGCGCATGCAGGCATCGTTGTTGCTGAACCGGTAAATGCCGTAGACAGCGAGGCCCCAGTCCGGGTCGCCCGACACGGTCAAACTGACCGAGTCGAGATTGCTGAAGCGCTGGCTCAAACCCGTCCACTGATCGAAGACCTGCCGGTCCTGATTGATGACGCCTTCACGAAAATGTCCGTCTTCGGCAACGAGAGGGGTATGTGAATGATCGATGCTCTCGCTGGGCGGCCCAAGCTCCTTCTGCATCGAGCGGGCTGCCCGGTCGAAGAGGTGGCGTGTTGTCGATCCCCTGGCGTCGTCCTCGATGTAGGGAGAGACGGCGACCACGTTGCAGAGGCCGACACCGTCGACGTAGGCAAGGATGTACTGCTCGAACATCGGATCGGAACGCGGCAGGCGCATGCAGGAATATTGGCCGGAATGATCCGTGACGCCGCCCGCCAGCGCCTCGCAGCCGAGCTCCGACGGCCGTGTCTGCGCGGGAACGCCAAATGGAAGATAAGCTGGCAACGAAACGATCGCCGCCGCAAGACCAGCGGAGTTCAAGATTGTCTGAACCAGACCGAGCATGGGCATCACCTCTTTCTCAAGGTTGTGAATGCCAGCTCGCAGAGCACGCATCCGCCCAGCAGAAGGAGGGACGGCGTGCTCAGGTCGTAGGAGGCGCCGGCCAGCATCGCTGCAACAAAAAAGACGGAAGCAAGGATCAGTCCCGTCCCGGCGAGCAGGAGAATGGTGCCAAGCGCGATTGACAGGACCGAGATCTGACGACGTCGCATCTTGTTCACCGATCGGCTCCCGCTTTTTGAAGGATCTCGAGTGCGGCCGAAAAGGCTCTAAGCCCTTGCGATTGACGGCCGCTGGCGCAGAGATGAAGCGCCTTGCTGTTCAGCTTTCGCGCCTCGTCGCTGGCGTCCTCGCTAACGGCCTGAATGAGGGCGGATTGAAGCTGCTGGTGCATGCGCGCGCAGCGCTGGTCACGTACGGACAGGAGTTCTTGCGCGTTTGCAGCGCTGACCATGTCACCGGCAATTGCTGCCGCCAACAGCGCTCCCAGCCAGCTAGACATAGAAATAGGCCAGCGCGATCAGCAGCAGGGATGTGGTCGCGATGCCTGCGACCAACGCGACATCGATCATGCCGAACGCGGTTGAGGCGGGCTTGGGCGTCGCAAAGCCGCGCGGGCTTCGAAACCGACCGGCGTCTCCGGCTCCTGCCAGCAGCGCCAGAAGTTCCTCGGCCTCACGATCGATCTGAGGTTCGTTGTCGTTGACCCCTGCCTTCTGCGGCACGGGTGCGGGTTTCCTCACAGGTTGTGGTTCTGGCATTGCACGTCTCGCGAATCTCTTTCCAGTCAGGTATCGCATGCGATCGCGCGCGGCACTTTTCAGGACCGTGTAAAAGACGCTTCCGTTTTGTAAAATCTGATGACGCAGTCGTTCCGCCTGACCTGTATGGCTGCTAAAGCTTGGTTTCCCGAGGACGTTATGGCCGATACTGCAACTGCTCCTTTCACGACGCGCTGGCGATTCCTTCCGCGTACGCTACCCGCATGGCTTTTGATTGTCCTGATCGGCACGCTTCTCGTTTCGCAGACAACCCTTTTCATGATCATGGCGCGAAATCGCGTTAGCTCGAGCGAGATCGTCGACCTCTACCGAATGAACGAACGTGCCGTCTGGCTGGCAAAGTTGATGAGCCCGCTCTCGGCCGAAGAACGAAAGCATCTCAGCGGGGAGCTTGCCGATTCCACGGTCGTCGTCAGTCTCTCATCGCTTCCCGCCGTCGGGACGCAGGTCGCGGCAACCGATACGCTTGCCGAGGTCGAGGATATTCTTGTCGCCAGACTGACCAAGTTTGGCGTTGCGGATGCCCGGGTGCGGCTTGATGAACCAAACACGACGGGCACATCCCCGCCAGCCGATGCGGCCGTGCAGGACACAGGTGAGGTAGAGGAGGACCTGTCGGAAGTTGCCCGCGACTTCCTCAACAGCCAGAGATACACCGTTTCGTTGCAGCTGAAGGATGGCCAATGGGTCAACTTCGTGACCCCGCTGACGCCCATCGGGCCGCTGCTCAATCCCGAGAGCCTGCCGACTTATCTGTTTGTAAGTGCGTGCGTTGTGCTGATCGCATTTTGGGCCGTCTCGCGAATTACCGGTCCTTATCACCTGCTTGAAGCGGCGGTTTCCCGCTTGGGATCGAACCTGAACAGCCCGCCTCTTGCCGAAAAAGGAAGCCGGGACTACCGCAGCGCGGCCAAGGCCCTCAACAAGGCACAGGCCCTGCTTCAGGAACACGTTGAGGAACGAGCGCTACTCGCCGCGGCACTTGCGCATGACTTGAGAACGCCGGTCACGAAGATGCGATTGCGGCTCGCTCTCCTCAAAAGCTCCAAGGAGAAATCCGCATTGACCACTGACATTGCGGATATCGAGGAGACCGTTGAATCGGTGATCAGTCTGGCGAAGCTGGACTCCGCGGGCGAGACCCTTGAGCGCATCGACATGACGTCGATCATTGAAACCGTCGCCGACGAATACGGGGACATTGAAATCGAAGCGCAGGAGGGGCTGACCGGACGCCCCGTTTGTCTCGCGTCCCCGATCGCGCTCAGGCGCGCTATCAGGAATGTGGTCGAGAATGCGATCAGCTACGGCACGAGGGCACACATGACGCTCGTTCTCGAGCAGCGCCGCGTGCTTTTGAAAGTGCGCGATGACGGTCCTGGAATAGACCCCTCCCGCATGACGGACGTCTTCAAGCCCTTCGTTCGGCTCGAACATTCCCGCAACAGAAGAACAGGCGGATCCGGCCTCGGGCTGACGATCGCGCGGACTTTGCTGCGGAAAATGGACGGCGACGTGACACTATCCAATCACCCGGATGGGGGGCTGGACGTGTGCATCAGCCTGCCCCGCGCGCTTTAGTCGGTCGCAACCTCCCGGACCGATGCGTCGACCGGGTGATGATTACAGTATGGCGATCTTAGGCTTCATCAACGCCGACTGGTGTTTTTAAGGATGGAGAAGTTGGCGCAACTTTCGTCGATATTGCCGATGCGAATGGGATGCTCCAGGCGGGTTGTCAGAATCGAGAGGCGCACCGCTTTCGCCTGTTTGGCTCTGACAAGAAGCTCGCGTGCGCCAAACAGAAGGCCGGTCTGGCTTGAAAGCTCGTAAGCAACATGCTCGCTGTAGCCGTCATCATCGATGATGATCGTTGCCAAGCCTGACTGCATTTGCGAGCACTCCTCAGGTTTTGAGGTAGCATCTTCGACAAAACAGTAATCTGCAATGGACGGCCGCGGTTTTCCCCGTAATCCAACGCGCCAGTAGCAAAGGTGCCAGGTCTCAAGCGCCCGGCGGTCGCATGAAGCTCGTCCGGAACCTGGCAAGATCAGGCGCGCTGACGTCCGATACGGCCCAGAATACGAGGCCGTCGGCCGACCATTTCGCCATGTTGTAGCCGTCGTGCTCGCTGTCTGTCTGGCTTGCGGCCGCCTGCGGCCAGATGAACAGGTTGATGACGTGCCCGTTGTGCCGATAGACGAGCGTGGCGACGACGCGGCCGCCGATATAGTCCACTCGGCCGCCGACGAGTGGGAAGCCGTCCTTCGACAAATCGTTGACCGGGGGGGAGAAGTCGATGCGGCCGTTGAACCAAGGCTTCACCGTGTGCTGGTTGGAGGTCTGCACATCAGTCAGATGGTCGGCCAGCATCGAATGCACGTGGCTGGCTAGCAGTTGATTTTCAACGCCAAGATCGGGCGCCGGCGTGTTGAAAAAGAGGATGGCACTTGCCGCGAGCGCGGCCAGAGATGGAACGAGGCTCCAATCACGGACGAAGCGGAAGACGCGGTCCCATGTCCGTCGCGGCTGTATGTCTGCACGTAAGGCGGGGGAAGGTACGGCCGCTTCCAGCGGCAGGGCAGCCAGAACTTGCGCCCGTACATCCTCTGGAGCCGTGTAGCGTACACCATCTCGTCCGATCAGTTGCCGCACGTCGCGCACCCTTTCGATCTCCGCTTTGCAGTCCGCACAGCCTGCCAGATGTGCGTCGAGCTGGGCGGCCTGCATGAGATCAAGCTCGCCATCGATGAAGGCGTGCAGCACAGGGCCCCATTGCCCGCAACCCAGTTGCTGGTCCTTCGTCATGCGGGCACCTCGATGTCTCCTAGGGCGGCCCACGCCTCGGCGAATTCGTGACGCGCGCGGGCTATACGAGACATCACCGTACCGATCGGGACATCGATGATCTCGGCGATCTGCCGGTAAGACAGCTCCTCCAGTTCGCGCAGCACAAGAATTTCCCGCATGGGATCGGGCAAAGTATTGATCACGTGGCGAACCAGGTCCGACTCGTTTTCGCGGATCATGGTGGTCTCCGCAGTATCGTCCTGCGAGGCGACCTGGTATGGCATGCTCTCGTCGGAACCGGTGCCACTCTCGTCCAGCGGTGTCTCGAACCGGGCGCGGCGGCGTCCCTTCTGTTGCCAGGCGAGATAGCAATTGCGGACGATGGTGAATATCCAGGCGCGCGGATCCCCACCGCGATAGCTTTCGAAGCTGCGATAGGCTCGCAGAAACGCATCCTGCAGAATGTCCTGCGCCGCATCGCCATCGCGGCTGAGGAACCGTGCAAAATTATAACAGGCATCCATATGCGGCAGGATCGTCTGCTGAAAACGCAGTGCAAGGTCCGCCTGATGCCGCTGTGCCGAGACCTCGGCCTTGTCTGCTCGGGCTTCGCCCCTGGTCTCTTCCATGAGGCCGACGATAACTGTCGCGGCTTGTGCAACGAGTTTCGCAAGCGACCAAGAGCGCCAGCGCCGCGCGGCCGATAGCAGCCGGTCGTCGAGCAGGACGGGGCAGGCGATACTGATATCAGTCATCACATCCTCAGGGGCTGCAGACCCAGCCGATTCTAACCCTCCGGTCGGTGCACGCGCAACGGCCGCTCATGATCAAGATCATCCGGGGCCCGGTTTTATTCCAGGCGACCGCACTTTTTTTGATCTCGAATGACGATACGAAATTACGCGTTTTATTTCAGATGGTTGCGCGAAATCGCGTGCCTGGCCGGAATAAGGCCTGGGGCGGTGCGATCTATTTTCCCAGCGAGGATATCGCAGATTGCTGCGCCTCGCTCAGAGCCACCCCTCAAAGCTCAAGGAGGCATTACCATGTTCGAAATGTCACGCCGCGCCGTGCTCGGATCGGCTGCTGCCGCAGCCGCATTCGGCCTGGCATCCAAACTGGAAATAGTGGCGCCAGCCCTTGCCGCATCGCCCGACGAACCGGCGACCGGCTTTTACCGCTACAAGGTCGGCGACATCGAAGTAACCGCGATCTACGATGGCATCTGGCGAAAGCCGCATGATCCGGCCTTCATCAAGAACGCTTCGGTCGATGAGACCAAGGCGGCGTTGGCAAAGGCCAATCTCCCGACCGATTTCATGCCGATCCCGCTGACCGTCGTCGTGCTCAATCTGGGCGGCCGGCTAATCATGATGGATGCGGGCTCGGGCGTTGGCCAATGGCAGGCCAACGCGACCCACCTTCCGGCCAATATGGCCGCCGCCGGCATCGACTATAGGAAGATCGACACGGTCATGATCTCCCATTTCCACCCCGATCACGTCTGGGGGCTGATGGAGAAGGGCTCGAACGCCTCTGTCTTCCCGAACGCCGAGCTTGTTGTCCACTCCACCGAATACAACTGGTGGACGGATCCCGCCCGAGTCGACTCGCTTCCCGAGGGGCGAAAGCCCGCCGGAAAGCGGATAGCCGCGGTTTTCCCGACCTGGAAGAACTGGAAGCTTGTCGAGGACGGCGCGGAGGTGGCACCCGGGATCCAGCTCGTATCGGCGCCCGGGCACACCCCGGGGCACGCAGGCTATCTCGTCAGCTCCGCAAACAACCAGCTGCTGGTTTCGGCCGACATCATGTACGTCCCGGCGCTGCTTGCTCCCCATCCGGAATGGCAGGGCAGCTACGACCAGGACGGACCGATGGCCATCGACAGCCGCCGCAAGCTGATTGACCGCGTCATCGCCGACAAGATCGCCATCTGCGGTTCGCACTTCCCGTTCCCCGGCTCAGGCAGCTTCGTAAAGGACGGAAATGCCTATGCCTTCACGCCAACCATTCAAGCCTGAGGAGACACAGTCATGAAAGGACTGTCCACAAGTTACGTCGTCGCTGCCGTCATCGGCTTCTGCGCGGTATCGGCAGCAGGTTCCGCGATCTCGACGCTGACGGCCATGCCAGCCTTCGCAATCGACGACATGCAAACAGGCAACGGCCCGGATCTGACCTCGGTACGCGCCAAGATCGCGGCCAAGGACTATGCCGGTGCGCTGGAAGAGCTGCGCGGTCTTGCCGAGGATAACCAGCAGGCAGACGTCTATAATCTGCTCGGCTACACGCTGCGCATGACCGGCCAATACGACACCTCGCTCGCTTACTACAACAAGGCTCTCGAGTTGCAACCGGATCACAAGGCGGCGCACGAATATCTCGGCGAGCTCTATCTGCAGACTGGCAATACGGAAAAGGCGAAGCTGCAGCTCGCCTCGCTGAAGCAACTTTGCCCGACTGGCTGCGAAGAGCTCAAAGATCTCCAGGAGGCGATTGCCGCACACGGTGGCAATTGACGGCAACTTGACGTGAGACGGGCGTGTTGCCCGTCCCGCGTCGCATGTTCGACGAGACGTCCTGCGAGGAGGCCTATATTTCCTTCAGCAACTGCTCCGCGATGCGGACGCTCAGCGCAGCACCCGTCAGCGTCGGGTTCATGCACGAGGCGGACGGCATCACGCTGGTGCCCGCGATGAACATGTTCTGGTGGTCATGCGTGCGGCAGTCGCGATCGACGACGGAGTCCTTCGGGTCGTCGCCCATGCGTGTCGTGCCCATGACGTGCTGGCGGTTCTGCCATTTCACGTCGGTCGACAGCACCTCGGCATCAAGCAGTTCGGCGATCTTGTTGAGATCCTGCAGGCCACGGTCGCGACCGGCGTTCCAGTAGTCCGTGACGCTGTAGTACAGAACCGGCACCGGGATGCCCAGCGCGTCGAACTTGGTCTTGCTCGGGGTGACGCGGTTCTCGGCCAAAGGCAAGGGCTCGAAGTCGATTGCCCAGTTCAGCGATCGGGCCGAATACTTGCGGATCTGCTCGTCGAGCTTCGAGCCGAGGATGCCCTTCTTGATAAAGCCTTCCGTCATCTGGGCGGTCGGTACGGTGTTGCGAACCTTGATCTTGTAACTCGGATAATCCTTGCGGAACGCGCCGTCGCGCTGGTTCAGGTAGACCAGTAGTTCCGTCGGGCCTTCGCCGGGCCACATGTCCTCCTTGGTCAGCATGTTCATGCTGATGCCGGTATGGTCCATGAGGTTGCGGCCGACCTGGTCAGACGAGTTGGCAATACCGTTCGGGTATTTGTCGGACGTTGAGAGCAACAGCAGCTTGGCCGATTCGATGCCATAGGCGGCGAGCACAAAATAGCGGGCCGTTAGCTTGTGCTCGGAATTGTCGGGCTTCTTGTACCAGATGGCGGTGATCTTGCCATCTTCGCCGGCTTCGATCTTGTAGACCACCGAATTGTCGAGAAGCTGGGCGCCGTGACGTTCAGCTTCGTCGATATGCATCGAGCCGTCATATTTGGCGCCGATCGGACATACCGGGTTGCAGTTGTTGTTGCCGGCGCAGACCGGGCGGTTGCCGTAGGGGCGCGAGGCGCGGCCATGCGGCTCGAGAACCGGGTTGAAGCCGCCGACGGAGAGCTTTTCCGCCAGCGTCTTGAACATGTAGCTCGAATTAAGCTGCTTCATCGGGAAGGGCATGGTGCGCGGCGGCATTGGACCGCCGCCTTGGCCGCTCTCGTCCTGGCCGTCGAGGCCGGTGACGCCGAGTTCCAGCTCGGCCTTGTTGTAATACTGTTCGAGATCGTCGTAGCCGATCGGCCAGTCGCGGCCGCGGCCGTAGAGCGACTGGATCTTGAAGTCGTTCGGAATCATGCGCCAGAGCGCCGAACCGAAGTGCCAGGTCGTGCCGCCGACCACGCGCAGGTAGGAGGTGTTGTACTTTACCGGGCCTTCATACTGCAGATAGTCGCCATAGGTGGATGGTGCGTGCGGAAGGCTCGGAAACGGTGACCCCGCGCCCTGCAGCTTGGCGTTGGCCAGCGAAAGCTTCACGGGCGCGTTGCGAAAGGTCTCGACGATCTCGCGGCGGTTCACGCGCGGGCCTGCCTCTAGCACGATGACCTTCTTGCCTGCCTTTGCGAGGTTTGCGGCGACGATGCCGCCCATGACGCCGGAGCCAATGACGATCAAATCGGCATCATAAGAGTCGTTTGCCATTGTCTTGCTCCTGTCAGATCTTGCTGTCGGGCTTGGGGCCCCAGTTGTTGGGGCCGGGTCCGTAGGTCGGAATGGGAAGAATGCCCCGCGTCGGGCGGTACATCAGCGCCTCGGCATAGGTTATGAGCTCTGCGTCCGCCGGCTCGCCGACAACGCCCAGATACCAGGCGGAGACGATCGTAGTGGCCGTTGCCTTGGCGGCGGGGTCGAGTGCTGGCAGCGCCAGGAAGGCATCCATGTCAAGCGCGCCGGACTGCGTAACGACCTGCTGCAACGCGGTTACGTCGGCTGGAAACGTCTGGCTGCGTTTGACGAGTGCCGCGAAATAGCGAGCACCGAGAACGGGATCCAGCTGGTAGCCGGTGAGGAATTCCGAGAGCCGCGTGAAGGTCTGTATATCTGAATCGGCAGCAGCAGCCGGAAGCGGTGCGCCGATGGCGGCGATGACGGCGAGGCCACCGATGGCGGCTGAGCCGCGCAGCAGCGCACGGCGGCTCATTCCTTGCGCCAGACGTGCGGTGGGTTGAGAAATCTCTGATGGCATAAATGATCTCCCGAGAAGGGTTCGATGCGATTGAATGAGGGGGCAGGCGTCAGGCGACGGCCGGGCGCGTCTGTCTGCGCAGCGCGAAAGCGAGTGCGGCGAGGACGATCAGCGCTGCCGCGATCGCAGCGGTGAGCGCATAGGGCGCAAGCTTGGCAATCAGCGGCTTGTCGCCACCGTCGCGGATGCGCGCGACATCCTGCGCAGTCACCTTCACATCGGGATTGCCGAACTGCGTCAGCACGTAATTGCTGACGTCGGCGACATCCTTGTCCGACAGGCGATCGGTGTAGGAGGCTGTCGGGCCAAAGGCCGGCATGAAGACATGTGCGTCACCCACCGTGCGGCTGAGACCGAAGAGGACGGTAGCGATCAGGTTGTCCGGCTCGGCAGCGCCGGTCGCGGTGTTGTGGAACAGCGAGGGGTAGAGCGTGTTGCCCTGACCATTGACCTGATGGCAGGTAGCACAGCTGCCACTGAAAATATGGAAGCCGTTTTCGTTCGCCGCCTGGTCTGGCAGTCCGCGCAGCGTTGCTTCGGTCTCGGAAGGCTTGCCATAATCGTATCGTGACTTGGCGGCACCGGTAGCAACGGGCTCGGTCGACTTCACATAGACGGCAATCGCCCTGAGATCGTCGTCGGTGAGATGCTGCAGGCTGTTTTCGACAGCTTCGGCCATCGGGCCGGCTGCCTGGGCCTTGCCCGCGACATGGCCGGTGCGCATGTACTGGACAAGCTCATCTTCGGACCAACCGCCGATGCCGCTTGTCGGATCAGAGGTAATGTTCGGCGCATACCAGGAACCGAGCGAGCCGCCGGCCAGAGGCTTGCTGGAGGATTCGGCCATCAGCAAATTGCGCGGGCTGTGGCAGGTGCTGCAGTGTTCCAGCGCTTCGGCGAGATAGGCACCGCGGTTCCACTGCTCGGATCTCTCCGGATCGGGCTTGAAGCGGTCCCTGCCAAGGAACAGAAGGTTCCAGCCTGCCATCGATGCGCGGATGTTGAAGGGGAAGGGCAGCTCGGTCTTTTGCGGAGCACTTTCGACCGGTTTCACCTCGTTCATGAAGTAGGCGTAGAGCGCCTTCATGTCGTCATCGGTGAGCTTGGAATAGGCCGTGTAGGGCATGGCCGGATAGAGGTGGCTTCCATCCTTGGCAACACCGTCGCGAACGGCGCGGGCGAAGTCCTCTTCGCTGTAGTTGCCGATCCCGTTTTCCTTCGAGGGAGTGATGTTGGTGGAAAAGATAGTGCCGAGCGGCGAGGCTATGCCATAGCCGCCTGCGAAAGGCTGGCCGCCATGCGGCGCCGTGTGGCAGGCGGCGCAGTCAGCGGCTGTGGCCAGATAGCGGCCGCGGGAAACGAGGTCGGACGGTGCACCGGACGCGTCTTGTGCGAAAGCGCTACCCGCCATTGCGACCAGCGCCGAAAGACAGAGGCCCATCGAGCGTAGCGAGCGGAACAGCGATGGCTGCTGCGTGGGAGGAAAATTGAGCATGGTCGGCGTGCTTTCATCAAGCATGAACAACAACTACCAGACCCAGCTTCGCCTCCCACGAGCAAGGCTGATCCGCGTCGCCGTACTCCAGACGCCAACATCGGCATGAATGCCACTCACAGGGAGCAATTCAGGCATGGAAATGCCTGTTGCCTGGTCGCGTGGAGCGATCCAGTGGCGTGTCGATGTGTCGCGTGTGCGGCTTGGTCACGCTCATAGCGCTGCCGCGCTGGCAATGAACATCAGTTTGTCATAGAAGCAGATTTCACAGAAAGTGAAAGCTTATGCCGAAGTTTGACCTCACAGACCTCAGGATGTTCCTCTCCGCCATCGACGGGGGAAGCCTTACAGCAGCCGCAGCCGCCAACAATGTCGTCGTCGCCGCCGTCAGCACTCGGCTTCGCCGGCTTGAAACATCGGTTGGCCTCGAGCTTTTCGAGAGGACGGGTCGCGGCATTCGCCCGACCCTCGCCGGAGAAATGCTGGCTCGGCGGGCGCGACAGCTGGTTGACGATGCGCGCAATGCGGAACTGGAGCTGCAGGAGTTTGCCGCAGGCAGCAGGGGACGCGTCCGGTTGCTGTCCAACACGAACATGCTTTCCGAACACATGCCGCTCGCCCTTGGCACGTTTCTGGCAACCAATCCGCAGATCAATGTCACGGTCCAGGACAAGCCGAGCTTCGAGGTCGTCAACATGCTCAAGAACGGCGATGCCGATATCGGCATTGTCGCCTCCTCCGCCGACATGACGGGGCTTGAACGCTGGCGCTTCATGCCGGACCGCCTGATGCTTATCGTTCCGCCGGACTCGCCGTTGTCCGCCCCTGTCGCGTTCTCGGAAATTCTGGATTTTCCCATGATTGCGCTGCGCGAGAAGGTGGCGCTGTCGCAATTTCTGCGGCGGTCGGCGAACGAGCTTGGCCGCAAGCCCCATATCCGGATCCGTACTGACAGTTTCGAAGCGCTCTGCAAAATGGTCGAATGTGGCGCAGGAATTGGCATCGTGCCGGAGATCGCGGCGAGCCGATACGCCCAACACATGCAATACCGCGTCTTGCCGATCGCCGAAGGCTGGGCGGAGCGAGATCTCTATGTCTGCGTTCGAAAGGAAGCCCAGTTGCCACGATACGCAGCGCTGCTCCTTGCTCATCTTCTGGCGTATGTGAAAATTTCAGCATGAGGATTGGCGTTGGAGGCCAGTCCCATTTTCTGGCCGGTAGCCGCCAAGCACAATGCACAACAGTCACCCGCCATGCTGCGGAAATCGGCGGATCTTCCAGATGAAAGATAAGTAATAAATGGGAGAAATACATTAAGTTTCAGCAATGAAAATGTAATGAACCTTTAATTTGTAAATATAGATTCACGGTTTCATATTTAGTCCACGCGATGAGTTTCGGCTTTACGCGGTTCGAATAACTCTCATCAGGACGGACACCGTGACAAATATTATCAAAAGCCGCCGCAGGGCGGCACTCCTTGGCGCAGCAATCATAGCCGGCGCGGCCTCTGTCCCGCTCGCCTACCAGACCTCATCGGCCTTCGCAGCACCTGCGAGTGCATCGGTGACTGGTGTTGCCGCAAACAACTCCTTCTCGTCCATCGTCGATGCCGACAAGCCCGCCGTCGTGACCATCGTCACGAAGATGAAGGCATCGGCACAGGACGAGGGAGACGATAACTCGCAGATGCAGGAGCAGTTCAAGCAGTTCTTCGGTGAGCAGGGCATTCCCATGCCGCATCAGGCTCCCCAACCGCAATCTGGCGAGCGTGCACAGGCCTTGGGCTCAGGCTTCATCGTCAGCCCGGATGGCTACATCGTCACCAACAACCACGTGATCGAGAATGCCACCGATATCAAGGTGACGCTGGATGATGGAACCGAACTGACCGCCAAGCTCGTCGGTGCCGATCCGAAAGCCGACCTTGCCGTGGTCAAGGTCGATGCGAAACAGCCGCTGCCGACCGTGGCCTGGGGTGACTCCGACAAGCTCAGGCTGGGCGATCAGGTTCTCGCCATCGGAAACCCCTTTGGCATCGGCACAACGGTAACCGCCGGCATCGTGTCAGCCCGCGGCAGGGATCTGCATAGCGGTCCGTATGACGACTTCATCCAGATCGATGCTCCCATCAATCACGGTAACTCTGGCGGCCCGCTCGTGGGCAGTGACGGCAAGGTCGTCGGGATCAATACCGCGATCTATTCGCCGAACGGCGGCAGTGTCGGCGTCGGCTTTGCCATCCCAGCGGACGAAGCCAAGATGATTGTCGCCAAGCTGCAGAAGGACGGATCCATCGACCACGGCTATCTGGGCGTCCAGATCCAGCCGGTGTCGCAGGATGTCGCCGATGCGCTCGGTCTGGCGAAGCCCGCCGGTGCGCTTGTCGCCGACGTGACGAAGGGTTCCCCAGCAGCCGATGCCGGCATCAAGCAGGGTGACACGATTACCGCCGTCGGGGAAAAGGCAGTTTCCACGCCTAAGGACCTTTCAAGGCTCGTCGCCGACCTCTCGCCTGGCGACAAGCAGACCATTACGGTCTGGCGTGACGGCAAGAGCGTCGATCTCAAGGTCGCGATCGGCGGAAACGACGACGGAAAGCCCCAGCAGGCCGCATTCAACGGCGCGGAGAAGGCTACTCCGGCTGGTCCGCGGATAGGCGTTTCCCTTGCAGACCTGACCCCGCAGGTGCGCGAACGCATCGGCGTTCCCAAGGGTGTTGAAGGCGCCGTTGTTGCGGACGTCTCACCAGACAAGCCGGCAGCCGAAGCAGGGCTCGAGGCTGGTGACATCATCTTGTCGGTCAACGGCAAGACGATCCACGATGCCAGTGAAGCCAAGACTGCGGTTGCTGCCGCGGCGAAGGCCGAAAAGAAGTCAGTGCTGCTGCTCATACAGCGCGGCGATAACAAGACCTTCGTAGCGGTGCCGTTCTCGGCCGCTTAACTGGCAGACTGGAGGGGCCGGCGCAAACACCCCTGCGCCGGCCTTCTCATGTATCACGAGGTCGACTTGTGTTGATGAGAGCCTCGACTCTATGTTGCATGGCTGCTCAGGTCGGACTACACTTCTGGTATTGGGTTGAACGTGAACTGCCATGAGGTAGCACATGCCCGCAGACGATCTCACCAGACCTGACACCGTAGAGAACGCGCACGAAGATGATCGCGGCACCGGCATCTATTGGTTCATTGTGCCCTCGGGCGACGAGGAGCAGATATTCATTCCGGATATCACCCGTGGCAAGGCAAATGATATCGCCCGGCAATTGGGTTCTTTAGGCAACGTTGACGCCTACCGTTGGGTACCGGAGAGCATCCGGGACGCCGCCAATCTGATCCAAAGCAAATGCGGTGGACGCTGCAACGCCAACATTGATTGCGTCAACCCAGCGTGCAGGTGTTACAGCGGTCGCTGTCAAAGGAAGCGATAATCATGCCGCGCGTTCTTACGGTCGTGAATATCGTGCTGGCAGTAGGGCTTCTGGCCTGTATCGGCGTTACCGCATATTTCGCCATCCTGGTGTTGGGCGAAGCCATCCGGGCCCAAAAGCTTGACCAGTTCAGCGGTCTTGCGATCGGTGCGTTGATCGCCGTTGTGGGAACCTGCCTGACGGCGCTGGCGTCGCTCTATACGGCCAATCGACAAGCCGAGGTTACGACCTCCGTTGAGGAGGCGCGGGCGATTGCGGCAGCTGATTTAGCAGCATTGCAGGAAGTGATCACTGCGCGTCTCGACAAGTTCAAAGCAGACTCTGCTGCAGACCTGGAGCGGCTGAAAAAGTCGCTCGATTTTCACACGACAGCTCATCGTGAGTTGGGCGGATCGGCAGCGATGTATTTTTACGCGTTGAGATCGGCCGCGATTGGTACGTTCGACGAAGCCGAACTTGAGCGTGCGGAAACCCTGATGGTCGAGACAAGCCGGCACCTCACCTATGTGTCCGATTCATTTGAAGATGAATGGCTTGCATTTTGGCAGGTGGCCCAGGCAATCAAGCGTGAAGCAAAAACACTGGCAGATCCTGTACAGCGCAGCCTCAGTGTTGCGCGGGGGATGGAAAGCAAGGATCACGGAAAAATGGATCTGCGTGATCGGTACGCTTCACTTAAAGAGAAGGCGAAGAGGGAAGTGTCCTAACTCTGCGGCTTCCATTAGTCCGTCGCAAAGGCTCGCTCCAAAGCGATGGCGAGGCGCCCAAGTCCAGGCGCCCCGATATCGCTCGAGTACCGCTGTGAACGCCAAGCCGACATGGCCAGCAGCATCGGTGCAGCGATTGCCTGCTGCAAACCCGTCTTCGACGAATGTGCTAGGATTTTGCTATCGCATCCAATGCGTCCATGAGTGTCGAGCTGGGATTCTTCTTGCAGTATGCGGCGACCTTTGCTGCGTTGGCATGCGCCTTGTCCCCGTCGATCATCGGGTCGCCCGCCTTGCCATGAACATAGCCGTTCACCCACATGGCGACGCCGATGATCTTTGCAGGAGGCATTGCTCCCACATCTTTGCAAGCGACCTTTGACATGTCGACGTTTGCGGCCAACGCCTGGCCGGCCAGAACAATACCTGCAACTGCGAGTGCGATTGTGATACGGGACGTCATGGTGTGTTCTCCCTGGTAATCGCTCCCTGAAACGGAGCTAGGTGGTTGTGCTTTGCTGAGTATCCGCAAGAAGACTGCCCTCAAACACGCCTGTAACGGACCGACGACTGTATAGGGACCGACAGAACAACCACCTGCGTAAGCCGTCGGTGTGAAGCAGGATCATGCAGATACCCAATCATACTCCCTCGCCGCGTTCACGCGCACGTAGTATCACGTAGACTCTGTGCTGCAGTGTCAGGTTGTCGCGGTTCGGGGTTGCGTTCAGCCGCTCACTTTGGGCAGGGGCAAGGCATTCTTGCCCGGTTTGCCCTAGCACTGTTCACACTTCTCGGCCTTAGGCTTGATCTCCCCCTCGGCTGATCGGCAGCTCTCTCGCGAGAATGTTTCCATCGCCTCGGAGAAATACCGAGCAACGGCATGACCGGCAGCATGAACAAAACATGACGCGGAACGTTTTCCTTTTTAAGGAGAAGTAAGATGCCCAGTTCAACGTCAGTCTACTATCAGCCAGACTTCGATTGTCGTGCCGATGCGGAGGTGCTGAACACAGCCCATCAACTCGTGGACCTCTATCTGTGCTTTGTAAAGGACAGCGATGTCGGCGGTGACCTGGTCGATGAAATCGAGCTTCCGCTGGAAAAGGCGACTTTTGTGGAAGCCTTTCGGCTGTTGATTGCGGCCGAACTCCGGGCGGATGTGCGGTCTTTGCTGATCAAGGCTGGAATGACGCTGGCGCAATATCATCGTGGTCTGGGTTCGCGCATTCGCATGCGTGCGCTCACACCGCAGGGTCGACCTTCGTTCTCGCGCTTGCATGGTTCGGGCACCCGGCGACGTTTGGAAAAGACGCTTGTGGCCTCGGCCGAAGAACGCATACGGCTGGAGCAGGTCTTCGAGCGCGCCCATATCGAGGCAATACAATGAAACGCTTTGTGACCTGTCGCGATCGCAGAGCAAGCCCCTGATGTAGCGTTCGTCTGGTTTTGGGTATTGCAGAGAAATGGCCCGCTGTCTGCGGGCCATTTCTCCTATCGGACCTAATGGACCTTGGAATGCGGATGATCTGTTGGACGGCATATCCTTCGAACGTAGTCGGACAACACGGGATCTCCGGCTATGGCTTCTTGAAAAGCGTCCTCATCCAACTGCCCAAATCTGTACGCGTCGAGGATACTCCTCTGGCTATTCGTCAACGGCGGTAAATGCTCGGTGGCTGATGGTGGAACCTGCGGCGACATGGCACTTCTCCTTCCGAGGAGAAAACTGTTTGTGCGATTTTAAGTTCCGCCTTTGTCACTGACGGCTGTCGCAGTTTGGCTCGGGCGCTGGTAATCGCTTTTCCACCGCGGATCTGCTCAGTTCGCTATTGGAACGCGCTGATTGTCAGCAGTGCGGAAAATCCCAGCAGCACGACCGATCCGCACCTTTGTACAAAGGCGGGCGTCTGGCCTTTGCCGCCAAGAATGAGCCTGCCGGCAAGTAGCCAGATGGTGGACGTTGTGATGACGACGATCGAAAAGGTGGCAAGCGCGGCAATGGGCAAGGTGCCATCGTCCGAAACGATCATCGTGAGGCCAATGATGACCGCTTTCGGGTTGAGCAATGTAGTCACGACAAGGTGCCGTAGCCGAACGGTTCTACCGCCGTCGCGGGGTGTGTCGGTCCATAGCTTTATCGCCAGATAGAAGACCCAGGTCGCGGAGATCAGCTTGATCGCCTGGGCGACAATACGGTGCTCGTGAAGGAATGGAGCAGCCACCGCAGTTATAGGAATTATGACCGCCAAGTAGGAGCAGAGGACGGCTGCGAGCAAGGTGACCGCGCGGCCGAAAGTCAACCGCTGTGAAGCCATGGCGAGAACGGCGTTGGTCGGCCCCGGCAGAATGAGGAGGGCAAAGACACTGAAGGCCAACGCCGTAAAATGCATGAAAGTTGTCCCTTTGGTCGAGCCAGCCTTCGCGGTGGGAGGCTTAGCCCGCTGTTATGAAATCTACTACAAACAGGCAATTCCCGCGCAACGAAAAGGTTTGCGATTCGACGCGATTGCCGGGTGTTGGTATTCAAGGCTGTTTCTGGTCTGGATCCTCATCGCTGAGCACGCGCCAGGCGGCCCCTTGCAGGTCGTCATATTGGCCGCTTCGCAAGGACCACAGGAAGGCCGCCAGGCCCATGCCGCCCATGAAGAGCGCGATCGGGATAAGATAGATCAGCATGTTCATACGATTTTCACCTCGCTGGCCGGGACAACGATTGCCGACTGTCTGCTCAAGGCTCGATCGAACGAGTTGAGACGCAGGGCGTTCATGACCACGATGATCGACGAGGTGGACATCGCAACAGCCGCAATGAGGGGAGTGGCGAAACCTGCAATCGCGATCGGAACAGCCAGAACGTTGTAGCCGATTGCCAGCACGAAGTTCTGCCGGATAAGGCTCGCCGCGCGTCTTGAAATCGTGATGGCGTCAGGAACCGCGTCCAGCCGGTCATTGAAGAACACGAGGTCGGCGGCCTGCCTTCCGATGTCGGATGCCGTTGCCGGTGCCATCGACACGTGCGCGGCGGCCAGCGCCGGCGCGTCGTTAATGCCGTCGCCCACCATCAGCACGCGGTGACCGCTTGCGCTCATGCGCGCGCATTCTTCCACCTTCTGCTTTGGCGTCAGCGCCCCGAATGCCTTGTCGATTCCGAGCGCTTTGGCGGAGTTGTCCACCACGGCCTGCCTGTCGCCGGATAGCACGATCGATCCCAGACCCTCCTTCTGCAACTGGGCAATGGCATCGGCCGCGCCCGGACGCAGTGTGTCGTCGAATAGGAAGCGAGCGAGTTCGACGCGATCCTTCGACAGAACGACTTCCGAATAGGGGTTCTCACCAGCCGTCCGTAGTTCGGCTTCCTCCCCACAGGCAAAGGCCGCATTGCCGAGGCGATACACAGCATCTCCGCCCGTCGCTTCGAGGCCGCCACCGGGAACTTCCTTGACGCTGTCGAAGCTGACAGACGCTAGGTCGCGGCCTCGCACCAGCGCCTGCGACAACGGATGCCTCGAATGAATGGCAAGACCAAGGGCAGTGGAGATCTCGCGCTCCGCCGCCAGCGACGCGACGAGGCGTGGCTGGCCGATCGTCAAAGTCCCTGTCTTGTCGAATGCCACGATGTCGGCTTCGGCGAGCCTTTCGAGAGCCGAACCGTCCTTGACCATGATCCCCTTGCGGAAAAGCTCTCCGGCGGCGACCACCTGCACGACCGGAACAGCAAGACCCAATGCGCACGGGCAGGTGATGATCAGGACGGCAACGGCGACCAGCATGGCGTGCTTCCAGTCCCCGCCGACAAAGCCCCAGGCGAGAAATGAAACGAGCGCCAGGCAGTGGACCACCGGAGAATAGAGCGACGCCGCCCGATCCGCGATGCGACGATATCTGGCGCGGCCGCCTTCAGCGGCTTCCATCAAACCGATGATTTCGGCAAGCAGGGAGTTCTTCGCAATCTTTGTGGTACGCAGAACGAGGGCGCCCGTGAGGTTCATGGCGCCGGACATGACATCGCTTCCTTTTGAAACGGCGACAGGGCTGCTTTCACCCGTGACGATCGACATGTCGAGATCGCTGCTGCCGCCAATCACCTCAGCGTCGACGGGAACGCGCTCGCCGACCGCGATCGCTATCTGATCCCCGACGGAAATCTCTTCCACGGGGACGTAGCGACGCGATCCGTCCGGCATGATCTGCATCGCCCCCCGGGGAGCCAGTTGCGCCAGCCCGTTGATTGCCGCGCGGGCCTTCTCTCGCATGATGTGGTCAAGGGTTCGGCCGATCAGCAGGAAGAACAGCAGCGACACCGATGCGTCGAACCAGGCGTGCTCGCCGTGGTGCATGGTTTCCCAGAGCGAAACCGCGTAGGACAGCGTCACCGCAAGCGAAATCGGGACGTCCATGTTGGTGCGGCCATGCTTCAGCGCATTCCAAGCCGACTGGAAGAAGAAACGGCCCGCATAGACGAGTGCCGGCGCGGCAATCATTGCCGAGATCCAGTGGAACAGGTCGCGTGTGGCGGCATCGGCGCCCGACCAAACGGAAACCGACAACAGCATGATGTTAGCCGCCGCGAATCCGGAAACGCCAACGGCAAGCAGCAACTGGTTTCGGGTCTTGTCATTCTCGGGTGTCGCTGGCGTGAAGAGATGCGCGCGGTATCCGACAGCATTGACCGCAGTGACGATCTGCGAAGGATCGGTCTGTCGATTGTCCATTTCCTGGCGATAGAGGCAGGTGACCCGGCGCGCCGTCAGGTTGACGCGCGCTTTCTGGACAAACGGGATCTTGGCCAGAGCGCCTTCGATCGTGGAGATGCATGCACCGCAGTGTACATTGGGAACACTCAGGTCGAGCTGGCGCAGGCCGTCGCCGACCGGATGGCTGGCGAGCGCGACTTCCTCGGCGCTGAAGGCGGTCGAGCTCAAAGCAAGGACGCCCTCGCTGTCCATCGTGCAGCAGGTCATTGGCCGAACTCCGCGGTGTCGATCCGCTTGGCTTCGTGCATGATCAACGCTCCGCCTCGCTTTGAGACGGCTTCGACGATCCAGTCGCCTGTCGCGACGTTGTGCTCGCCCTCAAATCTGCCCTCCGCAGTCTTGCGGAGCGTGATGCTGAAATCCTCATGGTCACCTACGGGCCGCTTGAAGTTCAGCACGACGTCGTCGATCGCGGTCGGCGACCCGTCCCTGTTGCGAAGGTCGTAGTGAACCATGCCCCCATTGATCGACAGAACGCCGCTGATGCCGGAGGCGGTCATGGCCTTCATCGCCTCAGCCCTCTCATTGAACTCTTGGCTGGCGACGTAGGTGTTCTGAACGACAAGGCCGCTCCAGCTCGACGAGGCGAGCCAGGCCATGGTGACGTTGACGGAGATCACGACGCCGAAAAAGGTGCAGATGACCAGCAGCATGTGCCGGCCTGTGAAGCCCTGCGATGAGGATTGTGCGGTCATTTCGCGTCTCCTGGAGTGTTGAAGGCTGCCCGGTAGGTCGCCCGATCGGAATGATCGGCATCCTCGACCACGAACAGAAGCTCGTTGGTCCCGCCATCCGGTCTGTCCGTCACGAAGACCTTGAGCGTGGTGGCGGCGTCAGGCGCTGTGTCGATGGTGAAGGAGCGTCCTTCATCCTTGCCGAGTTCGGGGATGCGCATGGTCGCGCCCTCGAGCCCGGCAAGGCTCAGTGTCACCGTGCGCGGACGAGGCTCCATGTTGAGGACGCGCAGCGTATAGCCGTTGCGGATCGAGCCATCGCTCTCCAGCACGTATTGCGGGTTGCGGTCGTGGATGACGTTGAGCTCCAGCCGCTCGCGCAGCGACAGATGCACCAGCATCGCCAGGCCGATGAAAGCCCAGACGGTGGCGTAGAAGACGACACGCGGGCGAAAGACGATGCGCCAGTTGAAGTGGCGGACGCCGGCGGTGAACGAACCGTCTTCGTTGCGCACGCGGGCTGGTTGGACTGGCGTTCGTCCGTCGTTGGTGGCTAGCGCCATGTTGCCCGCATATTCGCTGAGGGTCGCATAGGCGATCAGACCACGCTCCTTGCCGATCTTGTCCATGACACCGTCGCAGGCATCGATGCACAGCGCGCAGGTGATGCATTCCATCTGCTGCCCGTCGCGGATGTCGATGCCCATCGGACAGACGGCGACACAGGCGTTGCAATCGACGCAATCACCGATCGGCTCGCCCTTGGCTTGAGCCTTCTTGGCGTGGCGGGTGCGCGGCTCGCCACGCCAGTCATTGTAGGTCACCACCAGCGAGTTTTCGTCGAGCATGGCGCCCTGAATGCGCGGCCAGGGGCACATGTAGGTGCAGACTTGCTCGCGCATGAGACCACCGAGAACGTATGTGGTGGCGGTCAGGGTTGCGACCGTCGCATAGGCGACGGGGGGTGCCTGCGCGGTGAACAGTGCGACCATGAGCTTGGGCGCGTCCGCGAAGTAGAATATCCACGCGCCGCCGGTCGCCACGCCGATGACGATCCAGATCGCGTGCTTCGCGGCCCGCTTTCTGACCTTGTCGAAGGTCCAGGGGCCGGCGTCTAGCTTCATTCTCGCGTTCCGGTCGCCCTCGATACCACGTTCGACGACGAGAAACAGATCGACCCAGACCGTCTGGGGACAGGCATAGCCGCACCAGGCGCGGCCGACGGCCGAGGTGACAAGGAAAAGGCCAAAGCCCGCCATGACAAGGAGCCCGGCGACATAATAGAATTCCTGCGGCCAGATCTCGATGAAAAAGAAGAAGAAGCGTCGTGAACCAAGGTCGACGAGAATAGCCTGATCGGGGGCGTAGGGGCCGCGATCCCAGCGAATCCAGGGGGCGAGATAGTAGATGCCGAGTGTGATCAGCATCGCGATCCATTTGAAAGTACGGAAGCGCCCCTCGGCCCGCTTCGGGAAGATCTTCTTGCGCGCCGCATAAAGTGGCGGACGATTGTGCCGGGCATTGACCGCCTCGGCGTTGATGCGTTCGACGTTGCCGGGATCGTTTGCAGTATAGAGGTTCATTTTGGTGTCCGCCTTTGACACCGTTTTTCCATCTCGGCAGTGGTCACGCCTTGACGTAGATCAAGTGCCAGAGCGGTGTCGAAAGGAAGGCCACGTCCCGGACAGGAGACGTGGCCCGAAGGGATCACGCAGGAGAGACTGCGTGACATACCTCCACTAGACGGAAAGCTGTGTAGCACTGATCGGCCGGTCTCCCTTTGCGATAGGTCAAACTTCTGTTGAGTTTGCTGCAAGGTCCGGAGGGGCAACAGGGCACAAGGCTCCGGAATGAAAAGGGGCCGCGCCTGCGAAGACACGACCCCGAAACATTCATTGGCACTATCCGTTCCTAGCGGCTGGTCGGCTTCTGATCCTTGAGGCAATTCAAGCTGACGATCGAACTGCCTATCTTGCCAGGGTCTTCCTGCTCGCTCACCGGTGTCACGGTCTTGCTGGAGCGCGATGACACGCGCGAGTGAATGACGGAGCGAGGGGTGCCATAGAGCCCGAGAAGCGGGTTATGATCATGGGTGCTCATCTAATGGTCCTCACTGTCCGCCGCCGAGCGAATGAACGAAGACGGTGAGCTCCTTCACGACAGGCTCACCCAGGCGCCCGGCCCATGCGGGCATGACGCCGTGCTTGGGTGCAGAAACCTGGCGAATGATGGCATCTTCGCCGCTCCCCTTCAGCCATATCGCGTCAGCCAGGTTTGGCGCGCCCATATCGGCCTTGCCCTTGGCATCCTCGCCGTGACAAGCGGCGCAGTTGTCGAGGAAGATCTGCTTGCCGGCGACGGCGCGCGTGGCATCCGAGGGCGTGTTCGTCAGGCTCCAGACGTAGGCTGCGACCTGTGCCGTCTGCGTGGAGTCCAGGATCTCCCCGAACGCCGGCATTTCGGAAACGTGAGTGTCCGCGTCAGCGTCATACCGGATGCCATGGGCAATGGTCTTCTGGATCGAGTCCAGGTGTCCGCCCCAGAGCCAATCGTCGTCGTTGAGGTTGGGGAAGCCAGCACCGCCCGTCGCGCCAGAGCCGTGGCATGGCGCACAGTTGACCTTGAAGGCCGACGCCCCGCCGGCAATCGCAAATTCACGCAATGCAGGATCGGCGTCGATCTCCTGCACGGTCCTCGCCGCGATCTGATCGTGGAACTTGATCTGCGCGACCTTCGCCTGGTCGAGGTCCTGTTGCAGCTCGGCACGGCTCGAGAAACCCAGAAGCCCCTTGGTCGTATCCTTGATCATCGGAATGGACGGATAGGCGATCGCATAGGCGATGGCCCAGACGATTGTCGCATAGAAGGTCCAGACCCACCATCTGGGCATCGGGTTGTTCAGCTCCCGGATGCCGTCCCATTCGTGTCCGGTGGTCTCGACGCCGCTGATTTCATCAACATGCTTTTCCGACATCTCAATCATCCTTCAGGGGAATATCGGCGGCTTCCTTGGCCGTCTGCTTGCTGCCGGGACGGAGCGTAAAGACGATCGCGCCAACGAAAAAGGCGGCCATTGCGAGCAGGCCCCAGCTGTCGGCGAAGTGCCGCATTGCGGTATAGGTTTCCATCAGATCACCTCATCGATAGCCGGTTGCGTCGTCATAGGTCGAGAAATCGACCAGCGTGCCCAGCATCTGGAGGTAGGCGACAAGCGCATCCATCTCGGTCAGCTTCTGCGGGTCACCGTCGAAATCGCCGACTTTCGCCTTCGGATATCGTTGGAGAAGCGCAGTGGTATCGGCGTTCGGATCGGCCTGCGCCTTCATGTCCGCTTCGGCATTGGCGAGCATGTCGTCGTTATAGGGCACACCGACATCCTCGTTTGCCTTGAGGTCCATGCCGACGTCTTTGACGGTGACTTCCTGTTCCTTCAGGAAGGCGTATTTGGGCATGATCGATTCCGGCACGACGGCTCTCGGATCCGACAGATGCTGCACGTGCCACTCGTTCGAGTAGCGGCCGCCAACGCGAGCAAGGTCGGGACCGGTTCGCTTGGATCCCCACTGGAACGGATGGTCGTACATGGATTCCGCGGCGAGCGAATAGTGGCCGTAGCGCTCCACCTCGTCCCTGAACGGCCGGATCATCTGGCTATGGCAGACATAGCATCCTTCGCGGATGTAGATGTTGCGTCCCGCCAGTTCGAGAGGCGTGTAGGGACGCATGCCTTCGACCTTTTCGATGGTGTTCTGGAGATAGAACAGCGGAGCGATCTCGACGATGCCGCCGATGCTGACCACGAGCAGCGAGCCGACCAGAAGCAGCGTGGCGTTCTTCTCGAGGATATGATGTTTGTCTAGTATCGATGCCATGTCTCACCTCACTCGGCAGGCTGTGCCTGGGGCACATATGCGGTCGGAATAGCGGCTTCCGCCCGCTGGTGACCCTTGATCGTCATGAACACGTTCCAGGCCATGACGAGCCCGCCTGCCAGGTAGAGCGCCCCACCCACCGTGCGCAGCACGTAGTAGGGGAACATGGCGGCGACGGTCTCGGCGAAGGAATAGACCAGAAAGCCCTGCGAATTGTATTCGCGCCACATCAGGCCCTGCTGGATACCGGCGACCCAGAGAACGGCCGCGTAGATCACGATGCCGAGCGTGGCGAGCCAGAAATGCCAGTTGACCATGCGCAGGCTGTAGAGGCGTTCGCGTCCCCAAAGCTTCGGCGTCAGGTAGTAGATTGCACCGAAGGTGATCATGCCGACCCATCCGAGCGCGCCCGAGTGAACGTGACCGATGGTCCATTCCGTGTAGTGGCTGAGCGAGTTCACCGTCTTTACCGACATCATCGGACCTTCGAAGGTCGACATGCCGTAGAATGCGATGGCGATGACCATCATGCGGATGATCGGATCGGTGCGGATCTTGTCCCAGGCGCCCGACAGCGTCATCAGGCCGTTGATCATGCCGCCCCAAGACGGCATCCACAGCATGACCGAGAAGACCATGCCGAGCGTCTGGGCCCAGTCCGGCAGCGC
>NZ_JAUDRY010000042.1:184123-441951 GCF_030382195.1 Rhizobium sp. S96
ACCGACGGCGTTATGGCCGTACCACCATTGCGTCAGCGCATCCTGGACACCCGAGAAGACCGAATAGCTCTTCGAACCCAGGAAGGAGACCGGGACTGCCAGGTTGTTCACAACATGCAGCATGGCGATCGTCACGATGAAGGCGAGATAGAACCAGTTCGCGACATAGATGTGCGGTTCCTTGCGCTTCAGGATCGTGCCCAGATACACCGCGAGATAGGCGACCCAGACGACCGTGAGCCAGAGATCAACGTACCATTCCGGTTCCGCATATTCGCGGCCCTGCGAGATGCCGAGGAGATAGCCGGTGGCCGCCATGACGATGAACAGCTGGTAGCCCCAGAACACGAACCAGGCCAGACTGCCGCCGAAGAGGCGGGCACGGCATGTGCGCTGGACCACGTAGAAGGACGTCATGATCAGCGCGTTGCCGCCGAATGCGAAGATGACGGCCGAGGTGTGGACCGGGCGCAAGCGGCCGAAATTGAACCAGGGCGCGATGTTCAGGTCGGGACATGCCAGCTGGGCGGCGACGACCACTCCGACAAGGAAGCCGACGACACCCCAGAAGACCGTGGCGATGAGGCCATACCGGATCACCTCGTCGAAATACCCTGATGTATCGACCTTGGCGTGACGCGCCGCCGGCGAGAAATCCACTCTCCTGAGCAGCAGCACCGTGCCGGCCACGAGGCAGAAGCACAGTATGGCCATATGGACCGCGAAAAGATGGTCATGCGCGTAGCCCGCCCCCAGCAAAGCCAGGAACGCGGCCGCAGCGACCACGATTGTTTCGGTTGAATAATTCATATTGTCGTCCCCAGTGCGTAGACCACCGCGGCGCGGCCGGTTCTGTCGTACTTGGGATGAGGACTGTCACGGACAGCGATCCTGCTCCTTGATCTACATCAAGGACCTAGCTGCTTTGACAGGAATGGCTCGACCGCGCGCCCGAGTCGGGTGTACGCCACCGATCGGATTGAGCCAGTCAACATGTCGATCGTGCCGCAGTACACGGGGCGGGGGCATTTCTCGTAAGTTTGACAGACATCAAAGAACGCCGATTCGTCGCGTCCTAGAAGGAGCGCCGGGGTCAGTTCGACCTCAGGAAACAGGAGATATACACATGCGTTTGAAATTCGGTCTGCTCGCTGTCACGGCAGCGCTGGTTGCTTCGGCAGCACCATCGATGGCTGCAGACCACCAGATTCAGATGCTCAACAAGGGCGCCGATGGCGCGATGGTATTCGAGCCGGGCTTCGTCAAGATCGCCCCCGGCGACACGATCACCTTCGTCCCGACCGACAAGAGCCACAATGTCGAAACCTTCAAGGGTCTGATTCCCGACGGCGCACCCGAATTCAAATCCAAGCCGAGCGAACAGTATCAGGCCAAGTTCGACCTGCCCGGCGCCTACGTCGTCAAATGCACGCCGCATGCGGCAATGGGCATGGTCGCGCTGATCCAGGTGGGCGACGCGCCCGCCAACCTCGACGCGGTCAAGGCTGCCAAGGTGCCGAACCTAGCTCGCAAGCGCCTGGATGCCGAACTCGCGCAGGCGAACCAGTAGCAGGTCGTATTGAGCCTCCAGCTTCCGCAATCATCTTCAAGACCGAAATCTACCGACGGCCGGTACTACGAAAGTGCCTACCCAAAGTTGGCCCGAGCAGTGGCATGAGTGGGATGCTAGGAGGCCTCGCCGCATCTGTTGGTGGCAACCACCTCTAGGGCTCGCCACTTGGCGAGCCTCTTTTTATGAGGCCTGATGCCGGCCGGACAAAACGCTTCGATCGCCAAGCGCGATACCTGCGGCACCCATAAACACCTTGATGCATGAATGAGGCTGCCATTGATCGTGGTGCTGCTCTCCACTCGCTTTCGACCATTCAAGCCTGCCAATCGTCTGCGTGTTTTCAGCTGACTATCGGCTTGCTAGTATCTTTCAAGTTGAAGCGGAACGCGTCATAGTTTGAGAGCGAGAAGGCGTTACCTTAGGTAGAAAGCGGGGACTCGAAATGGTGCATTCAATGGTCGTTGCAATTGCCCCTGAGAGACGACCGACGCGAAACTGCTCATAGGACGGGTAGGCCGCCAAAACACTTAGCACCATACTACCATCGCGGTCGGTTATTTTCTCGCCGAGGAAATGTTCTTAAAGGTCCGCCCAGAGATGCTTCTGCGTACAGAGCCGTCTACTTCGCTCACCCAGTCACTCGGCTCGTGTCTGTGTCTGGACAGGAAAGCGTACCGTCGAGCACGGAGATAAGCCTGATGGCTTCAAGAGGAAGCGAGTTCGCAAACATCGTCTACACGATCCTTGTGGTGGAGAAATCGCCGGACGTTGCGGTCGTCGCGGCCGGCCTCGGCATAAGTTATTCGACCTTGCATTCGCGGCTGATCAACCGGACATGCTTTTCGGCTGACGAGATACGGGCGCTGTTGCAAGTTGTTCCGGACGCGCGGCTTGTCGCCTACCTGCTGCAGGATTCCGCCTTCGTCGCTGCAGACCGTCCCCAGTTATATGAAGACAGTTCTCCGGAGGCTTACGCCGACAGCATACAGCGCCGTGCTACGCGCGCGGTGGTCGAGGTGACCGATGTGTTGGAGGTGGTCGACGCGGCGCTGGCGGGCGGGCGGATGGACCACCGCTACGAGACCTTATTGCTAGACGAGATAGACGAAGCGGAGCGAGCCCTGGCGTCTTTGCGCGTACGGCTCCAGGGAGACGGGCACTAGCGATGGAACCTATCTCGCACCATGGCTAGATAGGTTTCTCCTTCGTCTTTGAGAAGAACGATCTCTTCCTCGAAAAGTCGCTTGCTCAATTCGTATGATTCTTTGCGACGTGGACATTCCGTCATGCGCGCCTTCCGCTCGATCGAAGCCAGTTGAATCTTTTTGAGATTGATGGCGCGGACCATGCGCATGTATTCGCTGAGTGGATCAATGTCGTCAGGCATCTTCGGTTGGACCGCTGTGGCAAGAAGCCGTTGCCTAGCAGAAAGGGCCTGCTCGGGATGTCAAAACGCCCGGTATTTTTTCACGCCTTCGCTACGAAGGGATAGCGCCGCTTCTGAGAGGATTTCCGCGCCCTCGCGATGGGTTTCGGCCAAACGGCTCGGCGACATCAAGGTTCAACGCAATGACTGGAAAGTCGGTTATAAATCTTAGTGTTTCGTTAAGATTTCAGCGCGCCCTGATTGTGTTTCTGCTTTGTAACAGATGCGCGTGGAGGCTTGCGCTGGGGATGCTCCATTCCATAGTTCGATTGTCCGGTAGTCGGTTGATCGAATCATCGGACGCATGCAACATGACGTTGCATCGTGTCGACGGCAGGTTTGAGTTCCCGTCCCCATAATTCAATTGTCCAGCGTAGCGCTCCGAGCGCGGTATCAGTCACTCCCACTGTGCGGATGATCCGCAACGGTGTCCCGAAACCATGATCGATGGTCGCGCAGTTTTTGCTGTCGCTGTCTCAAAGGATTGAGAACGGGGGCACGCGCGCCGGCACCAACCGGCTGGCGCTGCGACTGTGGGGTGAGTGCCTGCCCGCGCAACGCGATCCAGTCGCATTTCCGAATGACCAATCCTTACTCTATGAAATAGGCGCCCTTCATGACTTCGATCGTATCCTCCTTGACTGTCACGGCGATCCGATCGCTTTCGAGCGCGCAGATCGCGGCGTGGACGACCGAGGACGTCGCCGCACTTTCGACAGCGCAGATCAAAGCGCTCTCGTCGACGCAGATTTCGGCCCTCGAAACCGAAGATCTCGGCGCCTTTTCCAGCGTGCAGCTCGGTGCGATATCGGCGACATCGATTGTCGGTCTCACGGCAAGCCAGCTCGCCATACTGTCGGCGGCAAGCATCGAGAGCCTCTCCGCAAGCCAGGTCAAGGCGTTCAGCGCAAGCCAGCTCGGCTCCCTGACGGCAACCCAGGTCGAGGCTTTGACGGCGAGCCAGATCGCTGGACTGAGTTCCGGTCAGATCGCGTCGCTGACAGGTGCAGACCTCGCGACATTCTTGCCGGAAGAGATCGCGGCGATCAGCACAGCCGCGATTTCCGGCCTATCGACGAGCGCTCTGGCCGCGTTGAGCGCCGAGCAGGTGGCGGCGCTGAAGACCAATCAGGTCGCTGCGTTGAAGACGAGCCAGATTGCAGCGCTGTCGTCCGCCCAGGTGAGCGCGCTGACGACCTCGCAGGTAGCGACACTCAGCGCCATACAGGTCAAGGCGCTCACAACCGACAGCGTCTCGGGTCTTACCTCCACGCAGATCGCGGCGCTCAGCAGCAAGTCGATGTTCGGGTTGACGACGTCGCAGATCGGAGCCCTGTCTCTCGACCAGGCGGAAGCCTTCACGGTCACTCAGATCGCGGTGCTTAGCGCTGCGCAGGTTTCCGCGTTCGGGTCGGCCAACCTGGCCACATTCCTTCCGAGCGAAATCGCTGCGATCAGCACGACTGCGCTCAGTGGGCTTGCGCCAAGTGTCGTTGCAGCACTCGATGCCGATCAGCTTGCAGCGCTGAAGACCAATCAGATTGCTGCCCTGAAGACCAGCCAGATCGCCGCCCTGTCTTCTGAACAGGTTACCGGGCTGACGACGTCACAGATTGCCGCGCTCAGCTCCACTCAGGTCAAGGCGCTGTCCAGCGATACCCTGTCGGGCTTTGCCTCGGAGCAGATCGCGGCGTTGAGCACAAAGGCCATCTCGGGGCTGACTGTCTCGCAGATTGGAGCGCTCTCCGCCGAACAGGCCGAAGCCTTTACGACGGCGCAGGTCGCGGTTCTCGGTGCCACGCAGATCGCTGCCTTCGGTACTCAAGGCCTGTCGACATTCCTTCCGAGCGAAGTTGCCGCCATCAGCACGACCGCGCTCAGCGGACTTGCTCCGACTGTTCTGGCTGCTCTTGATGCCGATCAGCTTGCGGCGTTGAAGACCAACCAGATCGCAGCGTTGAAGACCAGCCAGATCGCGGCACTTTCCTCCGATCAGATCGGTGCACTGACGACCTCGCAGGTCGCCGCGCTGACGGCGACCCAGGTAAACGCGCTGACCTCGGATAGTCTTGCTGGCCTCTCTGCTTCGCAGATTTCGGCGCTGAGCACAAAAGCCGTCACGGGGCTGACCGCGTCGCAGATTGCCGGCCTGTCTGTTGCCCAGGCGGAAGCCTTGACGACGCAGCTCGTCGCGGCCCTGAGCGTCAGCCAGGTTACGGCGCTGACGCCCGACGACCTCGCAACGTTTCTGCCGGAAGAGATCGCCGCGATCAGCACCGCGGCGATTTCCGGTCTTACCTCAAGCGGTCTAGCGGCGCTCAGTGCGGAGCAGGTGGCAGCCCTCAAGGCCGCTCAGATCGCGGCCCTGAAAACCAGTCAGATCGCCGCGCTCTCGTCCGGCCAGGTTGGCACGCTGACGACATCGCAGGTCGCCGCCTTGAGCGCCACCCAGCTCAATGCTGTCAGCGCTGAAACCATGTCGGGTTTGACGCCCGATCAGGTTGCTGCCCTGACGACGAAGGCAATCGCCGGGCTCGCGACCTCGCAGATTGCAGCCTTGTCCGTCGATCAGGCCGAAGCGCTTACGGCCTCCCAGATTGCCGCTTTCAGCAGCACCCAGATTGCGGCGTTCAGTCTCGAGGATCTGGCAACATTTCTGCCCAGCGAGCTTGCCTCAATCAGTACGACCGCGCTGGCGGGACTGGCGCCAGATGTCGTGGCCGCCTTTGGCGGTGACCAGCTGGCGGCACTCAAGACCAATCAGATCGCGGCCCTGACCTCGAGCCAGATTGCGGCGCTTGTTTCAAGCCAATTGCAGAGCTTGAGCCTGGAACAGGTTGCGGCATTGAATGCCAGCCAGATCCAGTCTTTGGCTAGCGAAACGATCGGCTCGCTTTCTACGCTCCAGATTGCGGCCCTGAGCTCGAAGGGCATTTCAGGCCTTACCGCGGGCCAGATCGCCAGCCTGTCCACGGATCAGGTCACGGCCCTGAGCGCCACCCAGATCGCGAGTTTCAGCGCGACGCAGATCTCGGCGCTGACCACAGGCGAGCTCGCGAATTTCTCCCAGGACAAGATCGCGGCGATCACTGCCGCCGCCATCGCGGGGCTTACGACCGATGACATCGCGGTCCTCAGCGTCGATCAGATCGCTGCCTTCAGCACCTCCCAGATCGCCGCTCTCGGTTTGGTCCAGGCTGGAACGCTGACGGCGCAGCAGATGGCGGCCCTGACGACAGACCAAGTCGCGGCCCTGAGCGCGACGGCGCTGTCGGGGATGCAGATACCCGCCCTTCTTTCCCTCTCCGACGCCCAGATCGGCGCACTGAGCTCGAAGGCCATCTCTGGTCTTGGCTCGCTGCAGGTCTCTGCGTTGTCCACGTCACAGATCAATGCGTTCACCACGGCGCAGTTGGGAGCATTGAACGCGAGCCAGGTCAGCGCGTTGTCGACATCGATTGTCGAGCAAATGTCGCCGGACAAGCTTAGCGCCATTGCCTCGGCCGCCGTCTCCGGGTTGGCGGTTGCCACTGTCGGCGCGCTGAGCACGGCTCAGATCGGCGCGTTGACGACCGCTCAGGTCGCAAGTCTGACTGCGGCCCAGCTGGGAGCCTTTACGACGGAACAGATGGCGGCTGCGACGACGTCGCAGATTGCAGCTCTGAGTTCGACGGCGGTGTCGGCGCTATCGAGCGCACAGGTCGCGACCCTCTCCGAAAGCCAGATTGCGGCGATCAGCACAAAGTCGATCGCCGGTCTGTCGACCTCGCAGATTGCGGTGTTGTCCACGGCGCAAGCCGAAGCTTTGACCGCATCTCAAGTCGGTGCGTTGAGTTCGACGCAGATCGCCGCCTTCACGACCGCCGATCTCGCAACCTTTTCGACCGGCGACATCGCAGCCATCAGTTCTTCAAGTATTTCCGGGCTTTCCACGAGTGCAATCCATTCGTTGAGCACAAGTCAGGTTGCGGCATTGACGAGTAGCCAGGTCTCCGCGCTGAGCTATCTGCAGGTCAAGGCGTTGTCCGGAGATCAGATCGCGTCGCTGACCACCAGCCAGATCGGCTCTTTGAACGCCCTACAGGTCGCGGCGTTGGCCACCAGTGACATAGCAGCGCTTACCACGGGTCAGGTGGCGGCACTCAAGGCGAAAACGATCGCGGGACTGACAAACTCTCAGATTGCAAGCCTCACGACGGACCAAATCAAGGCGATGACCTCGTCACAGATCGCCGGCCTGACGACCGCGCAATTTGCGGCCATGAGCACGGCACAGGTCGAAGCCCTGACCCCTTCTCAAGTTGCCAGCATGAGTTCGTCCCAGATCGCCGCGTTGAGCGCTGACGCCGTCGCCACATTTTCCCTCGAGGACATCGCCTCGATCGCGACGACAGCAATTTCGGGACTGACGACCAAAGACATTGCCAGCCTGTCGACCGCCCAGCTCGAGGTGATTACGTCCGCGCAGGTGGACTCGATGGATGCCACACAAATTGCCGCGATCGTGCAGGCCTATCAGGCGTTCTGACCCGGCACAGCTGGGTTGCGCCTGCCTGTTCGGTGAGGCAGACCAGAAACGTAAAAGGCCATCCGGTCTTAGGACCGGATGGCCGCGCCGCTCCAGAAAGGAGAGGCAACTTTAGATCAGCGTGTGGCGGCGGCGAGTTGCTCGGCGGTCAGGCGAAGTGCAGCTGCGCGGCGATGGCCTTCGAGCTTCTCGGTCGCGCTCTGGCGAACTGCCGCCGGTGCCACCGCTGCGACGCCACGCTCGTCAAGCCACTGGTGTGTCGCGATCTTCACGTAGGAGCCGACCCAGAGGCCACCGGTATAGCGGCCGGCCGCCATCGTCGGCAGGGTGTGGTTCGTACCGCAGCACTTGTCGGAGTAAACCACGCTGGCCAGTTCGCCGATGAAGAGCGAACCGTAGTTGCGAAGCTTCTTGGCCGTCGCCTGGGGGTCGCGTGTGTGGACCTGCAGGTGCTCGGTGGCGATATAGTCGGAATAGGCGATCATCGACGCTTCGTCTTCGACGACGGTGATTTCACCGTAGTCCTTCCAGGCGACCCCTGCGACGGGCGCCGTCGGGAGATCCTCGAGTTGCTTTTCGACTTCGACCAGTACGGCCTCGGCGAGCTTGCGATCGGTGGTCACCAGACCAACGCGCGTGCGCACGTCATGTTCTGCCTGTGCCAGAAGGTCGGTCGCGATCGTTGCAGCCTTTCCGGTTTCATCGGCGACGATGAAGATTTCACTCGGGCCCGCGAGCTGGTCGATGCCAACCTGGCCGAAGACCTGTCGCTTGGCTTCGTTGACGAAGGCGTTGCCTGGTCCGACGATCTTGTCGACTGCCGGGATCGTCTCTGTGCCAAAAGCCATGGCGGCGATGGCCTGTGCGCCACCAACGCGGAAGATACGGTCTGCCCCGGCGAGGTGGCAGCCCGCGATCATCGCCGGATGAGCGTTCGGCGGAAGGCAGGCGATTACCTGGTCACAGCCAGCGACCTTTGCCGGAACGATCGTCATGACAGGAGCCGACAGCAACGGATACCGGCCGCCCGGAACGTAGCAGCCGACGATCTCGATCGGGATGACACGATGGCCAAGGTGAAGGCCGGGAAGCGTCTCAACTTCCAGCGGAAGGATGGTCTTGAGCTGAGCTTCAGCAAATTTCCGTACGTTGGCGATCGCGAACTCGGTGTCTGCACGGGTCTGCGGCGCGAGGTCCGCGATGGCCTTCAGCTTTTCTTCTTCCGTGACTTCGAACGCTGCGACGTCGGCCTTGTCGAATGCTACGGAGTACTCGCGAACGGCCGCGTCGCCACGTTCGCGAACGTTGGCGATGATGTCCTTGACCGTCTTCTCGATGGAAGCGGTGTCCGAAACGGCATCACGCTTCGGTTCCTTGATCTGAATGAACTTGCCTTTGAGGGCGTCGAGCCGCGATGTCATGAAGGGTCTCCTATGTGCGTGCTGGCAAGGAGCATCATCCACTCTCGGCGGTCCGACAATTGCCCACTGGACAGCTGTCTAGTATTATCACCAGCGTGGGTCCGTTGCCGCAATCAGCGATAGGCGGCCGGGATCTGGAGTGTCATGCTGCGCGCCTGATCGAGACAGAAAGGGACGTGCATGCCGAAGATTGGTGCCAAACTGCGTGAGCTGCGTCGTCGACGCGACTTGGGCGTAAGGGAGTTGGCGGCCCGCTCTGGGATCTCCCATTCAACGATCTCGTTGATCGAGCGCGATCGGATGAGCCCGTCGGTCGACACGCTGAGCGCTGTGCTGGAGGCGCTTGGGACCACTTTGCCCGGCTTCTTCTCTGATCTTCAGTCCAGTCTGCCCTATACCCCGTTCTACACATCGCAAGATCTCGTTGAGATAGGGAAAGTGGACACGATTTCATATCGGGTCATCGGGTTGGATCATCCGAACCGGCAACTCCTGATGCTGCATGAGACTTATGCGGTGGGAGCGGATTCGGGGGAAGCGTTCGCGCATGCGGCGCAAGAGGCGGGGATGGTACTTTCAGGTGCGGTTGAGGTCACGGTCGGGGGGCAGCAAAAAGTGCTTCGACCAGGCGACGGATACTATTTCGACAGCCGCTTGCCGCATCGCTTCCGTAACGTGCATGACGGCAAAAGCGAGATCCTCAGTGCCATCACGCCGCCGACTTATTGACACGCGACTGGAGCAGTTAACCGACGGTGAGAATAGTCACCAGTGCTCTTCGCCTGCCTTCCAAAACAGTCAAAACGTGGTTTCCTACTCGATATCCAAATCCAAAATGGGGAACGTCGATGAAACTCTTGAAAGTATCTCTTATTGCATCTTCCGTCTTGATGAGCGGCATGCTCGGCGCTCAGGCGCGTGACCTTACAGTGGTATCGTGGGGCGGAAATTTCCAGGACGCGCAGCGAAAGATCTTCTTTGAAACCTTCTCGAAGGAATCCGGCAAGCCCGTTCTGGATGAGAGCTGGGAGGGCGGCTACGGCGTTCTCCAGGCAAAGGTGAAGGCCGGAACGCCGAACTGGGATGTGGTTGAAGTCGAATCCGAGGAGCTGGCTCTCGGATGCGCCGACGGCATCTACGAGAAGATTGACTGGCAGAAGATGGGCGGCAAGGAGACCTTTCTTCCTGCAGCCGTGAGCGATTGCGGCGTGGGCAACATCGTCTGGTCGACCGGCCTTTCCTATGATGCCGACAAGCTGAAGGAAGCGCCGCAGACCTGGGCCGACTTCTGGGACACGAAGAAGTTTCCGGGCAAGCGCGGCCTCCGCAAGGGCCCCAAGTATGCCCTCGAATTCGCTCTGATGGCCGATGGTGTTCCGGCTGACGAAGTCTACAAGGTTCTGAGTGCGGAAGGCGGCGTTGATCGCGCGTTCAAGAAGCTCGATGAACTGAAGAGCAATATCGTCTGGTGGGATGCCGGCGCGCAGCCCCTCCAGCTGCTGTCCTCCGGCCAGGTGGTCATGACGGCTGCCTATAACGGCCGTATCAGCGGCATCAACCGTTCCGAGGGCAAGCATTTCGGCTTCGTTTTCCCGGGCAGCGTCTATGCAATCGACTCCTGGGTGGTCCTGAAGGATGCGCCGAACAAGGATGCAGCGATGGATTTCATCGCATTCGCCAGCAAGGCTGAAAACCAGGCGAAGCTTCCTGAGTTCATTGCCTACGGTCTGCCCAACCTCGGCGCATCCAAGCTTGTTCCTGAGCAGTACCGCAAGGAACTGCCGACCAGCGAAGAAAACCTGAAGGGTGCAATTGCTCTGGACGTTGACTTCTGGACCGACAACTCCGAGGAACTGACCCAGCGCTTCAATGCCTGGCTCGGTCAGTAACTTTCGAATTGGGGCCTCCTTGTGAGGCCCCATTACATCGAGCTGCAACGCAAAGCGCAGCGCGAACAGGAATGAGAGTGGGCCTTGATGAGCAACGCCTTTATTAATTTCGACAAAGTAAGCAAGTCTTTCGGCATCGTGACGGTTGTCGACGATCTGGATCTTTCCATCGCAAAGGGTGAGTTCGTCAGCATGCTCGGCCCGTCGGGTTCCGGCAAGACGACGTTGCTTATGATGTTGGCGGGCTTTGAGAAGCCTTCAAGCGGCGCAATTTCTGTCGCCGGCAAGCGCGTTGACGGTTTGCCGCCATACAAGCGGAACATGGGCGTCGTCTTTCAGAACTACGCTCTCTTCCCACACATGACGGTCGCTGAGAACGTGGCCTTTCCCCTGAAGATGAGAGGCGTTTCCCGCGCTGAGATCGCCGAACGTGTCGGCAAGGCTCTCGACATGGTGCAGCTTGGCGTCTTCCAGGACCGACGTCCGATCCAGCTGTCCGGCGGGCAGCAGCAGCGCGTCGCGCTCGCTCGTGCGCTGGTCTTCGAGCCCGAAGTCGTTCTGATGGACGAACCGCTTGGGGCGCTCGACAAGAAACTTCGCGAGCAGATGCAGCTCGATATTCGCGATCTTCACCGTCGCCTGGGGCTTACCATCGTCTTCGTGACCCATGATCAGACGGAAGCGCTGACGATGTCGGACCGCATCGCCATCTTCAATCACGGAAAAATCGAGCAGATAGGCACACCGGCCCAGATTTACGACAGTCCCCGAACGCAGTTCGTCGCCGAATTTATCGGCGAGACAAATCTGATTACCGGCGTGGTGCACAAGGCGACCGATGGTTTGCTGAGCGTGCGCCTCGATGGGGGAGCGACGATCGATGTTCGGGCGTCCGCACCGGTTGAGCCAGGCAAGCAGGTCAAGCTGTCGATCAGGCCCGAACGCATCGAGGTCAATTCCGCGACACCGGCCGCCAATCGCCTCAAGGCTTCGGTTTCCGACATTGTTTATCACGGCGATCACCTGCAGCTTCGCGTACGGTCCGAGGGCAAGGATTTCATCGTGAAAGCCGACCGAAAGGCCGCCCCGCCGGAGCTGGGCGACCAGGTCGTTGCGTCCTTCTCGCCAGAGCAATGCTGGATCGTCGCATGAGAGAGGGCCGGCTAGCGAAACACGCGACATCATTGCTGCTGGTCGCGCCATTGGCACTCTTCCTGGTGTTCTTTTTCATCGCGCCACTCTTCACCATGATGAAGTCGGCGGTTTCCGACCCGGTTGCATCGCGCGCATTGCCAACCGTGACGTCCGCGCTCAAGGACTGGGACCGCGCGAGTGTTCCGTCCGCCGATGCTCAACGAGCCTTTGCCGCTGATATTCGCGGCATCACGGATGACGAGCTTTTCGGGGACCTGGTACGCCGCCTGAACAGCGCGAAGTCCGGCTTTCGAACGCTGATGAGCAAGACACGCACTGCGGTAAAATCCGACGAGACCCTCGCAGACCTCGTGTCCGTCGATTCCCGGTGGAATGATCCTGCGTTCTGGATCGCGGTTCAGGATGCGGCCGGCTCGCCGATCACCGACAGGAACCTGCTCGCGGCTGTCGATCTGACCCGCGATGCAAGCGGCGCTATCGCCAGCATGCCCGAGGGCGCATCGGCCAACCGGGAAACGCTCATTCGAACACTGATTACATCGGCAATGGTCACCGTTGCCTGCATTCTACTCGGGCTGCCTTTCGCCATGGTCGCCGCGTCGGTCAGCGGATGGCAGCGTCAGCTTTTGCTTGGTGCCGTTCTTTTGCCGCTGTGGACGTCGTTGCTTGTCCGCACGGCGGCTTGGTTCATCCTCCTGCAGGATAACGGATTGATCAACGCGTCGCTGCAGGCGATCGGCCTCACCAGTGGCCCGATCCCGCTCATTTTCAATCGTGTCGGCGTCGTGATCGCCATGACCCACGTGCTGCTGCCGTTCATGGTTCTTCCGATTTTCAGCGTGCTGATCGGCATCCCGAAGAATTTGATGCCCGCCGCTGCATCCCTGGGGGCAAACCCGATACGCGCATTCCTGCGGGTTCTGCTGCCGCTGTCGATGCGAGGCGTTGTCTCCGGCTCGCTGCTGGTCTTCATGAGTGCTCTCGGCTACTACATCACCCCGGCGCTCATCGGCGGTGCGAAGGACCAGATGATCAGCTCGGTCATCGCCTATTATGCTACCGGTGCGGCCAACTGGGGTATGGCCGGTGCTCTCGGTCTGGTGCTGCTGCTCGCAACGATCATCCTCTACGTCGTCTATCTCCGACTGTCTTCAGAGGAGGCGCGGGCATGAAGCCGCTGGCAATCTCGAAAGCCGCATTTGCGATCCTGGTCGTCTTCTTTCTGCTGGCACCGCTAGTCGCCATCCTGCCGTTGGCGTTTACGAACAGCGTCTTCCTGAATTACCCAATTCCAAGCTACTCGACGCGGTGGTTCGAGGAGCTGTTCACTGCAGACGCCTGGCGCCGGTCGATTTTCAACAGTCTGGTGATCGGGGCAGGAACAACCGCCCTGGCGACCGTCCTCGGCACGATCGGCTCGCTGGGCCTTCGCGGGAAGCGTATTTCACTGGTGTTCGGTTTCATCCGCACCGTGTTTCTTCTTCCCATGGTCGTGCCGGCGGTCGTGCTCGGGGTCGGCATGCAGCTGATGTTTGCGCGATACGGGCTGGCGAACACCTATATCGGCGTCATCATCGCGCACACTGTCTTGGCTGTTCCGTTTGTCGTCGTGAACGTAACGGCTTCCTTGCAGGGCATCGACCGGCGCCTTGAACATGCTGCGGCAAGCATGGGGGCCGCGCCGCATGTGGTGCTCAGAACGGTCACGTTGCCGTTGGCGCTCCCCGGGATCATCTCGGGCGCTGTCTTTGCGTTCGCAACCTCGCTCGACGAGGTCGTCCTGACGCTCTTTGTGGCAGGACCCAACCAGCGCACGCTTGCACGCCAGATGTTTTCGACGATCCGCGAAAACATCAGTCCAGCCATAGCGGCGGCCGCCTTCGTCTTCATTCTGGGGACGGTGATCATCGCCGCGCTGGCTAATGTTTGGCGCAGAAGAGCGCAAAACGCCTGACGGCGCGCCCGGCATTGTGCCGGGCGTACCTGCCTCCCATCAGTTCTGGCTGAGAAACAAGGGCGGGATTTCGATGCGTTCGACTTTGCTCGACCCGTGGTCGATGATGCCGAAAACCGCGTTGAGCATTCCCGGCACGTCCTGGCGTACCATTTCGATGTCATCGCCGAGCATGGCGGCGAACGGGTCCCAGTCGAAGCAACCCATGACCGGCGGGCGGCCATCGTAGTGGTGGGATCGCTTGATCCAGCGCATGACCCCTTCGAAGGAAATCGTCGAGTTGATGAACATGCCTCGGGTCAGGTTTCCTTCCTGTTGCGCAAGCGCCTGTAGCGCGATCTCGGCTTTCTCAGGCGCGTAGCCGCATGTGAGGATATGGTTGTCATCAACGGCCAGCCCCATATCGGCGTGCGCGGCGCGGAAACCGCGGACGCGCTCTGAGGTGTTGTGGTCGCTGCCGCGTCCGCCGACGAAGAGCAGTGGCTCGACGCGGCCGAGCTTGCGCTCGCAATTGGCAAGTACGCGCCGGGTCAGTTCCCGGGCGCCGGCAAAATTATCCGAGATGACAGATGGAGCGCGCGATCCGGGAAGGTCGAGATTGAGGCTGCGGACGCCTGATGCCGCGCAGAGGTCGGTGATACGGTCGGGGTCGGTGGCGCCGGTCGAAACCAGCCATTCGACCTGGTAAGAGAGCATGGTCCGTGCGGCCTCTATCTCGAGCTCGGGATCACGGCGCGTACAGGTGATGATCGGGAACAATCCGCGCTCTCGCGCCATGTTTTCGAAGGCTTCCACGATCGAACCGAAGTAGCGGTTGTCGTACTTGGGCACGATCATGCCGATGATCTTGGACTTCTCGCGCCGCAGGAGGCTCGCCTGCATATTGAGCGCGTAGCCCTGTTCTTCCGCCAGCCGGGTGATCTTCTCCGCCAGCTGGCTGCTGATCCGGCGCTTCTTCCAATTGCCATTCAAAACCGCGCTGACCGCGCTTGCCGATGTGCCGGCAAGTTCAGCCAGATCATAGATCGTCGTCTTTTTTGTCTGCTTGGGTTGATTCACGAATGCGTGCCTCCATGTCGAACGTAGCTTGACATCATTGGGCTAAGGTGGCAATTGTTGCTTCATCGATTGAGCAACGTTGCGCAATCGATGAAGTTGGTTGACTTGGGAGAGTCAACCGGGCGGTGTCCGGGTGGATCCAACGTCATTGGCGGTACGATGCGAATCGATATCGGGCGATGAATGCGTGTCTGGTTCGAGAAGAACGGGGCAGGGAGCTTGGAACGAACCGGAGGGCGTCTCTCGATAGAGCATGTGCTCAATAAGGAGGAGAGAATGAAGTATCGTACTATGTTGCTGGCAACGTCTGCAGCCGTTGCCATGTTTGCCGGCGGGGCCTATGCTCAGGAAGCGGCGACCGTTGCATTCCTGATGCCCGACCAGGCATCGACGCGCTATGAAAAGCACGACTTTCCTGGCTTCAAGGCCGAGATGGAAAAGCTCTGCGCCAGCTGCACCGTTATCTACCAGAACGCCAATGCCGATGCTGCCCTGCAGCAGCAGCAGTTCAACTCGGTGATTGCCCAGGGTGCGAAGGTGATCGTGCTTGATCCGGTCGATTCCGCGGCCGCAGCCGGCCTCATTGAAATCGCACATTCGCAGGACGTCAAGGTTATCGCCTATGACCGTCCGATCCCGGACAAGGCAGCCGACTATTACGTATCCTTCGACAACGAAGGCATCGGCTACGCGATCGCGAAGTCGCTGGTCGACCACCTGAAGGCAGGCGGCGTTGCCGAGGGTTCGGGCGTGCTGCAGATCAATGGTTCTCCGACAGACGCAGCCGCTGGCCTGATCCGCGACGGTATCCATCGCGGCCTGAAGGATTCCGGCTACAAGACGCTGGCGGAATTCGACACGCCGGAATGGGCGCCGCCGAAGGCTCAGGAATGGGCAGCCGGCCAGATCACGCGCTTCGGCGATCAGATCAAGGGTATCGTTGCAGCCAATGACGGCACTGGTGGCGGCGCCATCGCGGCCTTGAAGGCTGCCGGCGTCAAGCCGGTTCCGCCGGTAACGGGCAACGACGCGACGATCGCGGCCCTGCAGCTGATCATCTCCGGTGACCAGTACAACACGATCTCCAAGCCTTCCGAGATCGTGGCGGCAGCAGCTGCCAACGTCGCCGTCCAGCTGGCCAAGGGGGCGACCCCGGCGCCGAAGACGACGCTCTACAACACCCCATCCGAGCTCTTCATCCCGGCCGTCGTAACAGCCGAGAACATCAAGGCTGAAATCTTCGACAAGAAGATCCAGACGCCTGAGGAAGTTTGCACCGGCGAATACGCCGACGGTTGCAAGAAGCTCGGCATCACCCAGTAATACCTCCCAAGGTGTCCGGTCGGTCGTTTCCGGCCGGGCACATCTCTATTTGCAAAGGGCGTTCAGCCATGGTGCGAGAAATCAGTGCTATGCCGGAAAAGGGCAGTGCCATTCTGCGGCTCAGCCGCATTTCCAAAAATTTCGGGGCCGTGTCGGCGCTGACCGACATCGACCTCGAGGTGCATGCCGGCGAGGTTGTCGCCCTGGTTGGCGACAACGGCGCGGGCAAGTCCACCCTCGTCAAGGTCCTTGCGGGCGTGCATCAGCCCTCGTCGGGCACGATCGAGTTCTGTGGCCAACAGGTCTCTCTCGACAGTCCGAGCCGGGCGCTCGAGCTTGGCATCGCGACGGTCTTCCAGGATCTGGCGCTTTGCGAAAACCTCGATGTCGTTGCCAATCTTTTCCTGGGTCACGAGCTGTCTCCATGGAGCCTCGACGAAGTGGCCATGGAAGTGCGTGCGTGGACCCTCCTCAAGGAGCTTGCCGCACGTATTCCCTCCGTTCGTCAGCCCATCGCATCGCTCTCCGGCGGTCAGCGCCAGACGGTCGCCATCGCGCGCTCCCTGTTGCTCAACCCGAAGATTATCATGCTGGATGAGCCGACGGCCGCCCTTGGTGTCGCCCAGACCGCCGAAGTCCTCAACCTGATCGAACGTGTCCGCGAACGCGGGCTCGGGGTCATCATCATCAGTCACAACATGGAAGACGTACGCGCTGTCGCCGACCGGATCGTGGTTCTGCGCCTTGGCCGCAACAATGGGATCTTCAGCCCTGACGCCTCCAACCAGGAACTCGTTGCGTCGATTACCGGTGCGACCGAGAATTCCGTATCCCGCCGCCTTGATCGCAAGGCTGGCCAGCACAACGATTTGAGCGGGGGTGCCGCATGACCCAGAAAATCTCCGAAACACCCCAGGGCCAGGCCCTGGATCGCAGCGACGTGCGTGTAAAGCACAATGACGGCATCGCCGACATGCTGCATGCGTTCATCGATCGTGTCCGTTCCGGCGATCTGGGAATGCTGCCTGTCGCCGTCGGCCTGATCGTCATCTCGACCGTCTTCAGCATCCTGAACCCGATCTTCCTGGCGCCGAACAACCTGGTGAACCTCCTGTTCGATTGCGCCACCGTCGGCATCATTTCGCTCGGTATTGTCTGTGTGCTGCTGCTCGGCGAGATCGATCTTTCCGTTGGCTCGATGAGTGGTCTGGCATCGGCCATCATCGGCGTTCTCTGGGTCAATACCGGCTGGCCGATCGCAGCCGCGATCTTTGCTGCGCTGGCAAGCGGCGCCGCCGTCGGCGCGCTCTACGCGGTCATGTATAATCGCCTTGGCATGCCGAGCTTCGTTGCGACGCTTGCCGGTCTGCTCGCCCTTCTCGGTTTGCAGCTCTACATTCTCGGCCCGACCGGCAGCATCAACCTGCCTTATGCCTCGCCGCTCGTTCGTTTCGGCCAGATCATGGTCATGCCGCACTGGGCTTCGCATCTGCTGGCGCTGTTGCCGGGTCTTGTGATGGTCGTGGTCGGCGTCATCACGCGCCGCCGCCGTCAGGCTGTCAATCTGTCGTCTCAGCCGCTTGGTGCCCTCGTGGTCAAGGCGCTGGTGTTGACCGTCGCCCTGGAGTTCGCGGCCTACTATCTCAACCTCGGTCGCGGCGTTCCGTGGATGTTCGGCCTGCTCGTCGCGTTGGTCGTCATTCTGAACTACGCGCTGACCAAGACGAAGTGGGGCCGGTCGCTGTTTGCCGTCGGCGGTAATCGTGAGGCTGCCCGCCGCTCCGGTATCAATGTCCGCCGCATTTATCTCAGCGCCTTCATGCTCTGCTCGACGCTGGCAACCCTCGGCGGCATCCTGTCGGCAGCCCGCCTGGCGTCTTCCAGCCAGCAGGCAGGCACCGGCGACGTCAACCTCAACGCCATCGCGGCGGCGGTTATCGGCGGAACCAGCCTGTTTGGCGGTCGCGGCAGCGCTTACTCCGCGCTGCTGGGCATCATCGTCATCCAGGCGATTTCGAACGGCCTGACGCTTCTCAATCTCAGCTCGTCGCTGCGCTACATGATCACCGGTGCGGTTCTCGCGATCGCCGTTATCGTCGACTCGCTTGCTCGCCGGTCCCGTGTCAGCCACGGTCGCGCCTAACATCATATTCCAGGAGAATTACGCTATGGCTGAACTCATGAAGGGCAAGGTTGCCGCCATCACCGGTGCCGCTTCCGGTATCGGGCTTGAATGCGCCCGCACGCTGCTTGCCGAAGGTGCAACCGTCGTCCTCATCGATCGGGCGAAGGACAAGCTTGATGCGCTTTGCCGCGAACTCGGTGACCGTGCCAAGCCGCTCGTCGTTGATCTGCTCGCTCCAGAGGAAGTCTCCGGCATCCTGCCGCGCATTCTCGAACTGGCAGGCCGGCTGGATATCTTCCATGCCAATGCCGGCGCCTATATCGGCGGTGCCGTGGCTGAAGGCGATCCGAATGCCTGGGATCGGATGCTCAACCTCAACATCAATGCGGCGTTCCGGTCGGTCCACGCCGTCCTGCCGCACATGATCGCGCAGAAGTCGGGCGATATCCTGTTCACCAGCTCGATCGCCGGCGTCGTGCCCGTCGTCTGGGAGCCGATCTACACGGCATCGAAGTTTGCGGTACAGGCGTTCGTTCATTCAACCCGCCGCCAGGTCGCGCAGCATGGCGTGCGCGTGGGCGCAGTTCTGCCGGGGCCCGTGGTCACGGCACTGCTCGACGACTGGCCGAAGGCGAAGATGGAAGAGGCCCTGGCCAACGGCAGCCTGATGCAGCCGAAGGAAGTGGCTGAAGCCGTCCTGTTCATGCTGTCGCGGCCGCGCAATGTCACCATCCGCGATCTCGTCATACTACCGAACAGCGTCGATCTGTAAGACCGGCCAATCGGCTGCAAGCCGATTCCTGATTCAAAGACATAAGAAGAGCCAAAGACCATGAGCACCACACCGAACACGGCAGCGCCGAAGGGCGCGCGCCACGTCATCGGCGTCGATGTCGGCACCGGAAGCGCCCGCGCGGGCCTGTTCGACCTTGACGGTCGCATGCTTGCGGTCGCCAAGCGGGATATATCGCTGTTTCGCGAAGCCGGTGCCATGGTCGAGCAATCGAGCACCGAGATATGGGATGCGGTGTGCTCGATTGTTCGCGAAGCCGTGTCGGTTGCCGGTGTCGATCCGGCGTCCGTCATCGGTCTGGGCTTCGATGCGACCTGTTCGCTCGTCGTTCTCGGCGAGGGTGGCAAGCCGCTGCCCGTCGGGCCGTCGGAAGACCCGAACCGCGACATCATCGTCTGGATGGATCACCGCGCCGTTGCTCAGGCCGAACGCATCAACGAGCTTGGCCACGATGTCCTGCGATATGTCGGCGGGCGCATCTCCCCGGAAATGGAAACGCCGAAGCTGCTGTGGCTGAAGGAGAACCGGCCGCAGATCTTCGATGCGGCCTGGCAGTTCTTCGACCTTGCCGACTATCTCACCTGGTGCTCGACCGGCGCGCTCGCTCGCTCCACCTGCACGGTGACCTGCAAGTGGACCTATCTGGCGCATGAGCAGCGCTGGGATTCGTCCTATTTCCGCAAGATCGGTCTCGGGGCGTTGGCTGACGAGGGCTTCGCGCGGATCGGAACGGAGATCGTCGAGCCAGGCACGACCTTGGGGAACGGACTGACAGAGGCTGCTGCCGCAGCCATGGGCCTGAAAGCAGGGACGGCGGTTGCGGCTGGCATGATCGATGCGCATGCAGGCGGCATCGGAACGGTGGGCATTGGTGGCCAACCTCAGCGCAACCTCGCCTATGTCTTCGGTACATCGTCCTGCACCATGACCTCGACGCCGGAGCCTGTCTTTGTGCCGGGCGTATGGGGCCCTTACTACTCGGCGATGGTTCCCGGCATGTGGTTGAACGAAGGCGGGCAAAGCGCGGCCGGCGCCGCCATCGACCAGCTTATGTCGTTCCATCCGGCGGCGGCGGAGGCGGCGGCACGCGCCGCGGAGCGACGTGTCCCGCTGCCGGTCCTGCTTGCGGACGCGGCCGCCGAAAAGGTCAACGACCTGTCGGACGCCGTGCGGCTCGCGGCAGGTCTCCACGTCGTTCCGGAGTTTCTCGGCAACCGCGCTCCGTTCGCGGACCCGCATGCGCGTGCGGTCATTGCCGGCCTCGGCATGGAGCGCGACTTCGACAACCTAGTCGCGCTCTATGTGGCCGGCGTCTGCGGGATCGGCTACGGCCTCAAGCAGATTATCGAAACTCAGGCAACGGCCGGCGCCCATATCGAGCAGGTCGTGATCAGCGGCGGGGCGGGGCAACACGATTTTGTTCGGCAAATCCTCACTGATGCCTGCGGCAAGCCCGTCGTGGCACCGACGTCGGACGAACCTGTCCTGCTCGGCTCGGCGATCCTTGGCGCGGTCGCAGCCGGCGCCTTTTCCGATGTCGGCTCTGCAATGAGCAGCCTCTCCGGCGCTGCCGGCACTCACACGCCCGTTGGCGGCGCCTTGGCTGAAATCCACAACAAGCGCTACGAGGCTTTCAATGATCTGCAGGCCGCTTGCCGCCGGATCCGGGATTTCTAGATCAGAATGATCCGAACATGCTTCCGAGGATGATGACCGCTGTGAGCGCAACGAGCGCTCCGGCGATCGCCACCACGGCGAGATCGGGATAACCATCCCTGTGCGAGACACCGCAGACGGCCAGAAGCGTAACGACTGCGCCGTTGTGCGGCAGGCTGTCGAGCGTGCCTGCCCCGATCACCGCGACCCGGTGCATCAGTTCCGGGTTGAGGCCGATTTGTGATGCAATCTGCATGTAGGTCGGTCCGAGTGCGTCCAGGGCGATCGTCAGGCCGCCGGAGGCAGATCCTGTCAGTGCAGCGAGGATGTTGGTTGCGATCGCGAGCGAAACGAGCGGTCCGCCTTCAATATTGAGTACCCAGCTTTTCACCTGCTCGAATGCCGGCAGACCGGCGACGACCGCGCCGAAGCCGACCAGGCTCGCAACGCTGAGGATCGGCAGAACCGCCGCATTAGCGCCGGCGTCCATGATCCCTCGAAGGCCGGGAAGGTTGCGCACGTTCGTCACCAGCAGGGTGACGATTCCCGCCGCCAGCGCCACGATGACCGACCAGACGCCCGCAACGGCGGAAAGCGAGGTCGCTCCCCAGTTTGCCTCCGCCAGGAAGCTGGCATCCATGCGAGGCAAGACGACAAATGACATTAGCAGATTGACGATCACGACCGCCACCAGGGGAAGCGCTGCGATTACGGCGGATGGGGAAGTGGTGGCGTGGCCACCGCGCCCCATCTCGCTTGGATCGAACTCGTGCGCCGCAGACCCCCGCTCGCGTATCGTCTCGTCGCGGGAGATGACATCCGAAGCGTTCGCCCCGCTGTAACTGTACCGCTCACCCGCGCGCACCGCTCTGCCTTGTGCCCTAGTCAGCCACCACATTCCGAAGCCCAGCATGATCACCGAGGCAATGATACCGAGCCCCGGAGCGGCAAAGGGCCCCGTCCCGAAGAACGGCATCGGGATCGCGTTCTGGATCGCCGGCGTGCCCGGCATCGCCGACATGGTGAACGTCGAGGTTCCGAGTGCGATAGCCGCCGGCATCAACCGTTGGGGAATATCGGCGGCCTTGAAAAGCGCGTGGCCCATGGGCGCAAGCACGAAGAAGGCGACAAACAAACTGACGCCACCATAGGTGACGAGGGCGCCGGCCAAGACAACGGCGAGGATCGCCCGCTTGGTCCCAAGTCGCTCCGTCATTGCCGAGGCAATCGCGCTCACCGAGCCGGTCGCCTCCATGAGTTTGCCAAACAGCGCACCAAGCAGGAAGATCGGGAAGAACTGGGCGACGAAATCCGCCGCGGTCCGCATGAAGGTTTGTGTCCAGTTCGCCAGCAGCGGCTGACCGGCCAGGAGTGCGGCGAGTATCGCGCAGAAAGGTGCGAGGAGCAGGATGCTCCAGCCGCGATAGGCGAGCCATACGAGAATGCCGAGAGCAAGAAGAACGCCGACAATATCCATGGTCAACTTGCGATGCCGCCTTATGCCAGAATGGTATCAAGAAGATCTTCGATGATGAAACTTGCTCGCGTGCCTAGATCGTCGCCGTGTTCGCTCATGAATTGCTCCATGCTGGCGTGGCCTTCCTCGCGCAGCATGCAGAGGAACTGCCATTCCGCATTGAGCTTGGACGATGCGCCGAGTTCGACCATTCTCGGCGTGGTGATCCGATGGAGGCGCATTCCCGCCCAATCCTTGGCCCAGGCCAACTCTTCCGGCGCACGACCGCTTTCAGAAAGCATACGCTGAAAGACGGCGATTGCTCGCAGCTCCTTCTTCAGGCTCGAGTTGAAAGAAATCTCGTTCATGCGATTGAGGATTTCGCGTGCCGTCTTCGGCACGCCCGCGCGTTCGATCGGATTGACCTGAACGAGTAGAATATCGCGCGCCGAACTCTCTCGCACGACCGGTGTCAGCAGGGGATTGCCCGAGAAGCCGCCGTCCCAATAAGGATCGCCATCGATTTCGATCGCCTGGTGCATCAGAGGCAGGCAGGCGGAGGCGAGAACGACGTCGGCACTCAAATCCGCATTGCGAAAAACGCGTGGAAGGCCCGTTCGCACATTCGTCGCGTTGATGAAGAGCTTGATCGGGGCGCGCTTCAAGGCGTCGAAATCGACGCTCTCCTCAAGGATATCGCGTAGTGGATTGATGTTGGCGGGATTGATCTCGTAGGGAGAAAAAAGCCGGCTCACGAGGTCGAACAGGACATAGGCCGGCGAATTGTCAAGCGACCAGTTGCCTGTCACGACGTCAAACGGCGTCCGCTGGATCGGGCTCATCCGGGCTGCATCGCTGACCCGGCGCCAGAATGCCTCAAGCGCCGCCTTCGCCCCGTCCCGACCACCTGATGTATAGCCATGGCCAAGGACGACCGCGTTCATGGCACCGGCGGATGTTCCGGTTATGCTCGAGATCGTCAGCGATGGATCGTCAAGAATTCGCTCTATCACGCCCCAGGTGAAGGCGCCGTGCGCGCCGCCGCCTTGCAAGGCCAGGTCGATGGGCAAAGGTGCCTCATCGGACCGTGGGGTCTGAATGCTGCTGCTCGATTTCGGTGGCATGGTGACCCTTCGAATTCAGCGATACGAGGGGAGCATATGCTCTTTGTTGCAGTGCAGCAATAGACAATGTTCGATATTGCCGGATCGAAGATTGTCCCTTGTGCGATGTTCGTGCTGTGCCGCCGGATGACCGCGGACAGCGGCTAACGAATATGCGCCGCCGCTTCCGCTATCGCGGTACGCAGGGTCTGGCAGGCGACGACAAGGTCGTTTTCGCGTAGAAGCGCACCGCCGATGAGGTAGATCACGTGTTCGCCGTAGGCGCGTTGCATGTCCGGGATCCGTTCAAAGGTCATGCCACCTCCAGGGGCGGGGAAGATCGGCTTCAACCCGCCAAGATCTTCCGTGCAGCCTTCGAGGATCGACAGACATTCCTCGCGCGAGAAACCAAACCTGCCGCCGAAATTCGGGAACACCACCGCGTCCACGCCCATCAGTCGCTGCAGGGTCCCAAAGAAGAAGCGATGCGAGAAGCCGGTCGTGGGCGTGATGACATGCGTCCCGGAGAAGGTCGGATGCGAGACGATAGGCAGGCCAAAATCCGGATCGGCGGCAAGGCCGCGCGAAACGTCGAAACCGACAAGAGAGGGAGCGAGCATGACGGCGCCGGCGCCCGCTTCCTTTGCCATGAATGCTCTATCGACGATCTGCGAGGCAGGGCCTGTGATGTTCGGCACGTAAGCACATTGAAAACCGGTCTCGGCATTCGCTTCCGCGACGGCTGTCACGCAGGCCGCAAGCCGATCCGCGTAGGGAGACGTCGGCTGGTCGACCAGCCCGTGGTCATCCTTGATCAGGTGCATGCCCCCAAGTGCAAAGTTGTAGGCAAGCTTGGCAAGTTCGGCCGTCGAGAGACCGACCGGCTTGATGGCCGACATGATCAGCGGTCCGGAGGTGACGCCGGTGCGCGTGCGCAGTCGCGCTGCACCGAACCGTGGTCCGGGGCATAGCGTGCGCAGGCCGCTCGACAATCTGATCCCTTCGACACGGGTGTTGGTCTTGATGGACGAGTTGCCGAAAACGATGTTCAGCAATTGCAGAAAGTCGCCGCCGACATCGTCCTCGCTGTACGAGATCTCGGCGATAAAGCCGCCGCGCTCGCTGCCGTCGGGGGTTAAGGTCTCGAGCCGCCCGAGGATTTCGTCTTCGACGTAACCGTGGGGCACGATATCGCGAGGGATTTCAACCGTCTGTTCGACGCTGATATCCAGAGCTCGCGCTCTTGCCTCCTTCTCGTCGATGGCGCCGAGCCAGTAGGTAACGGAGAACCGCTCAGCCATCACAGTGCTTCCGCTTTTTGCGCCGAATGCACCGTATCAAGGCGGACGGCGTCAAGTTCGGCATCGGCAATATCGAGGTCGCGGCCGAGAAGTTTGCTGATCGCGTGCGTCAGCGCGCTGGCGTCGAGGCCGTATTTCTTCATCAGATAGGGCTTGGAGGCGCCATGGGCGAACGTGTCTTCCAGTCCCAGCCGGCGAAGGCGGATGCCGAGACCCTCTTCAGCCAGAATTTCCGCGACCAGCGAACCAAGCCCGCCGTTGATCGTGTGGTTTTCAAGCGTGACAACACCCTTCTTGCCGCGCGCAGCCCTGATGAGACCATCACGGTCGAACGGCTTCAGCGTCGACGCGTGGAGATGGTGAACGCCGATCCCGCGTTCCTTCAGCGGCCCGGCCGCACGCAACGCCTCTTCCGTGCAGACACCCGAGGTGACGACAAGAATATCGTCGCCTTCACTAAGCGTACGCAGCCGGTTGAATTCGAACGGCGTCGAAAACAGCCGCGGCACCTCGCCGCGCAAGACGCGAACATAGACGGGCCCGTCGATGGCGTCGGCAACATCGAGCACCGTTTCCACTTCGGTCGCGTCGCCGGTCTCGAGCACCGTCATGTTCGGGATCGCCCGCATGACCGATATGTCTTCGATCGCCTGATGGGTGATGCCGCCCGGCGTCGTGATGCCGGGCAGGAAACCCATCATCCGGACCTTGCGGTTGGAATAGGCGATCGAGTTGATCAACTGATCGTAGGGACGGCGATAGAGAAACACAGAGAAGGTATGGATGAACGGGCGAAAGCCCTGCATCGCCAGCCCGCCGGCAAAGGACAGCATATTCTGCTCGGCCATCCCAAGCGACAGAAACTGATCCGGATAACGATCGCGGAATCCATCGACTTCGCACGACGATGTCAGGTCGGCCGACAGGCAAAGCACTTCGGGTCGGGCCGAAGCGAAGGCTTCAAAAGCCTTGGCGTAGGGGCGATTGACGATTTCGACCATGATCAGGCCCTCGCTATTTCTGCAATGTCGACACCGAGTTCGGCGGCGATCGCCGCCTGCATTTCCTGGCGCTCGTCGGCGGATTTGAAACGGACATAATGGAGGCGGGGGAACCGTCTCTTCAGGAACGGCATGCCTTCGAATGGCGAGGTGTTCGCGAGGATGAGGAGCGGTTTTCCCGTCTCGGCGCCGTCGGCTGCCGTCCGGAAGGCCTGCAGGTCATGGCCGTCGATGGAGCGGCAGGTGGCGCCGAAGGCAGCAACACGCGCGGGCAGATCGCCGAGATCGAGGACGGACGACATGGCACCGTCGCATTGCTGACGATTGACGTCTACGACAACGCGAATGTTGTCTATGCCATGGTAGCTCATGGCGGCCAGGCACTCCCAGGTCTGTCCCTCCTGGAATTCGCCATCGGACATGTAAACCCAGACCTTGCCGGGTTCGCCGCGGCGTTTGCGCGCCCAGGCGAGGCCCGATGCCATGGAGAGGCCCTGCGCCAACGATCCGGTGGTTACCTCCATGCCCGGGCTATGCTCGGCACCGATCATCTCGACGGAACCGCCGTCGCGGTTGAAATGGTCAAGCGCATCTTCATCCATGCGGCCGACCTGGATGAGCGCCGAGTAGATGACGAGCGCGTAATGCGCGGGCGAGACGATGAAGCGGTCGTATTCCGGCGTGAAAGGACCGTGATAACCCGCTCCGGTGAATGCCTGTGGGTTCGTAGACGACGGAACGCCGGCGAAGGGCGGGGGCACTTTAGGAAGTGTCGGTTCTCCGAGATGGAGTGCCTCGTTGTAGAGGAATGCCAGGCTTTCCGCTGCGGAGCAGGCCTGGCTCAGATAGCCGCCATTGTTCCGCATCGTATGGAGGAAGACACGCTTTCGGATGCCGGCTGCGACATCCTCCGTGCGCTGCTTGTTGGGGATGCTCATGATTATCTCCGCTCGGGAAAAAGCGCCTTCAGCCCTGATGGCGAGGCTTCGGCGATGCCGCGTTCCGTGATGAGGCCGGTAATCAGGCGGGCCGGCGTCACATCGAAGGCGGGGTTGGCCGCGGGACTTCCATCCGGTGAGACGCGAACGGTGGCGATCGAACCGTCAGGGCCGCGACCCTGCACGAAGGTTACCTCGTCGGCGCTGCGCTCCTCGATCGGGATTTCGCGCACACCGTCATGCACCGTCCAGTCGATGGTGGGCGAGGGAAGTGCCACATAGAAAGGAACGTTGTTGTCCTTGGCGGCAAGAGCCTTCAGGTAGGTCCCGATCTTGTTGCAGACGTCGCCGTTTGCCGTGGTCCTGTCGGTGCCGACAATCACCATGTCGATGTCACCATGCTGCATCAAATGGCCGCCGGCATTGTCGACGATCAGCGTATGCGGCACGCCATGGCCGTTCAGTTCCCATGCCGTCAGCTGGGCGCCTTGGTTGCGTGGCCGGGTTTCATCGACATAGACATGCACCGGAATGCCTTCTTCGGCCGCCAGATAAATCGGGGCCGTGGCGGTGCCGTAATCGACGGTGGCAAGCCAACCGGCGTTGCAGTGCGTGAGAATATTGACGGGCTCGCCGGGATTCTTGCGCGCAGCGATCTCACGGATGACGGCAAGGCCGTTCATGCCGATGCTGCGGTTCAGGTCGACATCTTCCTCCGCGATTTCAGCGGCACGCCGATAGGCGGCATCAGCTCGCTCGCCTTCCGGCAGCTTGCGTAGAAACTCACGCATGGAATCGAGCGCCCAGCGCAGGTTGATGGCTGTCGGGCGCGTCTCGTGAAGGGTTTCCCAGACTGTGTCGAGCGACGCATCGCTGCTGTCGGAGGCCATGGCAAGGGCAACACCATAAGCCGCGGTTACGCCGATCAGTGGCGCGCCTCGTACCCACATGTCGCGAATGGCAACCGCAACGTCCTCCACGTTCTTCAGCGTGACCACCCGGAACTCATGCGGCAGCCACCGTTGATCGATGATGTCAACGGATCTGCCGTCCTCGTTCAGCCAGATGGTGTGGTAGTGGCGTTCTCCGACTTTCAACTGACTGTCTCCTTCTCGAGCCTGTTGGCCAAAGAGCTGATCTCTGCAAGGCTATGAATTTGCCGGCGGTTGACGACGAGATGACGGCCCAGCTTCAGGGCTTTCGTTTCGCAGCGCGCGCGCAGGTCGAGGTCCGAAATGGTTTCGAAATCCGCATTGTGCGCGAGGCCGAGGATACGGCGATGGATCTCCACACCGGCAAAGCCGAGCATGTCAGTCCAGATCTCGTGCAGCATGTGGTTGAGTGCTTGTTCGGAGCCCAGCCGGTCGCCGCGATCTTCGAAGAGTGATCGCTGGTAGAGGATGCCGTTGCGCTCCTCGTGCCAGAGGCGAGCGAATTCCGCGCGGAAGGTCGTCCAGATCTCGTCGACGACCCCCAATAGGTAGCGTCGCATTTCTTCGCGATCACCGTCTTCTTCGTGCCCTGCCTGCGAGAAATAGCTCATCCAGAAATTGGCGATCATCATGCCCACGTCGAATGCAATGGGGCCGTAGAAGGCAAATTCCGGGTCGATGACGCGCGTCTCTTCGCCCGTCACCATCACAGATCCGGTGTGGAGGTCGCCATGGAGCAGCGTCTCGGCCTTGGCGGTAAAGAGATGCTTGAGCTTCTGCGCCTCTACTTTCAGGTCGCGGTCGGCCCGTAATTCGGCCACCAGGCCGTCAAGCTGCGGCGACGTGTGCCGGTTTAGAGACGCTTCGAAGTAGGGATCGGAGAAGACGAGGTTTTCCGTGATGTCGCAAAGCTCGACATTGTCGGAAAACAGCGCCAGATCCTCCTTGCGCTTGCGCGCGGACATCGCGAGGTCCGAGCCACGAAACAGCGTCCGCGCAGCGAAGAGGCCGAGATCGCGACCAATCCTGGGCAATTGCTGGCCCTCGATGAGCGCGCGCCGCAGGATGATGTGCGGCGACAGGAATTCCATGACAATGATCGCCTGCTCGGCGTCGAAATAGAAAATCTCCGGCACCATGCCGGGGTCGCGCTCCGATTGGCGGACCAGCGCGTGATATTCGAAGAAGGACCGCTTCAGCGGCAGTGGCCAGCTTTCGCCGACAAGGCGCACATAAGGCAGCGCCTGCTTCACGATCGCTTTTCCCTGTTCGCCTTCGACGATGAAGACCAAGTTGAGGTTGCCGTCGCCGACTTCTCTGACACGCCAGCTGTTGTTGTTGGCGCCGAGTCTTGCCCTGAGTTCCGGCAGGGCGCCCAGCCGTTGCGGCAACGTTTCGGGGCATAGCGCCACGAACGGTTTCGTATCCGTCATTATCTTCCTCCCGGATCGTTTTCGTGCGGGCTCGTCTCCGCCCCGCACTGCTGGCTTCCCTCCTCTTTGGTCGGCCAGCGATCTCCCAATCAACGATCTTGATGGCATTTGATATGGGCTACTTTGTCAAATGTCAACGCGCTTGACATTTGATGACGTCCCGTCCTAGCATCATGTCGGGAGGATGGAAATGAACGAAGAACCTGTGTTCCGCGTCGAAGGACTGCGGAAGTCGTTTGGTCGTATTCAGGTGCTCGGCGGGGTGGATCTTTCACTGCGCGCTGGCTCTGTGACTGCCCTCATGGGCGCAAACGGCGCCGGCAAGTCGACACTCGTTCGTATCGTCAGCGGCGTCTATGCGCGCGACGCTGGCCATATCTCGCTCGCGGGAAGGGACTTCTTTCCGACCTCGCCAGCAGAGGCCATCCGCGCCGGTGTCGTGACCGTCCATCAGAACATCAACGATGGTGTCGTCGCGGACCTCGATGTCGCGACCAATCTTACCCTTGACCGGCTGAACGGTCGCTCGGCCCGCTGGTTCTTCAATCCAAGGCGGGTGCGGCGTGAAGCAAAAGCTGTTGCCGACCGCATGGGCCTGTCGATCAATCTCGACGCCAGCATTGCCGACCTCTCCCTTGCCGACAGGCAGATGGTAGCCATTGCCCGTGCCATGGCGCACGAACCGAAAGTCCTGATTCTGGACGAGCCGACATCGTCGCTGTCGAGCGCCGAGGCCGAGCGGCTGTTCCAGCTTGTCGACCGCCTGCGCGCCCACGGAGTGGCGATCCTTTATATCTCGCACCGGATGTCTGATATCCGGCGTCTTGCCGACAGTATCGTCAGCCTCAGAGACGGACGGATCACCGGCTCTTTTGCCGGCCCCGAGCTCGACTATGAGGGTGCGGTCAACGCCATGCTCGGCAAGACGATCAGCCATGGCGGCATCACCGTACAAACCGGAGGGGCACCGGTTCTCTCCGCCGAGAGCCTGCAACTGGCCAGCGGTGCTCGGCCCTTCTCCTTTGCCCTTCGCGAGGGAGAAGTCGTTGCTGTCACCGGCCTCGTCGGTGTCGGCAAGACTGCGCTTGCCGAAACGCTTTTCGGCGCAAGGCAGCCTGCTGCCGGCCAGATGTCGCTCGACGGCAAGCCTTACAAGCCTCGCACACCGCAGCAGGCAATCAACGAGGGCGTCTTCCTTGTTGCCAAGGACCGTACGGACAGCGGCATCATTCCCGATTTCAATATCTACGAGAACATGAGCCTGCCATTTCTGAGGCGGCTCGCGCATCTCGGCGGGGTCTCGAGCCGTGGTTCGGAACGGGGAGAGGCGAAGCGGCAGATTGCGGCGCTCGGCATCGTCTGCCGGTCGGAGCGCGACGAAATGCACACGCTGTCCGGCGGCAATCAGCAAAAGGTCATGGTCGCCCGCTGGCTGAGCCAGCCGTGCCGGCTGCTGGTGCTCGACGAGCCCTTTCAGGGCGTCGACATCGCCGCCCGGCGCGACATTGCGGGCAAGCTGCGGACCTCGGCCAAGGGAAGGGCGACCGTGGTCTTTCTCACCGAACTCGATGAGGCCTTCGAAATTGCCGACCGTATTCTCGTGATGTCCGAGCAGACCCTGGTGGGCGAACACCGTAACGCGAATATCGACGTCAACAAACTGCTGGCCGAAATCGCCGGGCAGCATGAAATGGTGAATTGAATGACTGATCACGACACGCCGATCGCCGCTGCGCCGACGACACGAAGCGTTCCGCCGCAGGCGAGCAGCGCCACCATTCGCGAGCTCGCGATCCGCTATGGGTTTCTGGTGCTGCTGGCGGGCATGCTCGTCTATTTCTCCATCGTCACCAGCGGCTTTGCATCGCCGCAGAGCGCCGTCTTCATCCTGCAATCCGTTTCGATCACCGGCATCCTGGCACTTGGCGTTACGGCAACCATGGTCGTCGGCGGCTTCGACCTGTCGATCGGCTCCGTTGCGACAACGGCGATGATGGCCTCGTCCTATATCATGGTCATCATGAACGGCGACGCCACGACCGCCATTGCCGCGTGCCTGCTGATCGGTATCGTCATCGGGCTGATCAACGGCTTCCTGGTCGTCTACATGCGCGTTCCCGACCTGCTGGCGACGCTGGGTATGATGTTCCTGCTTGTCGGGCTGCAGCGCATTCCCACCGAAGGCCGATCGATTGCGACCGGCATGAGCCTGCCTGACGGCAGCACCGCAAGCGGCACGTTCAGCCCGGCCTTCCTGGCACTCGGGCGCCATCGCTTCGATCTTATCCTGCCCAATCTGGTGCCGGTTTCGGTCGTCGTGCTGATCGTCCTTGCCGTGCTCATCTGGTTCTTCCTGGAGTACACCCGCTACGGCCGGATGATGTACGCCGTTGGTTCGAACGAGCGCGCCGCCCAGCTCGCCGGTGCGCCGGTCAATACCTACAAGATGTTCGCCTATGTCATCTCGGGCGTCTTCGCCTCGATCGGCGGCATCCTGCTTGCGGCGCGTCTGGGCCGTGGCGATATCGCTTCGGGCAACAATCTCCTGCTGGATGCGGTTGCGGCTGCGCTCATCGGCTTCGCAGTGCTTGGTGTTGCCAAGCCGAACGCTTTCGGCACCGCGATCGGTGCGCTCTTCGTCGGTGTTCTCCTGCAGGGCCTAACGATGATGAACGCGCCCTACTACACGCAGGATTTCGTCAAGGGTGCGGTGCTGGTCATCGCGCTGGTCTTTACCTTTGCTCTATCGGGGAGAGGCAAACGATAGGGCTGGGAGGCCCATCGCGCATACGCATGAACAACAAAGCGTCTACTGTGGAGGAGACAGGAATGAATATTACGCGCAGAACACTCGCCAAGCTGACCATAGGTCTTATGGGCGCGACGGCCTTTTCTGGCATGGCCGTTTCGGCCGAAATGCCCAAGCCCTTTGATAATCCCGGCAAGGTCAAGATCGCCCTCGTGCGTTATCTGTCGACCGGCGACTTCTTCCAATCCTATCTGTCGGGCGTCGAAGCGCAGGCCAAGGCCCTTGGCGTTGATCTTCGCGTGCTGGACAGCCGCCAGGATGCCGCGTTGCAGGCCGACATGGTCGACCAGGCGATCGCGCTCAAGGTCGATGGTATCATCATCCAGCACGGCCTGACGGAATCGATGAAGGAAGCGGCCAAGCGCGCCGTCGACGCCGGGATCAAGGTTGTCGCCTTCGACGTCAACGTCGAGAATCCGCAGATCCCGCAGATCGAGCAGTCCGACCGCGATCTGGCGCGGCTCGCGCTCGAGCAGTCCATCAAGGACAACGGTGAGAGCTGGAAGGCCGGCTACGTCTATGTCGCCGGCATCGCGCCGCTCGACCGCCGCGACGAGACCTGGAAGGAGTTCAAGACGAAGTATCCGGGCATCAAGGAAGCCGCGATGTTCGGGACGATGGACAATCCCATCGCAAACTCTGTCGCCAACCAGGCCCGCTCGGTCCTGTCAGCCAACCCCGATATCCAGGTGATGTTCGCGCCCTATGACGAGTTCGCCAAGGGCGTAAAGATCGCGGTCGACGAAGCTGGCCTTTCGACCAGCGTGAAGATCTACTCGGCCGATATTTCCACCTCCGATATCGCCGCCATGCGCGAACCGGATAGCGCCTGGGCGGCAACGGCCGCGACCAATCCTGCCGTGGTCGGTCAGGTGTCCGTTCGCGCCCTTGCCATGCTGCTTGCCGGCGAAGATCCGGGCCACAACGTGATCGTTCCTCCGACTCTGATCACGCAGCAGCAGCTGAAGGATGCCGATATCAAGAACATGGAAGAGCTCGGCGCCAAGCTGCCGCAGTTCGCCCATGCCGACGTTGCGGTTCCTGCATGGATGCCGACGCCCAGCAAGAAGTAGTTTCCGGCTTTGTCTGGCGAATGGGAGGCGGTCTTCGGGCCGCCTTTTTCGTTTGCGGAGTTGTCTGGCTGCGGCTTGGCCTCTCCGGTCAGGTGACCGGAGAAGCGGATCTGCGCCCTGGTTTTAGCGCAGGGCGGCAGCGATGTTGCCGCCGTCCACCGTCGTGACGTCGGCGGTCGTGCGCTCGGCCAGCGCATGGTTGAGGAAGGCCTGAGCCACATCCTCGGCGGTCACCTCCTGCCCGAGCAGGTTGCCACCCATATAGTCCTTGACCGAGAGCCCGCGGGCGGCGGCCCGCTTGGCGATCATCTCATCGTCCAGCAGCCCCGAACGAATACGGTCGGCATTGACCGCATTCGAACGGATGCCATCTGCGCCGTGCTCCAGGGCGTATTGCCGCGAGAGGAACAGCGTTGCGGCTTTTGGCAGTCCGTAGGCGCCGAATTTTGCCCCGGGATTGACCGCCTGCTTGCTCGCATTGAAGAGCAACGCGCCGCCGGTGCCCTGCTGCTTCATGATCCTGACGGCGTTTTGCGCGACCAGTTGGTGCGAGAAGAAGTTCAGCTCAAAACTCCGACGTAGCAAGCTGTCATCGAGCGTTGCAATGGCGCCCTCCCATGCCGCACCGGCATTGGAGACAAGGATGTCGACGCCGCCGAAGGTTGCAACTGCACGATCGAAGGCGGCGCGCACCGAGGCTGGATCCGTAACATCACACGCCACGCCGATGGATTGGTTGCCGATCGCCTTGGCTATATCACTCGCCTTGCCGCCGTCGAGGTCAGCCACCACGACGTGGGCGCCTTCACGCGCGAAGAGCTTGGCCGTTGCTGCGCCGATGGCGCCGGCACCGCCGGTTACGAATGCCACCTGTCCCGTTAGCGGTTTTGGCTTGGCACCGGCGAGTTTTGCCTGTTCCAGGGACCAGTATTCGAGATCGAAGAGATCCGGTCGGCTGACGGGCTCGAAGCGCCCGACCGATTCCGCATCCCGTGCCGCCTCGATCCACATCTCGCCGACATCGGCTGCGATCTTCGCGTCCTTGAGTGTGCGGCCATGGCCGAACATGCCGAGGCCGGGGACGAGGGTGAGACGCGGCATCGGGTCCAGCATCGTCCGCTTCACATCGTCACGCGCGTCGTTCGTGCGGAAGTACTCCGTATAGTCTGCCACAAAGGCTGCCACGCGGGCGTCGATGACGCTGCGGAAATCCTCGATCCGATCGGCGTCCGGCGCCGGCAATACCATCGGACCGGTCTTGATGCGGATCGACAGATCAGGGGTCGAGACACCACGCGAGGCCATGTCCTCGACCTCGCGCGCATTGACGAATTCGAGGATGGCGGGGGAGGTCCGGAATTCGCTCACCATGCGATCGTAACGGCCATCGCCACGAGCGACGGCAACGGCGCCACGCAACATCGATGCGATCTCGCTCGCGGGAGCGATTGTCTGCGGCAGGATTGCCGGCGTGAACGGGTTTTTCCCGTGGTCGCGCACATAGTCTTCCGCCAGCGTGACGTAATGGATCATCCTGTCGTAGGCTTCCTTGGCCGTCTCGCCAAAGGTGAAGATGCCGTGCTTGTCGAGGATGAGACCGTCAACATCGGGGTCCCGATCGAACACTTCGGCAGCGGCCTTGGCGAGGGCGAAGCCCGGCATGATGTAGGGCACGAAGCCCATCTTTTTGCCGAAGATTGCCGAGCTCATCTCCTTGCTGGCTGCCTGGTCGGCGATCGCGAGGATCGCGGTCGAATGGGTATGGTCGACAAACTTGTGCGGAAGGAAGGCGTGCAAAAGCGCCTCAACCGAGGGATTGGGCGATGCCGGATCGACCAAGTTGGCGCGTTGCAGCGTCACCATGTCCTCGTCCGAGAGCGCGTCAAGCTTGCGGGCCTTGAGCAGCGACGCCATCTTGACCGCGGGCAACCCTTCAGGCTCGATCGTGCCCATGTCCCACCCGCTGCCCTTGACGCAGAGGACCTCCCACTCGTCGCCGACGATATCGCTGACCACAGTCTTGACCGACGTGTTGCCACCGCCGTGCAGCACCAGGCGTGGCTCTCCGCCGAGCAGCCGGGTCGTGTAGGTTCTGAGTGCGAGATCGCGATTGATGCCTTTCTTGGCATAGGCTTCGACCATTGCTTCCGCATCGCTGTCGCGCCAAAGATTCTTCATGATGTCCTCCTCCGTTCACGGCAAAGCCAGCGCCTCCGCACCCGCCATGCCTGACTTTATTGAATTCAGGTCCCGCTGCCTGGTGCCGCGGTGCCGCTCCAGCGATCGAGCAGACGCCGTGCCATCGAAGCGGTGATGATAAGATGCGAAGCAAAGCCGCCCTTGATGGCAGCGACCAAAGGTTCCAGCTTCTCGTCCTCCTGCACGACCATCATCCGCTTCGGGATTGACCGGATGGAGTCGAGATCGGCAGAAATGCATCGACGGTTGTGGGCGCAATCCATCAATTGCCCCTCCCGGTCGATCACCTGGCCAGCGATGACACCGGCAGCGCCTGCCTCGCCCAGCGCCTTCATTTCCTCGGCGGTCAGCGCCCCGCACTTGACAAGATGGCTGTCGGCCTCGATGCCGCCAACGGAATAAAGCGCGAGCGTGCAGTCCGGTATCGTGGCCAATTGCTCCTGGATAACCGGCTCCTGCCGCAGCTCGTGCGCCAACCGCTCGGAGCTTAGAACCAACGGCGCATAGAAGTTGATACCTTCTGCGTTCAACCGCCGCGCAATTTCTGTCGTGCATTGGTCGGGCCGATAGGAATAGGGCGCGCCAAGGTTTCCGCAAAGCTGGACCACCGTTACCCCTTGCAGGTCGGCGAAGGGCATGACGTCGGCAATGTGATAGACGGTTCGCCCCCAGGCAACGCCGACCCTATCACCCTTGCCGATCAGTTCCAGAAATACGGCGGCCGCCACGACCGGCATTTCCGCTGTCGGATCCAGCGCATGCCGATCTTCCGGAACAATCCAGACGGACTTGAGGCCGATCGCATCTTCCACCTGGCGTGCTAGAACGTCGTCTGCGAAAAGCTGTGTTGATGTCGCGATGTTGACGATGCCTGTTTCCCGAGCCCGCCTGAGGTACATCGCCACCGAGGCGCGGGAAATGTCGAGGTGCTTTGCCACCTCATCCTGCCGCATGCCATGGGTGTAGTAGAGCCAGGCGGCTTTGTGCAGTACCTGGTCGGTGGAGCGGATGGGCATACGGCATATTCCAGAAATGAGTTATTTCGACATTATTCACGAGCTCTGACAAAAGTCAAATAACGTTCGGATAGCGCGTGCGGCAGTTCACGACATGCGTGAACTGCCGCAACAACTCACTTGCTGGACGCAGCTGCTGCCGCCGCGATCACATCGGCGACCTTCTCCGGCCGGGAGGCGAAGACCGCGTGGCTTGCCTTGATCTCGGTCACCGCGCTGCCGGCGCGCTTTGCCATGTCCCGCTCAAGCTCCGGGTTGATCGAGTGGTCGTCGGTGGCGACGATCGACCAGCTCTTCTTCGTCCGCCAGGCAGGCTCGCCAACCTTGGCGGAGAATGCGTCCTTTGATGCGAAAACCTGCGACTTGGCGAGGAAGGCGACCTCGTCCTTCGGCAAGTCGGCGGCGAAGTCGGCCGCGAAACCGGCAGGATCCAGATAGAGATACTTGCCGTCTTTTGTCTCGCGGATGTTCATGCCGCTGGCCGGCTTGGAGCTGGCGAGGTTCAGCAGGCTTTCGCCCTTGTCGGGCTGAAAGGCGGCGACATAGACAAGGCCAGCGACATTCGTGCTGTTGCCGGCCTCGGTGATCACCATGCCGCCATAGCTGTGACCGACGAGGAGTGTCGGACCGTCCTGCAGGTCGAGCACTCGCTTGGTGGCGGCGATATCGTCGGCAAGCGAGGTGATCGGCTCCTGCACGATCGTGACGTTGAAGCCGCGCCGTTCGAGGATGTCAGTTGCCTTGCGCCAGCCGGAACCATCAGCAAGAGCGCCATGGACGATAACGATGTTCTTCACCTCGGCAGCCTGGGCTGCGAAGGCAATGACGCTGGTGGCGAATGCGAGAGCAAGGGTGGAGATGTAACGACGGTTCATGGAAATAGCTCCTGTATTGGGGTTGGTTGGATGGAAAAGAGGCTTCAGCCGAAGGTGAAGGCGTAGGCTTCGACGCCCGGGTCGAGGAAGCGGATCTCGAAGGTCCGCACTTCCACGTCGCCGGATTGGCGGACAAGCTGGTAGAGCCTTGTCGAGGTGACGGTGCCGTTGCCGTCGGAATCGGTATCCGCACCGTGACTGTCTCCCGGCGCCTTGCCGTCGATCTTCACCTGAAAGCGGACCGGTTTCCCGGCTGTGCCGGGACCCAGGACGAGATGTAGATCGCGAGCACTGAACCGGTAGGCGATACGGCCATTCGGTTTGTCGAGCGTGGCCTGTTCCGCGCCGACAGTCCAGGTGCCCAACAGGCCCCATTCGTTGAGATCAGGCTGTCCGACCGAATACTCGCGTGGGGCGTCGGCGTTCACATTCTCCCGCGAGGCGAAGTTGGTGGCGCGTGTATAGCCGAGATAGGTTTCGTCGGACCGGATGTTCTTCAGGTCGGGGCCGGCCTCAGCGCCCTTGGCGTCGGGTGTCACCGGCGCGCTGGCGGAGGCATTGGCGCCGGCCTCGCGCAGGAGATCCTGAATTGCCTGCTCGGTCTGGCGGTAATTGCCTTCGCCAAAGTGGTGGTAGCGGATCTGGCCGTCGGCATCGATCAGATAGTGGGCCGGCCAATAGCTGTTGTCGAAGGCGCGCCAGATCTTGTAGTCGTTGTCGATCGCAACCGGATAGCCGATCTTGAAGTCGCTGACGGCCTTTTTGACATTGTCGATCTTCTGCTCGAACGCGAATTCCGGAGCATGTACACCGATTACCACAAGACCCTGGTCCTTGTACTTTTCAGCCCAGGCGCGGACAAAGGGTGTGGTCCTGATGCAGTTGATGCATGAGTAGGTCCAGAAATCGACCAGAACGACCTTGCCGCGGAGTTGCTTGAGATCAAGCGGCGGCGAATTCAGCCATTCGTCCGCGCCATTCAATGAAGGGGCAGGGCCTTCGATCGGCAGGTTCGCGTGGAACGATCCTGCAGCGTCGCTGATCGCCATCGCGCCGTTGCTGGCAACCTCTGTGGATTGTGCGGCATTCTGCTTCACTTGCAGCCGGTCCAATACCGCTTGCTCGAAGGATGTTGTGCTTGCATAGGAAAGCCGCGCGAGCAGTCCGGTGTCGAGGTCAAACGCGATGGTGGCAACGCCAGCCAGTACCGCTACGCCCAAGGCCTGGCGGATGCGTTCGCTGACACCCAGTGACCGCTTCATGCCAGCAAAGATCTTGCCGCCCACAGCCAAGGCAATGGCGAGCGAGGTCGCGGCGCCGGCGGCGTAGGCGGCCAGCAGGAAGGTCGTTTCGAGGTTTGCGCCCTGTAGCGCGGCACCGGTCAGAACGAGGCCGAGGATCGGTCCGGCGCATGGCGCCCAGAGCAGACCGGTCGCGATCCCAAGGATTAGCGAGCTCGCCGCCGTCGGCGCGGCGCCAGGTTTTCCAGCGGTGTTCAGCATCCGGTTGCCTAGGTCAACGACCGGCTGGGAAATGGCGCTCGCGATGCGGGGCGAGATCAGGCTGACGCCGAAAACGGCTAGCAAGACGATCGCAGCCAGACGACCATATTCGTTGGCGTGGATCGCCCAACTGCCGCCGACCGCGGCGAGCGTCGCCACGGCGGCGAAGGTCGCAGCCATGCCGGCGAGCATGGGCAGCGTGCTGCGGACGAAAGGTTGTCCTGATCGAGCGAAGACGAAGGGGAGGATGGGCAGGATGCAGGGGCTGAGGATCGTCAGCGCGCCTCCAAGATAGGCAATGATAAGAAGGGTCATCATCGTTTCCTTTGAAACCGGGTTCTGGTTCTGGCCGGCGATGCGGTTCGACCAGCACGGCGCCAATCTGGTCGACGTGACGTATCCCGCGTGTGTCCGGATCGGCGGGGAAATGTATCGAAGTGTAGGGATTGGCCCTCAGTCTACAGAACGAGACAATCGTGCTGCCGAGGATGCCGCTGGGCGGGCGGGCGAGCGATGAATTGTATCAGACTGTATCCGGGCTGGCGGATGCTACATCCGAATGCAATTACGGGACGCAGGGGACACATGTCGTATACATGCCGCCAGCATTTTGTCCCACATCATCAAACACGGATCGGAGAGAACACGATGAGCCCCAAGTTGCCCCAGAACGAAGTCAACCTTCAACGCCGCCGCTTCTTCGGCGTAGCTGCAATGACCGTTGCAGCCGTCGAGCTCGGCATGACCTCGTTGGCGAACGCCCAATCTGCTACGGGATCGTCGTCTGCCGCCGGCAAGGCCGGCAACCATACCTCGTTCGAGAGCCTGAAACAGATCGCAGCGGGTGTGCTCGACATCGGTTACGCCGAGGCCGGCCCGGCGGATGGCCAGGCCGTCTTGCTGCTGCACGGCTGGCCTTACGACATCCACAGTTTCGTCGATGTCGCGCCGATCCTCGCAGCGGCCGGCTATCGCGTCCTCGTTCCTTATCTCCGTGGCTATGGCACCACCCGTTTTCTGTCCGACAAGACACCGCGCAATGGTCAGCAGTCTGCTCTTGCCGCCGACATGATCGCATTTCTCGATGCTCTCGGCATCGAGCAGGCTATCGTCGCCGGCTATGACTGGGGCGCACGCACCGCCGGTATCATGGCGGCACTCTGGCCGGAGCGTTGCAAGGCTCTCGTGTCCGTCAGCGGCTACCTGATCGGCAGCCAGGAAATCAACAAGAAGCCGCTTGCTCCGAAGGCTGAACTTGCCTGGTGGTACCAGTTTTATTTTGCGACCGAACGCGGCCGCCTCGGTTATGCCGCCAATACCCGCGATTTCGTCCGCCTGATCTGGCAGACCGCATCGCCGACATGGAAGTTCGACGACGAAACCTTCAACCGTTCGGCGCCGGCCTTCGACAATCCCGATCATGTGGAGATCACCATCCACAACTATCGTTGGCGGCTGGCGCTGGCTAAGGGCGAAGCCAAGTACGATGCATACGAAAGGAAGCTCGCCATGGGGCCGGTGATCACCATTCCGACCATTACCATGGAAGGTGACGCAAACGGTGCGCCACATGCGGATCCTTCGGTCTATGCGGCCAAGTTTTCCGCAAAGTACGAGCATCGCAACATCACAGGCGGCATTGGCCACAACCTGCCCCAGGAAGCGCCGGAGGCGTTTGCCCAGGCCGTCCTCGACGTTGCGAAGTTCTAGGTCGACGTTGGCTGCTGTGAGGATATTTCTCCGCTTCGCAGCAGCCGAATCCGCGTCTAAAGAGGATCAGCGGTTCGCCGCCCATACAGCAAACGAGGATTTGAAGGTCCGAAGATGGAGCATATCGACCATATCCTGATCGTCGATGACGACCGCGAAATTCGCGAGCTTGTGTCGAGCTATCTGAAGAAGAACGGACTTCGCGCGACGGTGGCGGCCGACGGCCGGCAGATGCGCAACTTCCTCGAGACGGATACGGTCGACTTGATCGTTCTCGATGTCATGATGCCGGGTGATGACGGGCTGGTCCTTTGCCGCGAATTGCGCGCCGGCAAGCACAAGGCGACGCCAGTCCTGATGCTGACGGCTCGTAGCGACGAAATGGACCGCATCATCGGGTTGGAGATGGGCGCCGATGATTATTTGCCGAAGCCCTTTGCCGCACGCGAGCTTCTGGCGCGCATCAAGGCGGTCCTGCGCCGAACGCGGATGCTGCCGCCCAATCTCCAGATCAGCGAAGCCGGCCAGATCCTGACCTTCGGCGATTGGCGCCTGGACACGGTTGGCCGGCATCTTCTCGACAAGGATGGCACCGAAATCGCGCTGAGTGGAGCCGAATACCGTCTGCTAAGGGTCTTCATCGATCATCCACAGCGTGTGCTTAATCGCGATCAGTTGCTGAATCTCACGCAGGGGCGCGATGCCGAGCTTTTCGACCGTTCCATCGACCTTCTCGTCAGCCGGCTGCGCCAGCGCTTGGGCGACGACGCGCGCGAACCGACCTACATCAAGACCGTGCGGGCCGAAGGGTATGTTTTCTCCGTTCCGGTCGAGATTTCGGAGCCCAGGACATGACGGCCAGCGGTACAGCTCGCCGCTGGCGGTGGCCGAGCACGCTCCGCTCGCGGCTCTTCCTCATCCTGTTCGCCGGACTGGCAATTGCGTACGGCCTGTCCTTCAGCATCCTCTTGCTGGAACGCTACATGTCGGCCAAGGCGGTGATGCTAGGGACGCTGGAAAGCGACCTTGCCACCTCCATCGCCGTGGTCGACCGGCTGCCGGCCAACGAGCGGGCGGATTGGCTGGATCGGCTGAGCCGTGGCAATTATCGCCTCGTTCTCGGGCCGGGCCTTCCCGGCGTGCCTGACATGTCCGGCCGGGGTGCCGAGATCGCGGAGCGCATAGAGGAGGCCGCAGGCCACAAGTTTCCCCTGAAGATCGAATCCATTCCGGGCGACGGCAAGCGGCTGCAGGGACACCTGACGCTCTCCGACGGCTCACCATTGACGATCGACGTCACGCCGACCGGCGTGATGCCGGTTGCCAAATGGCTTCCCTACGTTTTCGCTGTGCAGATGGCATTGCTGGTCCTTTGTACCTGGTTCGCGGTACGGCAGGCGATCCGCCCGCTGGGTGAGCTTGCGGCGGCTGCCGATGCGCTCGATCCGAACCAGAAGGGGCAGCCGATGAGCGAGGTCGGGCCGAGCGAGGTGGCTCACGCGGCGCGCGCCTTCAACGGCATGCGCGAGCGCATCGCTCATTATCTCGAAGAGCGGGTGCAGATCCTCGCAGCCATTTCCCACGACCTTCAGACGCCGATCACCCGCATGCGCCTGCGCGCCGACATGGCGGACGACTCGCCGGAGAGAGACAAGCTCGTCAACGACCTGCGCGAGATCGAGCGTCTGGTGCAGGATGGTATCGCCTATGCGCGCAGCTCACACGGCAATGGCGAGAAGACTGCGCGCATCGACCTTTCTTCCTTCATCGACAGTATCGCCTATGATTATCAGGATACCGGAAAGGCGGTCTCCGTGGTCGGTATCGTTCAAGGAACCGCCTCGACCAAGCCGCATGCCTTGCGGCGCATTCTCACGAACTTCATCGATAATGCGATCAAGTTCGCCGGTGCCGCCGAGATCAGCGTCGAGCGAAAGGGCGAGAGCGATATCGCGATCACGGTGATGGATCGCGGGCCGGGTATCCCTGACGACATGCTCGATGCGGCCATGCAGCCATTCTTCCGGCTGGAGCAGTCCCGCAACCGTGAGACCGGGGGCACAGGGCTGGGTCTTGCCATCGCGCAACAGCTCGCCGGCACGATCGGCGGCGCGGTGCGCCTTTACAACCGGGAGGGTGGCGGGCTGGCGGCCGAAGTAACGCTGCGGCCATGAGGTTGCGGGCCGCTTTGTGTATGCGACTATATCCCGCCGGCCTTTAGCTACGCTTTGATACACTTCCGGCATTTCAGGAAACAAGCCGGATACGTCAGTCCTTCAAAACCACTCCTGTCAACAACGTCGCCCCTTGCGACAGAACACGAAGGAGTGCTCCCATGACGAAGATTGAAAAGGTTCTCTACACCGGCAAGACCCATACGACCGGCGGCCGCGATGGTTTGGCCCGCAGCGACGATGCCCAGCTCGACGTCAAGCTGTCGCCTCCCGGCACGGCGCAGCCAGGCACCAATCCCGAGCAGCTCTTCGCTGCCGGCTGGTCGGCCTGCTTCATCGGCGCAATGGGACTTGCTGCCGGCAAGCGCAAGCTCCGGCTCCCTGCCGACACGGCCGTCGATGCCGAAGTCGATCTCGGCACCACCGACGGCGCTTATTTTCTGCAGGCCCGATTGAATGTCAGCCTGCCGGGCCTCGACCCGGAACTCGCCCGGGCCCTCATCGAGGAAGCGCACCAGACCTGCCCCTATTCGAAGGCGACACGGGGCAATATCGCAGTCGAGCTGACACTCGCCTGACCATTTCGATAGTCCAGGGAGTACCCCATGAAACGCTTGATTTTTCGCATGCTGGCGCTGGCTGTCGTGGCGGCGCCTTGCGTCCTTGACGTATTCTCGCCTGAGCCTTCACCCTTGGCCGCGCTTGCCGCTGCGGTGGGCATATAGGCTAGCGGGCGGAGATAGCAGAGAAGGAGCGGTCGCGAATGATGCCGCTCCTTCTCCGTTCAAATCGGGAAATTTCAGAGGTGCCGCCCGGAATGCTTCGGCGGCGCCTTTCCGTTGTTCTCGACCCGGTCGCGATGCAGCGCCGCGCGCGCGAGCATCATGAGGGTCACAGGGGTTGTGACGGTCACCAGAATCCCGATGAGGATTTCATGGACCGCCAGGCGCGAGGACGCGACCGAGAAGAACAGCATGGACCCCACCATGATACCGCCTATTCCCCAGCTGGTTCCGAGCGTGGGGGCATGGATCCTCTCGTAGAACGTCGGCAACCGCAGCAAGCCGATCGAGCCGATCAACGCCAGTGCTGCACCGAGCAAGAGGAAAAAGGCAACCACGGCGGCTACCCAGACAGGAATATCTGCGGCCGAATACATCATTCGATCACCTCGCCGCGCATCAGGAATTTCGCCAAGGCGACCGAGGCAACAAACCCGAGCATGCCGATGACCAGTGCCGCTTCGAAATAGACGAGCCGGCCTGTACCGACGCCGAAGGTCATAAGCAGCAACATTGCGTTGATGTAGAAGGTATCGAGACCGATGATCCGGTCCTGGGCGCGGGGGCCGATGAACATCCGTACCGATACGATGGCCATCGACAGGACCAGCATCAGCTGGGCAATCGAGACGGCGCTGAACAGAATGATTGCACTCACGCGAAAATCTCCATCAGCAGTTTTTCATAGCGGTTCTTGATCGTGTCCCGCCAGACGGCTTCGTTCTGAATGTCGAGAACATGGATGAGCACTGAATTGTCGTTGGAGTCATATTCGAGCCAGGCCGATCCGGGGGTGCTGGTCAGGATGACAGCCAGCAGGGCGAGGGCGGAGCGGCTCCTGATGTCGAGATGAATGGTGACAAAGCCTGGATTATGATGCCGCGAACCGCTCCTGATGATGATCGCGGCCACCGCCATGTTCGACTTCACGATGTCGTAGACCACGAGCACGAACAGCTTCGGCAGGAGATACCATTTGGCAAGCCGCGGCTTTTCCGGCCGCAGCGATGCCATGGCCCAGGTTGCGAACACGGCGACCAGCACGCCCAAAATCAGATTGCCGAGCGTAAAGCCGTTCAGCAGCAGCCACATCAGGACAAGGGAGGTTGCGAGCAAGGGATAGGGCAGCATCACTTGCTCTCCTTTGCGGCGCCGGAACTCGCTTTGTAGCCGGGGATCTGCACGGCCGTGCTGACCGCATTGATGTAGTTTGCCGGCTTGCTCAGCGTCCGAATGGTCGTGTCCATATATTGCATTGCCGGCCCGGCCTGGATGGTCAAGGCAAGGGTGAGGGCAAGCAGGAACATCACAGGCACGATCTCGATGACGAGCACACGAGGAACCGTCCCTTCGATGGAACTCCAGAAGGTGCGGATGCCGGCGCGCGTCATGGAAATAAGGGCTGCGATGCCGGACAGGATGACCAACACGATCAACGCCCAGACGGCGGCCGTCGGCGGTACGCCGATGGCACCCGTGCCCATCATGGCCGACAGCATGGCGAATTTGGCGATGAAGCCCGAAAGCGGGGGCAGACCCGAAAGCAGGATACCGCAGGCTGCGAAGCAGATGCCCAGGATGGCCATCGTGCCAGGCATGGTGACGCCCTCTTCCTCGTTGAGGGTTTCGTCGTCCGCATCGCCATAGGCTTCCATAGTGACCGCGAGCACGTTGGCGCCGGCATCCTGTCCGCGTTCGACAAGCTCGATCAGCATGAAGAAGGCGCTGATCGTCAGCGTCGAGCTGACGAGATAGAGAAGGGCCCCTGACGAAACGGCCCCATCATTGATGCCGAGGACCATCAGAAGGGTGCCGGAGGAGACGAGAACCGAAAATCCGGCCAGTCGACCTAGAGCCTGTGAGGCAAGCACACCGATGGTGCCGAAGATCAGCGTTGCCATGCCGCCGTAAAGCAGAACGACGGTGCCGAAATTCGCCGATGGGCCATCTGCGAACAGAAGCATCGTCAGGCGTAGGATGGCATAGATGCCGAGTTTGCTCATGATGGCAAATATGCCGGCCACGGGCGCCGATGCGGCGCTATAGGCTGTCGGCAGCCAGAAGCAGAGGGGCCACATGCCCGCCTTGATGAGGAAAACGATCCCCAAGATGCCGGCGCCGGCCTCCATGAGCATCCGACGATCCGGCTCCATGTCCGGTATGCGTGCCGCAAGATCGGCCATGTTGAGCGTTCCGGCGGTACCGTAGATCAGGCTGACGCCGATCAGAAACAACAGCGCAGCCACCAGGTTGACGGCAATGTAGTGCATGCCCGCCTTGACCCTGAGCGGGCCGGAGCCGTGCAGCAAAAGGCCGTAAGAGGCTGCCAGCATGACTTCGAAGAAGACGAAGAGATTGAACAGGTCGCCGGTCAGAAAGGCGCCGTTCACCCCCATCAGCAGAAGCTGAAACATGCTGTGAAAGTGCGCGCCGACCGCGTGCCAACGGGCAAGCGAAAAGATCAGCGCGGGGACGGCAAGAAGGGCCGTCAGCAACAGCATGAGAGCCGAAAGGCCGTCCAACACGAGCACGATGCCGAAGGGTGCAGCCCAATTGCCGACCAGATAGGCGCCCTCGAACCCGTTCGGACCGCTTTCGATGCGGAAGAGAATGATGGCGATGGCAGTCAGCGCGATCGCCGAGGCAAGACTGATCATGGCCTTGGCGAGACGTTGGCGCTCATCGACAAACAGCAGGATAGCGCTGGCGATCAGCGGCACCAGAATCGGCGCGATGATAAGGTGGTGGGCCCAACCGTTCATTTCGGCTCGTTCCTCCCATCCACGTGGTCGCTACCGGTGAGGCCGCGTGACGCGAGCAGCACGACGAGAAACAGCGCAGTCGTCGCAAAGCCGATGACGATCGCGGTCAGAACAAGAGCCTGCGGCACCGGATCCGCCAAGTGGCCTGCTGCCCCGTCGCCGAGGATCGGTGGGACGTTCGCCTTCACGCCGCCGACGCCGAAGATGAACAGGTTCACGGCGTATGAGAGCAACGAAAGCCCGATAATCACCTGGTAGGTTCGCGGGCGCAGGATCAGCCAGACGCCGCAGCTGGTCATGACGCCGATGGCCACGGATAGTACGAGCTCCATCAGCGCTCCTCCGATTTGGCAGCTTCAATCGTCCGCAGGCGATTGATACGCAAGGACTGGTGCGCGAGCGCGACGAGAATGAGAACCGTCGAGCCGACCACCAGGCAGAAGACCCCAAGATCGAAAAGGAGCGCGGTCGCCGCCGGCATTTTTCCGATGAGCGGCAGGTCGATGTATTGGAAGTGCGACGTCAGGAAAGGATAGCCGAAGAACCAGGCGCCGATCCCTGTTGAGACGGCTGTCAGCAATCCTGCCCCCATCCAGCGCAACGGCAGGATACGGATCCTGTCTTCCGCCCACCGCGTCCCGCCGGCCAGATACTGCAGCAGGAAGGCGATCGACAATGTCAGGCCGGCCGAGAAACCGCCGCCGGGCAGGTCGTGCCCGCGCATGAAGAGGTAGACAGCGAAGGTGATGATGACCGGGAACATCCACTGCATGATCACCGACGGCACCAGAAGGTAGTCGCGGACGGTGTCGCCTGCCGAACGCTCCGGCCGCTCCTCGTCGAAGCGATTTTGCGCCTGCTGTTGCTCCGGCATGTCCATGCTGTCCTCAGCCGGACGGAAGCGGCGTAGCAGGCCATAGACGGTCAAGGCGACGACGCCGAGAACGGCAATCTCCCCCATCGTATCGAAGCCACGGAAGTCCACGAGGATCACATTGACGACATTGCGACCACCGCCCTCGGTGTAGGCGTTTTCGAGGAAGTAGTTGGAGATCGCGTCAGGCACCGGCGTCGTCATCACCGCATAGGCGATGAACGACATGGCAACGCCGCAGAGAATGGCCAGGGCGAAGTCCCGAAACCGCCGGAACCGTGCTCTCAGCGTCATCGATTCACCGAGGCCCTCCGACCGCTTCGGCAGCCAGCGCAAGCCGAGAAGGATGAGGACCGTGGTAACGATCTCGACCAGCAGCTGGGTGATCGCGAGATCCGGAGCGGAAAGCCAAACAAAGGTGATACAGACCACGAGGCCAACGCCGCCGAGCATGACTAGGGCCGCGAGACGGTGGTATTTGGCCATGTAGGCCGTGCCCACCGCAAGGACGACGCCGATCGCCCAAATGGCGGCAAAGGCGGGGTCGAAACCGGAGTAGGTAAACGGACGGCTTTCAAAGCCCCTGACATAGAGAGGAAGCATCCCTGCGGCAAACCCCATGACCACCAACCAACGGAGCTGCGGCTGGAGTTTACGGGTGCCGAGGCGCCCCTCGGCGATGCGAGCCCAACGCCAGGAGACTTCAACGATGACGCGCTCGAATATTCGCTGCCCTTTGAGCCGGCGAAGGAACGGAGGGCCGTCATCGCAGCGGGAGAAGTAATCCTTGAAGAAGACATAGATCAGCGCACCGCCAACCAGGGCGATCGCGCTCATCGCCAGCGGCAGGTTGAAGCCATGCCAGATCGCGAGACTGTATTCCGGAGTGTCTTCTCGCAGGACGCTGACGACGGCGCTGTGCAGAAAAGGCGCGATCGATAGCGCCGGGACCATGCCGACGATCAGGCAGGCGATGACCAGGAACTCGATAGGGAACCGCATCCAGCGAGGCGGCTCGTGCGGGTGACTTTTCGGCAGATCGGTCGGCGGTGGGCCGAAGAATACGGTGTGAATGAAGCGCAGCGAGTAGGCGACACTGAACGCACCGGCAAGGGTCGCTATATAGGGAAGAATGCGGTCCAGGATGGAATCCGCATGCGTCTCCACCGCTTCCGCAAAGAACATTTCCTTCGACAGGAACCCGTTGAGAAGTGGCACGCCTGCCATCGCCGCACTGGCGACGATTGCGAGCGTCGCGGTATACGGCATGAAGCGGAACAGACCGCTCAGCCGTCGCATGTCACGTGTTCCGGTCTCGTGGTCGATGATGCCGGCCGCCATGAAGAGCGAGGCCTTGAATGTGGCGTGGTTCAGCATGTGGAAGATCGCTGCCACGGTTGCCAAAGGGCTACCGAGGCTGAGCAACACGGTTATCAGGCCGAGATGGCTGATGGTGGAGTAGGCGAGCAGCCCTTTCAGGTCCTGCTGGAACATCGCAAAATAGGCGCCCAGCAGCAAAGTGATCATACCGGCGGCGCCGACGATCGCGAACCATTCGTAGGTGCCCGAAAGCACTGGCCAGAAGCGAACCAGCAGGAACACGCCTGCCTTGACCATGGTCGCGGAATGGAGGAACGCCGAAACCGGCGTCGGCGCGGCCATGGCGTTGGGCAGCCAGAAATGGAATGGGAACTGCGCACTTTTCGTCAGCGCGCCCAGCAGAATGAAAATCAGGGCTGGCAGATACAGGGGATGATTGCGAACGACATCGCCGGAATCGAGGATCTTGTCGAGATCGTAGCTGCCGACGATGTGGCCGAGCAGGATGAGCCCGATCAGCAGGCAGAAGCCGCCGATCCCGGTAATCGTCAGCGCCATCCTGGCGCCGTCGCGAGCGTTGGGGTTGTTGTGCCAGTAGCTGATGAGCAGGAAGGAAAAGATGCTTGTCAGTTCCCAGAACACCGACAGCAGGATCACATTGCCCGAGATGACGACGCCGAGCATGGCGCCCATGAATGCGAGAAGAAACGAGAAGAACCGCGGGACCGGGTCCTCTTCCGACATGTAATAGCGCGCGTAAAGCACGACCAGGAAGCCGATTGCGGTGATCAGCATGGTGAAGATCCATGCCAGGCCGTCCATCCGCAGGGTAAAGTTCAAGCCGAGCTGCGGCAGCCACTGCGCATCGAAGCGGACGACCCCGCCGTCGGAAACCGCAGGATAAAAACTTGCTGTCAACAACAGGGACGCGAGTATGATGATGGCGGCCAAGCCGGCCGGCAGGCGCCGTGACGGGGTGTTCAGCAGGCAGACGGACAGAAGGCTTCCGACAAAAGGCAGAAGCAGCAGGACAACGAGCAGAGACGGTCCGACTGTTATCCCAAGGCTTTATTCCTTCTGTTTCTCGATCCCCGAGCCTGTAAGGGCGGATCCGGCCAGCATCTAGCAATTGGGCTGAAATTGCCCTATATGGCATATATCAACCAATATGGGTGACTTCGAGCGATGGGTCAAGCGAACGACTCCAAGATTTTGACGCCGGCGCTTTGTCGCGCAGCTCGCGGCCTCCTCGACTGGACTCAAATGGACCTCGCTGGCAGAGCCGGCGTCTCACGCAGCACCATACGGGATTATGAAGGCTGTCGGCATGACGTTCATCGTGCCACCGCGGCGCAGCTACGACTTGCGCTGGAAGATGGCGGCGTCGTCTTCATGTGCCTTGATGACGGCAGAATCGGGATATGCACCGGCTAAGCAGCGGCCAGCGTTGGATCAGGCTCCCGTCGTCCGCTGCTTCCTCACCGAACCGACACTCTGACGCCGTGGCGGCGCCCTGAAACCTGAAGTGTCAGACTATCGTTGGCCAAGCTTGCTCAGGCTCGAGGAGGCCACGGCGAGAATAATGATCGTTCCGATCAGGATCTCGCGAACATAGGAATCGACGCTCATCTGCGTGAGGCCGTTGTCGAGCACACCAAGAATGAGCACTCCGAAGAACGTGGCGAGGACCCGAGGCTCTCCCTCTTCGCTCATCGTCATGCCGAGAAAGACGGCGGCGATCGCCGAAAGCATCAGGCCGCTGCCCTGTGTCGGGTTGGCGGAGGCGACCCGGCTGGCGTACATCAGCCCGGCAGTCGCCGCGCCGATGCCTGTCAGCCCGAAGGCGGAGAAGCGGAGGAATCGTACCCTTACGCCTGCAAGCCTCGCCGCTTCGACGTTGCCGCCGATGGCATAGAGACGCCGGCCGTAAACGGTGTGTTCCAGGAGCACCCAAACCACAAACAGCACGATCAGCGCAAGAAGGGTCAGATACGGCAGCGACACCCATTGCTCGCCAGCCTGAAACAGCGGAATTCCGCTGCGCGCGAAGCCGCTGAAGCTCGCGGGGATGTCGGTGCCGAAAATCGTCTTGCCGCCGCTGACGAGAAAGGCGAAGCCCGAAAACACGGTGAGCGTACCGAGTGTCGCGACGAATGGCAGGATGCCGATGTAGCTGACCAGCAACCCGTTGATCAATCCGCCGACAAGCCCGACGGCAAGGGCAAGGATGATCGCTGCGGGAACAGGCACGCCTGCCTTGAATGCAAGTGCCGCGATGATACCGGAAAGGCTCGCCATGGACCCGACGGAAAGGTCGAAATCGCCCATCGCCATGACGATGGTCATGGTAAAGGCAGTGACGGCAAGCATGGAAACCTGTTGGGAAATGTTCAGCCAGTTGCGCGCCGTCATGAAGGTATCAGGTATGTTGATCCAGAAGAACAGGATCACGGCGATAATGCCAACCAGGGTTCCGTATTTGCGAATGGCGCGGATCAATTGAACGTCCTCAGGGAAATTAAGCGGGCTCACCAAACGACAGCGCAAGCAATCTTGCCTGCGTGAGGCCATCGGTCGCGACGATGTCGCTCTGCCGCCCCTCGCGCATGACGAGGATGCGGTCGGCCATGCCGGTCAGCTCGGAGAGATCAGATGATGCCAGGAGAACGGCTACGCCGCTTGCGGCGAGTTCCCGGATCAATGTGTGGATGTCAAATTTTGCTGCGACGTCAACGCCTCGGGTAGGCTCGTCGAGCAGGAGGACCCGCGGGCCGCCGAGAATCGCGCGCGCAAGCACCACCTTCTGCTGATTGCCGCCGGACAGCTGGAAGACGGGCTGTTTGCCGCCTGTCGATTTCAGTTTGACGCGCGAGGCAATGTCGGCCGATCTCTGCAGTTCCGCCCGGCGGTTACGCAGGATCCCTGCGCGGCTCAGGGATTCCAGATGGGCAAGGACGGTGTTGTCGGCGACCGAAGCGCGCGGAAGAAGACCTTCGAGCCGGCGTTCGCGCGGCACATAGGCGATGCCGGCTGCCCAACGCGCCGCCGGTGTGCCGGCTGCCAGGGCCTTGCCATCGAGTTCAATGGTGCCGCCTGTCCATTTGTCGGCGCCAGCAAGCAGACGCAGGACCTCGCTCTGGCCAGCGCCGGAGAGGCCGGTGACACCCAGGATCTCGCCTGCCTGCAGGTCGAACGAGATATCGTGCACGGCCGGCGAACGCGCCGCGTCGAGACGCAATACGGATGCCGACGTGGCCGTGGCCTGCCGTTGCGGATAAGCGTCCGCGATCTGGCGACCCGTCATCAGCTCGATCATCTCTGCCTTGCTGATCTCTGATATCGCGCGTGTCGCCACGGTCTCGCCGTCGCGCAAGACGCTGACCCTGTCGGCGATGCGCATCACTTCGTCCATCCTGTGGGACACGTAAATGACGCTTCGTCCTCGTTCCGTCAGGCCGGCGATAACCTTGAACAGGCGTTCGGATTCTTCGCTCGTCAGGGCGGCCGTGGGTTCGTCCATCACATAGAGGCGAGCGGCCTCACCCTCGTCATCCAGAAAGGCCGCGGCGATCTTGACCAGCATCTGGTCGCCAAGCGATAGCCGCGCCATCTTCCGGCTGGGGTCAATATGACCGATGTCCAATGCTTCAAGGGCGCTCGATGCACGCCGGTTGAGTTCCCGCCAGTCGGCAAGGAAGCCCAGTCGCCGCGGATAGGGTCGGCCGAGAAACAGGTTCTCGGCGACTGAAAGCTCCGGAATGACGGCGAGTTCCTGGTGGATGAAACGCAGGCCCAGCCGCCGCGATTGCGAGGGGTGCTCGATCGACACCGGTTGGCCGTCGATCAGGATGGTGCCGCTGTCGGGCGTCGTCGCACCCGCAAGAATACGGATCAGCGTCGACTTGCCCGCGCCATTTTCGCCCATCAGCGCGTGGACTTCGCCACGCGCAATGGTGATGGAGCCATCTCTTAACGCAGGTACGCCGGAATAACTCTTGGAAAGCCTGCGCGTTTCGAGGGTCGGCGCGTTCATTCCTTGGCGTTTGCCGCGGTCACGAGCTTGGTCGGCACGTAGAGCACGCTCTGCTTGATCTTCTCGCCTGCGAGATAGCGCTTCACTGCGTCGGCTGTTGTCCGCCCAATGCCCTTGAAATCCTGCGCCATCGAAGCTTCGAAATTGCTTCCCTTGGCGATGGCGTCGCGGGCCTGAGGATTGGCGTCGATGCCGGTAATGACAATGCCTTCGTCCTGCCTGCCCGCCGCTTCAATTGCCTGCAACGCGCCGAGGGCCGGCTGATCCCAGGCTGCCCAGACCGCTGCGATCGATCCTTTTTCCGGGTGAGCCGTCAGGATTGCTTCCATCTTGGCTCGGGAATCCGCGATGCCTCCGTCGGAGACATCAGGGGTGACGCGCTCGAGAACCTTGATGTCGGGATTGTTCTTGAAGATCGCGTCGGCAATCACACCGCGCGCCTGGACCGGCGGGAAGGCATCGAAAACGAACATCACAACATTGCCCTTGCCGTTGATGCGGTTTGCGGCATAGGCAGCGGTATCGGCGGCCATCGCATAGCCATTCGACGTGACATTCGTGACCAGCAGCGGGTTTGCACCGGCATCCATGCCAAAGACCGGGATCCCGGCTGCCTTGGCAGTCTCCAAGCCGGCCGCAACCTGCGCCGGATCGACATTGATAACGATGGCGTCGACCTTCTGGGTGCTGACGTCTTCAATGCGGCTGATGGCTGCGGCTACATCGCCCTTCGTATCGATGACATTGATATCCCAGCCGTTCGTCTTGGCTTCCTCCTGGAAGGCCTCGACATAAAACTGTGTGCCTGGCTGCGAGAGATATGGCGTAATCACCGCGATCTTACCGGCAGCGTTGGCTGCGCCTGCGATGAAAAGCGCTGCGAGAACTCCCGCAACGGCGCTGGTCTTCAATACGAAAGTCATGCTGGTCCCCGCCCTTATCTTTCGATTTCTCTAATATGTTCGGGACGTTAGCCGAGCTTAATCCGCATTTCAATAGACCGTACCCAAGGGTTGCCACAGATTGTCATGAGTCAATCGCGCCGCTAAGGATGGCGTCAGTTGCAAGAGCGCAGACGGAGGAAATTGTGAGCGGTCCCATGCTGATCGGCATCGATGTCGGAACGACTGCCGTCAAGGCTGCGCGCTTCGATGCGAATGGCAACGTCGAGCGCAGCTATGCCCGTCATTATCCGACGACGCGCCGGCCACCGGACATCGTGGAGCAGGACCCGGGCGACTGGATCGTCAACGTCAAGGCGGCACTGGACGAACTGACCTCTAATCTCGCACCCGGTCAGTTGCATGCGGTGGGCTTGTGCTCCCATGTGAACAGTCACGTCTTCGTCGATGCGAACGGCCAGGCTTTGATGCCGGCGATTATCTGGCAGGACGGTCGGTGTGCCGATGTGGCGGCCGAGCTGGACGCCAGGGTTGACCCGACCGACAAGATCGCCTGGTGGGGAGCGCCGCTGCCGATCGACGCGAGCCATGTACTGTCGCGCATGGAATGGGTGAAGCGTCACCGTCCGGATATCTGGCAAAAGACGCGTTGGGTCATGTCACCCAAGGACTATTGCATCATGCAATTGACGGGCGAGGTCGTGGCCGACTCGATGGAGTCCTTCGGCGTGATCGATCAGGATTTGCGCTACATAGGCGGGCTGGTCGATCTCGTCGATGGGGCCGCCGAGCGGCTGGCACCCATCCGGGACTTTACGTCGATTGCCGGACAGATAAGAAGTGGGCTGCCGGCTGCCGGAACGCCGATGGTCGTTGCGACCATGGACGCATGGTCCGGCCTGTTCGGCAGCGGTGCGCTGCGCGAGGGGGATGGCCTGTATCTCAGCGGAACCAGCGAGGTGCTGGGCATCGTTTCCGAACAACGAAATCCTGAGCCGGGTGTGATCGCGTTCCCACGCTGCGAATCCATTGTGCTGCATGCCGCTCCGACGCAAGCCGGCGGTGCCTCCATGGCGTGGCTGTCGACCCTGCTTGGGCGGTCGCCGACGGAGCTTTCTTCCCTTGCCGATCACGTCGATCGACGCCGCATGACGCCAGTTTTTCTTCCTCACCTGCAGGGCGAGCGCGCGCCGTTGTGGAATGCCCATGCACGTGCATCCTTCTCGGGCATCGATGCGGCGATGGGGCCCGCCGAATTCACCGTCGCGATGATGGAAGGTGTGGCGTTTTCGGCGCGGATGGCGATTGAAAGCCTGCAACGTTCAGCCGGGACCGTGCCTGCGGCGCTTTGCGCGGCAGGCGGCGGCATGGCTTCGGATGTCTGGTGTCAGATCCGCGCCGACGTGCTGGGAAAGCCACTCTTGCGGCGAAAGAATCTCGATGCCGGCGTGCTCGGTGCAGCAGTGCTGGCCGGCGCGGGAGCGCAGCTGTTTCATTCGCTGGCCGATGCAGCCGCGCAGCTCGTCGTGACGGAGCGCGTTTTCGAACCCGATCCGTCGCTGACGGATCGGTACGCGTATGGCTACGCCAAATACAAGGAACTCTACCACCAGCTGGAGGCCTTCAATCTCGATCTGGTTTCGCGATCCTAGCGCGATGAGACGAATTGCCTTCCGATCGGTCGCTCGCTCGAGCTGCAGGTCTAGGCCCGGCTGGTCTTTCTTGCCGTGTTCGCGCGTTCAGGCTTCGTTTCCTGTCGTGCACGACCGAAGGCGAGGGCATTGCTTGGGACATCAGCGGTGATTGTGCTGCCTGCAGCGACGATCACCCCGTCGCCAATATTCAACGGTGCGACCAGAGATGCATTCGAGCCGATGAAGGCGCGCGACCCAATGGTGGTGAGATGCTTGTTCACGCCGTCGTAATTGCAGGTAATCGTTCCTGCGCCGATGTTGGTGCCGGAGCCTATCTGCGCATCGCCGATGTAGCTCAGGTGATTGACTTTCGTGCCTTCCCCGATCATCGCGTTCTTTATTTCGCAGAAATTGCCAACCTTGGAGCCGCGGGCGAGCCGTGAGCCGGCGCGAAGGCGGGCGTAGGGTCCGACATGTGCATCGGCTGACACGTGCGCGCCCTCCAGATGGCTGAAGGCTCCGATAACCGCTCCCGTTTCAACGCGTACACCAGGGCCAAATACGACGTTGGGCTCAACGGTTACATCCGGCTCAATAACGGTGTCGTGGCAAAGGAACACGGTTTCCGGGGCAATCAGCGAGACACCCGACAGCATAAGCTCCCGGCGTCGGCGCTCCTGCCAGAAGCGTTCGACCGCGGCGAGATCCTGCCGGTTGTTGCAGCCGGCGAGTTCGTTCTCGTCGGCGTCCACGACCGAGGTTGCGATGCCGCGCGCTCGGGCGATCTCGACGATGTCGGTCAGATAATACTCGCCCTTGGCGTTGTCATTGCTGACCTGCGTGATGAGTTCTATGGCATGGCGACCGCTGATTGCCATGATGCCGCTGTTGCAGCGCCGGATCAGGCGCTCCTCGTCGGTTGCATCCTTCTCTTCGCGGATGGCCAAAAGCTCGCCGTCCTTGACCAGCAGGCGTCCATATCCGGTCGGGTTCGCGGCTTCGAAGCCGATGACCGCGACGCCGCTGCCGTCTGCGAGCGCCGTGCGGGCCGCCCGCAAGGTGGCGCCGGTGATCAGCGGCACGTCTCCATAGGTCACAAGGATCTCGTCATAGCCCCGCGCGATCGCCGCGCGTGCGGCCAATACGGCATGTGCCGTGCCCAGCCGCTCGGACTGGAGAAACGTTTCTATCTGCACGTTCGTACCCGTGGCAGCAGTACCGATCGCATCGGCATCTCGTCCGACCACGAGCGCGGCCTCCGACACGCCCGCCTCGCTGATGGCATCAAGGACGTGGGCGATCATCGGGCGCCCCGCAACCGGATGCAGCACCTTGGAGCGTCGCGATTTCATTCGCGTGCTGTCACCGGCGGCCAGAATGATGGCCAGGCAAGAGGGATTGCGCATGAGTAATCTCCGCAAGATCAGGTATGAAGCAGGGAAGGGTTTCGACCGATTACTTGATGTACCAGCCCCAGGGATCATCGCTCTCGAAGGTGGTGATCTGTTTGGTCTCGAGATAGTTGCTGAGACCCCATCGTCCCAGCTCCCGACCGATGCCGGATTGCTTGTAGCCGCCCCAAGGGGCTTCGGCGAAGGTAGGTTGTGAGCAATTGATCCACACGATACCCGCGCGAAGTCCTTTCGCGACCCGCTCGCACCGTGCCTTGTCCTTGGACATGACGGCTGCTGCAAGGCCGAAACGGCTGTCGTTTGCCATGCGGATCGCATCGGCCTCATCGCGAAACGGCTTGACACACACAACGGGGCCAAAGATCTCCTCGGTCCAAATGAAGCTGTTTTCCGTCATATCGATCAGGATGGTTGGTTCGAGAAAATAGCCGGTGTCGAAACCTTCGGGTCTTTTGCCTCCGCCGGCGATCGTCGCGCCTTCGGCCTTGCCTCGGGCGATAGCCGCCAAGACCTTTTGATACTGACCGCTTGAAACCAGCGGCCCAAGCAGCGTTCCATCAGCAAGGCCGTCGCCGATCCTGATCTTCGCTGCCTCCGCCACCAGCCGTTCCAGGAGGGGCGCATAGAGGCTTTCCTCGACCAGAACACGCGAAGTCGCGGAGCAGACCTGGCCCTGATTCCAGAAGATGCCGAACATGATCCACTCGACAGCCTTCTCGATATCGCTGTCGGCAAAGACGACAAATGGCGACTTGCCGCCGAGCTCCAGGCTGATGTTTTTGATGTCGCGGGCGGCTGTGGCCATGATTTTCGAGCCCGTTGCCACGGAGCCGGTGAAGGCAAGCTTGTCTATTCCGGGGTGTTCGGACAGCGGCTGTCCCGCATCCGGCCCGAGGCCACTGACAATGTTGAGCACGCCGGCCGGCAAGCCGGCACGCTCGACGATTGCGCCGAGTTCGAGCGCCGTCAGCGGCGTGAGTTCGGAGGGCTTCAGCACCATGGTGCAGCCGGCTGCGAGCGCCGGAGCGACTTTCCACGCCGCCATGAGCAGCGGATAGTTCCACGGAATGATTGCGCCCGCTACGCCGATCGGTTCCCGGACGGCCTTCGAGGAAAAGCGAGCGTCCGCGAGCGCAATCGGTTCTTCCGGGTTTTCGTCAAGTTCCTCGGCAAAAGTGGCGTAGAGGTTGAAGCATCCGGCGACATCCTCGATGTCCCAGATTGCTTCGGGCAGGGGTTTGCCGTTGTCGAGCACTTCCAGATGCGCCAGGGCATGCTTCTCCGCCAGAATGATATCGGCGATACGGCGCAAGATGACGGCGCGCTCTCGGCCCGACATTCTGGGCCATGGGCCGACGTCGAAGGCCTGTCGTGCCGCGGCGACGGCGAGGTCGATGTCTTCGGCGGTGCCGGCAGGTGCGCGATGGATCGTCTGCTCCGTTGCCGGATTGACGACGTCGAAGCTGCCTCCCTTGACCGGAGCGACCCACTGGCCCGCGATGAATAGTTTGTCTTTCATTCCTCAGCTCCAGGCCATTGGTTCGCGATTGATTGCTGTCACTTGTGATTTTCCGCGACGGTGACGATTTCCTGTGCGGCTCGGGCAACGCCGTTTGCCTTTCGCATTTTCTCGGCGTTCGCCTTTAGCCGGATATGCGTCTTCTGGTCCCGGATCAGCGACTGGATCGCGCCTGCGAGTTCCTCATCCGACCAGTTGTAGCGGTCCAGTCGCTTGCCCACGCCGGTCTCGTCGGCCCGCACGGCGTTGTCGTGGCCGTCCCAGCAGTAGGGCATCACCAGCGACGGAACACCGAAATAGAGCGCTTCGCAGAAGGAGTTGTTGCCGCCGTGGTGGATGAAGAGGCTTGCCTGCTCGACGACCGAAGGTTGGGGGAACCATGCGTCGATAAACACGTTGTCCGGCACCTCGCGATACTCCTCGCGCCAGTGCCCGACATTGACGAGAAAGCGGAAGGGGAGCGTCGAAAGCACGCTGAGCATGCGCTTGATCATCTCGACGTCCATTGCGCCCAGAGAGCCGAAGCTGACCAGGACCAGCGGCGCATCGTTATGGTTCGCAAAACGCGGTGGCGTGAAGGGCGCCTCATTGCGCACGCATCCATCGAGAAAAACGAACTTTTCCGGATCCAGCGGCTGGTGTCTCTCGTGCCGGATAATCTCCGGCGCCAGCAAGAGATTGAGGTATGGCGAGGCGTCGAGGAAAGTGGGTGGTGGCGGCGGCTTCACGCCACATTCGTTGAGAAAGGCTGCGAAACGGCGGTGGGTCGGCGCCACGGTCTTCTTGTAGAGCGCCGAAAACACATCCCAATCGTTCTTGTCGTTCTCACCTGCGCCCGAAAGATATGGTGGGACATTGCTATCTGGGATCTCGGTCTCGGCGCATGAAACGATCCGGACCCAGGGGGCGCCGGCATTGGCGATCGCCGGGAACATGACAACGTTGTCGAGCGCGATCACGTCCGGTTGCAGTCGAGCCAAAAGCAGGCGGAGTGGTTCTTCGACGCGGATCGCCGTGTCCACGATCGTTTCCCACGTGGGACCGATGTAGGTGTCGAGCTGATCGACCGGCGGCTGGCGAAACGCATCCTGATGGCGCTCGATAAAATCGTTCCAGTCGGTCGGTTCTTCGGTATCCGACAGCGGATATTCTGGAAAACCGTAGTCGGCGAAGATGCCAGAGAAGCCCGGATGGCAGATGAAGACTGGCTTGTGTCCCATGCGCCGCAGCGCTTGTGCGATGCCGATGCAGTTCAGCGCGGCTCCGTAGCTGGCCTCGGGAAAGAAGGCGATGGTCTTTTCAGTGGTCATGTTCGATCAACGGCCTACGACTTTGAATGCGCGGGGAACGCCCCGGCCAGCGAGCGAAGGGCGCTGCGATTGGGACAGCTGAATATGCACGCGCAAAAGATCCGCCGCAAGCGCAAGCTGCCCTCTCTCTATGTGCTCAAGTATTTGAATATGTTCCAGATTGGACTGGATCAGGCGATACATGCTGGCATATCTGGGCGACGGCATCGCTGTCCGCCGCTTATGGAAATTCGAGAGGACCTCAGCCATGAACGGGTTTCCGCAACAGCGCGCAATCAGCATGTGCAGATCAAAGTCGGTGCGCTCGAACAGCCTGACATCAAAGCTCGATTCATCCATCTCCTTGAGCCTGTTCATGGAGTGGCGAAGCGCCAGAATGGCAGGCAGATCCCGCCTGAAATCCGGCATCGTGAGCGCAAGGGGTTCTGTTGCGAGGCGGAACTCGTAGTTCTTGGAGATGGAGTCAACGCTGACGGCGAAGCGCTTCAATACCCACTGTTGCCCGGCGCCGCGTTCAACCATATTGTCTTCTGACAGTCTATTTAGCGCATTTTGTACCGTCATTCTCGATGCGCCGTAGCGTCGCTGCAGGCCCGCTACGGTCTGGACTTCCTGGATCCTGCCGGCTGCGAGATCCCGCAGCATCGCAAGATGCAAATCCCCTTCGCTCGTTTCCGACTCACCGCCCGCAAGTCTCGGAAGGGTCGCGGGATCCACCGCGAGAACATAGCCGCCATCGGTGTCCGCGGTGACGATGGACTCATCCGCCAGGACTTGCAGGGCCTTGCGGATCGGTGTTCGCGATACATTGCAGAGGGACGCCAGGGCCTGTTCGGCAAGCCGTTCGCCCGGTGACATCCCTCGTTCTATCGCGATGTCCAGTACCTTTTGCGCCAATTCAACATGGCGATGGCGTGGGCGTTGCATCTCAGATGTCATTCGGTATGTCCCGTGTTCGTTGATTCATAGTGCCCGGCGCAGAATTGATTTTCAAGTATGATGGTACGAAATTGGAAAAAGATACCGCCTATCATTTTTTCTATTGACGTATTTTTGTTTGAAATAATACCATCGCGTCGGGCAGCAAATGACCGTGCCAAGCGGCGGCGCCTGATTTCTGAGGTGGAACAAATAAAAAAGGGAATTCTCCGTGAGTGGAAAAACGAAAGCAGTACTCCGCAGCGCGAGTACGAAGGCTCTGGCTATCTCGGTCATTCTGGGCAGCGTAAATGTCGCCGGTGCGGCTGACCTCGTGATCTCCAACTGGGACGGCTACATGGCGAAGGATGTGGCCCAGAGTTTCAAAGCCGCGACCGGGCTCGAGATCGAGGTGGTCAATCACGCCACCAATGAGGAAATCATGGGCAAGCTGATGGCCGGCAAGGGCAAGGGCTACGATGTCGTCTTCGTTTCGTCGCCCTTTGCCGAGATCCTCAACGGCCAAGGCATGCTGGCGCCGCTCGACAAGTCCGCGATCCCGAACCTCGCCAACCTTTATCCTGAGGCCGCTCAGTTGGCGTATGATCCGGGCAATGCATATTCAGTTCCTTACACCTGGGGCGCGACGGGTCTTTGCTACCGATCCGACCTCGTGAAGACACCAGTGGACAGCTGGAATACCCTTCTGAAGCCCGATGATGCGCTGAAGGGAAAAACCACCATGCTGGCGACTGACCGCTGGCTGATGGCGGCGGGCCTGCTTTCTCTCGGCTATTCGGTCAATGAGAAGGATGCCGGCAAGATCGCGCAGGCTAAGGACAAGCTGATCGAGGCGAAGAAGACCCTTCTCGCCTACGACGACACGACCTTCTATTCGAAGCTGGTATCCGGCGAAGCTCACCTCGTGCAGGCCTGGGACGGCTGGTGCAACTACGGCATTACCGACAACAAGGACATCAAGTTCGTGGTGCCGAAGGAAGGCTCGGATCTCTGGGTCGATACGATTGTCGTCATGAAGAACTCTGAAAAGCAGGCGGAAGCCATGAAGTTCATCAACTTCATGCTCGATGCGAAGAACCATGCCTGGGCGGCCGAGAACATCCTGTACAAGGTTCCGAACAAGGCCGCGATGGAAAGCCTCGATCCGAAGCTGATCGCTCAGTATCCGAACATGGGCACGACACCGGTGGAACTGATGAAGTATGAGCTTCTCAGGGATCTCGGGGCGACACAGAAGGACTATTCCCGCGCCGTGAGCGAAATCAAGGCCGCTAACTAAGGCCTTGCCGCACGTACGCGGCTCGATCGAATTCGGCAGATGTCCCGCCTGAGGGCTGGACATCTACCTGCCGCGCTTACGGTCATCGACAGACACTCGGCTACTTCACGCAGGCATGTGGGAAGTGATCGGGCAGCTGTTGGGAAATCAACCTTCCAGAGGTTTCCTTCTTCGTGTCTTACCAAGCAACCAGACCTAACCTCCTTGCGGCGCCCGCTGTCGCCTGGCTGCTCGCCTTCATGGTGGCGCCATGCCTGCTGGTCCTGAGCTACGCGTTCTTCGAGCGCGGCGTCTGGGGCGGTATTGATTACAATCTCAATCTGCAGAACTTCCTGCGTGTCGCGGACCCGCTCTATGCGCGGATCTTCCTGAAATCCGCGCAGATCGCGGGACTGGCCACCCTTCTGGCTGTCCTGATCGGTTATCCCGCTGCTTATGCGATCAGTCGTGCACCGCGGGCACGCCAGCCTATGTTGCTCTTCTTTGCGGTTCTGCCTTTCTGGTCGAACTATTTGATCCGCACCTATGCCTGGATCGTGCTTCTCAATCGCGAGGGGCTGATCAACAAGCTTCTGCAGGTGCTCGGTTACCAGGGCGAACCCTTGTCGCTGCTCTATACCGAAGGCGCGGTCATCGTCGGGCTCGTCTATAATTATCTGCCCTTCGTCATCCTTGCGATCTACTCCACCCTGTCGCGTCTCAATCCGGAGCTTATGGAAGCCTCCCGCGATCTTGGTGCCGGGCCCATTCGCACCTTCTTTCGGGTCACGCTTCCCCTGACGCTGCCCGGCGTCGCGGCTGGCGGGGTATTCGTCTTCGTGTTGTCGATCGGTAATTTCGTGACGCCGGCACTGCTTGGAGGCGGCCGCTTCCAGATGATCGGGAACGTGGTCTACGACCAGTTTCTCAGCGCCAATGACTGGCCGTTTGGCGCAGCGCTCGGGATGGTCCTGATCATCACCATGATGGCATTGCTGCTGCTGCAGGCAAGGGTCACGGCCCGCGCGAGCGGCGAGACGATCAAAGGGGAGACGTGAGATGCCACAATCACGCCTGCCTTCCCGCATCGTCTTGCTCGTGGTCTTCGGCTTCCTGTACCTGCCGATCGCGGTGCTGGTTCTCTTGTCCTTCAACGAGTCCGGCCTGCCGACCAGCTGGTCCGGCTTCTCGACCAAGTGGTATGGGTCGCTGCTTGCCAATGCGAGCATTCTGGGCGCCGCCTGGAACACGTTGATCGTCGCAGTATGTGCCACGGCAATTTCGACCGTGCTCGGGACCATGCTGGCGATGGGCATGGAGCAACGCCGGCGCAAGAGCACGGGCATCGAGGCTCTTGCCTTCGCGCCGATGGTGATCCCCGATATCGTTCTTGCCGTTGCGCTCCTGTCCTTCTTCTCGCTGCTCAACATCACGCTTGGCCTGCACACCATCGTGATCAGCCACGTCATCTTCGATCTGGCCTTCGTCTGCTCGGTGGTGCGGGCACGGTTGAAGAACTTTGACAATTCCATCGTCGAGGCGTCTCGCGACCTTGGAGCTTCGGCGTGGACGACATTCTGGCGAGTTACGCTTCCGGTGATCCTGCCGGCCGTCATCGCGGGCGCCCTGCTGGCCTTCACGCTGTCCGTAGACGAGTTCATCATCGCCTTCTTTACGGCCGGCGCCGGCCGGTCGTCGATCACCCTGCCAATTCAGATCTACTCGATGATCCGCTTTGGCATCACGCCGGAAGTCAATGCCCTGGCGACGATCGTCATGGGTGTCAGTGCAACAGCGCTCCTCATTTCTCAATGGCTCAACAAAGAACAGATGCAATGACCAACGTTCCCAGCAAGAATGAGACGATCCTGAAGATCGAGGGCCTGAGCAAGGCGTTCGGCCCGGTTTCCGCAGTCGAGGATGTGTCGTTGAGCATCCAGCGCAACGAGTTCTTCGCGTTGCTGGGGCCGTCCGGTTGCGGCAAGACCACGCTGCTGCGGATGCTCGCCGGTTTCGAGATGCCGACCAGCGGAGCGATCGTGCTGTCGGGGGAGAATATCGCGTCGCTGCCGCCGGAAAAGCGGCCGCTCAACCTGATGTTCCAGTCGTACGCGCTCTTTCCGCATATGACCGTGCGCCAAAATCTCAGCTACGGCCTAGAGATGGAGCGTCTCGACAAGGCGGAAATCCGCAGGCGGGTGGATGAAACCTTGCTGTCGACGGATCTGACCGCCTTTGCCGATCGCAAGCCCGACAAGCTCTCCGGCGGCCAGAAGCAGCGTGTCGCGCTCGCCCGCGCCCTGGTGAAGCGCCCCAAAGTGCTGCTGCTGGACGAGCCGCTCGGGGCGCTGGACAAGAAGTTGCGCGAGCGGATGCAGCTGGAGTTGAAGCGCCTGCAGCACGAAGCGGGCATCACCTTCATCATCGTCACGCATGACCAGGAGGAGGCGCTGGTCATGGCCGACCGCATGGCGATCCTGCGCGACGGAAAACTCCTGCAAGTGGGTACGCCCGAGCAGGTCTACGAACAGCCTGCCGATCGTTTCGTCGCCAATTTCATCGGCATCATGAACTTCATCGACGGAACTGTCGGCGACCACGGCACTTTCACTGCTGACGGTTACCGGATCGCGCTTGCCTCCGATCGTGGCCCCGGCAAGGCAACGTTGGCAGCGCGCCCAGAGGCGATCCGCCTTTCCGACGATGGTGCCGGCCTCGCGGGCACGATTTCCGACATCGCCTATCACGGGCTCGACCGCGTGCTTCACGTTGAGACGACTGTGTCTCAGGCTCCGGTGCAAGTTCGCGTTACCGCGGAGGAGGGGCGGAATTTCAGGCCGGCGCAGCAGGTACGCCTGCTGTTCGATCCTGCGAAATGCCACCTCTTCTAGGGAAGGCGGCACAAGAATAATGACAAGAAGGGAACATTGATGAGCAAAACGATTGCATTCTTTCCGGAAGCCGCGTTCGGCCCGGCCCTCAACTCGGTTGGTATCGCCCAAGCCGTCCAGGCCCTCGGCCACAAGGCGGTTTTTCTCTCCGATCCGGGCTTCGTGTCGGTCTACGAGGGCTATGGATTCGAGGCTTATCCCGTCAATCTCTCGGCCCCGGTGCCGCCTGAACAGATGGCGAAGTTCTGGGAGGACTTCATCAACGGCCATATCCCGAATTTCCGCAAAAGCCCCTACGACCAGATCGACAACTACGTGAAGGACTGCTGGACCGCGATCGTGGACAGCGCCAAATGGGCGGAAAAGGATCTGCCGGCCGTTCTGGCGAAGATCCAGCCAGACCTTATCTGCGTCGATAACGTGATCCTGTTTCCGGCGATCAAGCACTTCGGCAAGCCGTGGGTGCGGATCATTTCCTGCTCGGAGAACGAGATCGAGGACCCGCAAATCCCGCCGCACCTTTCCGGATGCCGCCAGGATGACCTTGCCGGCCACGCGGCCTTCCGTGACCGCTTCAATGAAGTGATCAAGCCCATCCATGATGATTTCAACGCGTTCCTCGCCTCGACAGGGGAAGAGGCCTATCCCATCGGTCAGTTCTTCGAGGCCTCGCCCCATATGAACCTGCTGCTTTATCCGCAGTCGGTAAAGTTCGACCGGGCGCATCCACTCGATCCAAACCAGTACCAGTATCTCGAGGGCTGCATCCGCAAGGAGGCGCCGTACACCGTCCCGACGTTTGCCGAGAACAATGACAAGCCTCTGATTTACATCTCGTTTGGCAGCCTCGGAGCAGGCGACACCGATCTCCTGAAGCGGTTGATCAAGACGATCGGCAGGCTGCCCTACCGCGCGCTGGTCAATGTGGGCGACTACAAGGACCAGTATGAAGATGTGCCTGGCAACGTGGTGATCGAGAGCTGGTTCCCGCAGCCGTCCGTCATCCCGCAGATCGATGCGGCGATCCATCACGGAGGAAACAACTCCTTCACCGAGTGCCTCTACTTCGGCAAGCCGGCGATCATCATGCCTTATGTATGGGACGGGCACGACAACGCAACCCGCATCGATGAGACCGGTCATGGCTTCAAGATGCCCCGTTATGATTGGACCGACGAAGAGCTCGCTACCAAACTCGAGCACATGATCAATGATGCCGCGATGAAGGCAAAACTCGCCTCCACGTCGGCTCACATGCAGAGCCGCAATGGTCCGCAAAAGGCCGCAGGCATCCTCAATCAGCTGATCAACACCGGAACATACAATGCCTAAAACCCTGACTTCCACGGCCCCACATATACATGGCGCAACGACGTTCGACGATCTTGTCGACTGGGGTGTCCAATCCGATGCGCTTGAAGGGCAGTCGAAATCCACTGGTCGGCTCTTGTTCAAGGGGCCGAACAACCAGCCGGAAACCGGGATCTGGGTATGCACGCCGGGCCGCTGGCGCCTGTCGATCCCCCGCGACGAGTTCTGCCATTTCGTTACCGGTTCCGCGACCTACCGCTCGGATAGCGGCGAGGTCGTGGAGGTGACTGCAGGAACGGCGGTGATGTTCAAGGCCGGCTGGACCGGCGAATGCACCGTCCATGAGACCATGCGCAACATATACATGCTGGCGTAAGCCGAGACGAAAGGAAAACCGCACATGACCACCGCACCGTTGATGCGAAAGCCGCTGGAACAGAGCGACCTCGTCGATTGGGGAACAATTCCCACGATGATCGAGGGGGTAAGCCACGTGTCGGGCCGGCTGATCCACAAGGGTCCAAGCGGCGAGAGCGAATGTGGCCTCTGGATCTGCACGCCCGGCAAGTGGGAATGCCACGTAACGCGCGATGAGTTCTGCCACTTTCTCGAGGGGCGCTGCACTTACGTGCATGAATCCGGGGACGTGATCGAAGTAACGCCGGACACGGCCGCCTTCTTCCCCCAGGATTGGAAAGGTGTCTGCACGGTCCATGAAACGATCAAGAAGGTCTACATGATCCGCTAAGCGGCCTCGCGCCGGCGGTCAGTTTAAACGCGAAGAAAGTGAATGAGCATCATGCAGGATCAAACCTCATGGGATGCACGGCAGGGCTTTGTCTTCAAGTCTTGCGATGAGTTGCTGCAACTCACGCAACTGCCCGCCGACGCTTCCCCACGAAAATACTATCGTGTCGAGTTCACGCCGCGCCTTCTCATGGAAGTTCCGGCGCATGCGCCGGATTTTCCGGCTTTCGTTGAGATCAGCCGGCACCTCGTGCAGCTGGGCCTGTCGGCTCCGCAAGTCTACGCGATGGATCTCGACAGGGGGCTGGCGCTGATCGAAGACTTTGGACACGACACGTTTACGCGCCTTTTCGCACGCGGCGAGAGCGAGGCGGAACTCTATCAGCTTGCGATCGACACGCTGGTCCATCTGCACGATGCGCCCGGCGCGACGCGCATCGGCCTCCCGAGTTACGACGAGACGCCGTTGTTGGAGGAACTCGGCATGTTCACCGACTGGTTTGCCCCCTTCTGCAACCCGGACCTCGACGTTGCGGGGTTTAAGCAGAGGTTTCTTTCGCTCTGGAAGCAGGCGCTCGCCGAGGTGGCTGGCCGTCGCGAGGTGCTGGTCCTGCGTGACTACCACGTCGACAATCTTATGGTGATTGACGGGCGAGCGGGGATCGCCGCCTGTGGAGTCCTGGATTTCCAGGATGCGCTTATCGGCTCTGCCACTTACGATCTCGTCTCCTTGACGCAGGACGCCCGCCGCTCGATCGCCCCTGCGCTTGAGACAAGTTTGGTCGAACGGTATCTCGCCGCACGCCCGAACGTCGACCACAGGTCGTTCATAGCCGACTACTGGCTATTGGCCGCCCATCGTCACACCAAGATCCTCGGCAACTTCGAGCGGCTCTCCAGGCGTGACAGCAAGCATGGTTACCTCCGGTATCAGGAGCATGTCTCAGCGCTACTGGACCGCGCTCTGAGCCAGGCCAATCTGACCGAAATACGGTCTTGCATGGATGAATGCCTGCCGGGCTGGCGGCAGTTCGCACAGATCAGATCTAGCCAGCCCGCAGACCTACACGAACGCAGGAATTGAGACCGATGTTTGATCCCTCGAAAGCCGTCTATTTCGCCGGTGGCGCCTACCAGATCAGTGCCGGCGTAACTCACGATGTTCTTGACCCCTCAAACCTGAACACTGTGGGCATTCGCAGTGAGGTGACCGCTGCCGAGATGGGCGCGGCACTCGACGACGCCACCAAAGCGCAACGTGCATGGTCGAAATTCGACGCCAAGACCCGCGCGACTATTCTTCACCAGATCGCCAGTCGCATCGAAGCGACCGACATGCGCCGCTGCGCGGAACTGATGTCGCGGGAGATGGGAAAACCATACCCGGAAGCGATCGGCGAGGTGGCCAACTGCGCCGGGGCATTCCGCTATTTCGCGGAAATGGCCCGGGATGATGGTGGCAAGGTTGCCGGCACGACACAGGCAGGCTCATTCCAGCATTCACGCTATGAAGCATTGGGCGTCAGCGTTCACATCATGCCGTTCAATTTTCCGATCCTCTTGATGTGTTGGACCGTGGCGGCATCATTGGCCTCCGGGAACGGCTGCATTATCAAGCCGGCACCCGCCACGACGTTATCGACGCTCGAGTTCATGCAGGTCTTCGATCCGCTTCCCGCAGGGCTTGTGGCGTGCCTTCCCGGCGGCGCTGAACTGGCAACGGCGCTCATCGAGTCACCGAAGACGCATGCCGTAGCCTTCACTGGCTCGGTTGCGGCGGGCAGGGCTGTTGCGATGGCCGCGGCCGGACAGATGAAGCCGGCTGTCATCGAGGCTGGCGGTTCGGACCCGATGATCATCACGGCCAATGCACCGGTCGATGTAGCGGCTGCAGGAGCGGTGACGGCTGCCTTTCACATGTCCGGCCAGGTCTGCACGTCGGCGGAGCGCTTCTTCGTTGTCGACAGTATCCATGACGAGTTCATCGCCAGATTTGCGGAAGAGACCCAAAGGTTGAGGATCGGCAACGGGCTGACCCGGGCTGAGATCGGACCACTGGTCAGCAAGGCTGCCCGCGACAAGGTTATTCGCCTTGTCGAGGACGCAAAATCGAAAGGTGCGACCGTTGTCGTGGGGGGCAGGATCCCCGAAAGCGAGCCAACCGGCTGGTTCTACGAACCGACGATCCTGACGGGTTGCACGCAGGATATGGCGATCATGCGCGAAGAATGCTTCGGTCCGGTTGCGGCCGTCATGCGGGTTGCCGATTTCGACCAGGCGATCGAGCGTGCCAACGATAGCGAGTTCGGGCTAGGCGCCTCTGTCTTCACCACCTCGCTCGATGAGGCGATGGATGCGGCGGAGCGGCTGGAAGCCGGCATGGTGTGGATCAACAATCCGCTGATCGACAATGATGCGCTTCCATTCGGCGGCTGGAAAAAATCGGGTCTCGGGCGCGAGCTTTCCAGGCTTGGGCTCGATACCTTCCGTCGGTCGAAGATGGTCATCATCGATCACAAGCCTGTCGTCCAGGGCTGGTGGTATCCCTATCCCGATGAGTGGTTCTACGAGCACGGCGGCCGAAAGCACTCCTAGTTTCTCCTGAGGACTAAACAATGATCATTACACTTCTTGGCGGCGCTGGCTTCATGGGCGCAGGCATTGTCCGCGACCTGCTCTCCGAGCGTTCCATCATCGACATCACGACGCTACGGCTCTGCGACGCATCGCGCGAAAAGGTCGACGCATTGGTGTCGGAGTTGGCCGACCCGCGCATCGTTCCGGTCGATCTCGACGTCACGAACGCCGATGCGCTGCACGCGGCTATCGCCGGCGCCGACATCTGCATCAACTGCGTTCCAACCCTGCTCGGTTTCCAGATGATGATCTTCGAGGCCGCCCTAAAAGCACGCGTCTCCTATATCGACCTAGGAGGGCTCGGTACCTACACCGTCAAGCAACTCGCCGAGCACGAGCGCTTCAAGGAGGCTGGAGTCACCGCGGTGATTGGGGTCGGTGCCGATCCTGGCATGTCCAACGTTATATGCCGTGCCGTTGCCGACGAGCTGGATACGATCGACAAGATCAATCTCTACTGGGCGGCGGAATTGGTCGGCGATGAGAACCCCGTTCTGGTGCCGCCCTACAGCGTGTCCACCGTCCTTGCGGAATATGCCCATCCGAGCACCCAGTTCTATGATGGCCGGCATGTCGAGTGCGCGCCGATGAGTGGGCGGGAATATCTCGACCTGCCTGAACCCTGGGGACGCTGCGAGTTCATGCATTCTCCCCATTCAGAACAGCTGACGGTTCCGTTGGCTGACGGCATAAGGGAGAAAGGCATCAAGGAGTTCACGTGGAAACTGCATCTTCCGCACCGAGAGCACGAAGCGTGGGTGGGGCTTGTGAAGGCAGGCTTCGGAGATTTCGATGAACCCGTCGATATCGGCGGCGTCAAGGTGAAGCCGCTGGACGTGCTCAACAAGGTCCTCGACCGGAACATCAAGAAGAACGCGCACCTCATTCCGGCGCAGGAAAGCAACGAGATCCACTTCGCGGTCGGCCGGGGTCTGAAAGATGGCGTAGAGACAGAGGTGACTGTGGAAGTCGTGGTCAAGCCCGACGACATGTACGCGCCCTACGTCGATGCCTGCACATCGATGAACGGCTCCATCGCCGCCCAGCTGATCCTGGCAAATCCCCGAAAGCCGGGGGTATGGGCGCCGGAAGAGTATTTCAACGTGGCGTCTTACTTCGTCGAGCTCGAAAAGCGCCGCTTCATAATCGACAAGCGTATCGCGCGTCGATGACCGCTCCGCTTTGCGGAGACCAGCTCGACGCGATTGAACGAAAGTGTGGCAGGCTGAGGAAGCCTGCCACACCATGCGATTCCTAGTCGGCTGGGACATCGCGCTGCGGCGCCCTGCTTAGCTCGTTGCCTGACGCCGTCGCCTTGCGCAGGAGCCGCATCAGTTCTTCGACCTCGTCGGTCGATAGCCCGCGAACCATGGTCTTTTGCGCGGCCTCCACCGCAGGCGTAATCCCTTCGAGCGTGCGCATGCCCTCCGCCGTGACGGTCAGTTCACGGGCGCGGCGGTCGCGGCTGCTCGCGTTCCGCTCGATCATGCCCTTGTGCGCCAGCCGATCCACCACGCCGGTAATTGTTGTGCGGTCATAGGCGATCAAGCCCGCAAGGGTCACCTGATCGATGCCGGGATTGGTACTAATGGCCGCCAATGCCGCGTATTGCACTGGCGTCAGGTCATATCCTGCCGCCTCCGCCTCTGCGTGAAACACGGCCACCGCGATCTGCTGAAACCGGCGGATCAGATGCCCCGGCATGTCATTGTTGTCTCTCACTCGTCCCTCCGCTTGCACAAGTCAATTGACAGTATGCTGATCGTCAGTATTATGAGCAATATTGATTGCTGCGAAATATGTGCCTTGCGCGCTACCTTAAACGGCGCCCGGTGTGTGCGTCCACACCCCAGGCGGCAGGCGCCCTCGCAGCCCAAGATGGGAGGAGTATGTCCATGCAATTTCACCTGAATGGCTTCAGAACCGGCGATCCTGCACTGTCAGAGCCATCGCCAGAGGCATCGGCGCGGTCGGACGCGCTGCCTTCGAAAGTTGACGTTCTGATCGTCGGCTGCGGCCCGGCCGGTCTGACGCTTGCCAGCCAGCTCTCCGCCTTTCCCGGCATCAAGACCGCGATCGTCGACCAGAAGCCGGGTCCACTGGAGGTTGGCCAGGCAGACGGGATCGCCTGCCGCACGCTTGAAATGTTCAACGCCTTCGGCTTCGCCGAGAAGGTCTTGAAGGAATCGTGCTGGGTAAACGAAACATCGTTCTGGAAGCCCGACGATGGCAAGCGCGACAACATCGTCCGACACGGCCGTATCCAGGACGTCGAAGACGGCCTCTCCGAAATGCCGCATGTGATTCTCAACCAGGCACGCGTGCACGATTTCTACCTCGATATCATGCGCCGCTCGCCGAACCGGCTGGAGCCTCACTACGCTCGCCGCCTGGCCGACCTCACGATCGATACCGCCGCGACAGCAGGCAGTCATCCTGTTACGGTCAAGCTTGAGCGGAACGTTTCCGCGCATGAAGGCCAGATCGAGACCGTGCAGGCCCGTTATGTGGTCGGTTGCGATGGAGCGCGCAGCGCGGTGCGCAAATCGCTCGGACGGGAACTGAAGGGCGATTCCGCCAATCAGGCCTGGGGCGTCATGGACGTCCTGGCCGTCACGGATTTTCCGGATATCCGCCTCAAGGCCGTGATCCAGTCGGCAGGCGAAGGCAACATCCTGCTCATTCCGCGCGAGGGCGGCTATCTCGTGCGCATTTATGTCGAGCTGGACAAGCTCGCCAAGGATGAGCGCGTCGCCAGCAAGAACATAACGGTCGACCATCTGATCGCCGCCGCCCAGCGGGTGCTTGAGCCTTACAGCTTCGAGGTGAAGGAAGTCGCCTGGTGGTCGGTCTATGAAATCGGTCAGCGACTGTGCGACAAGTTCGATGATGTGCCGGAGGCGGAAATCGCGACGCGGCTGCCGCACGTCTTCATCGCCGGCGACGCCTGCCACACACACAGCCCGAAGGCCGGGCAGGGCATGAACGTTTCGATGCAGGATGCCTTCAATCTGGGTTGGAAGCTTGCCGCCGTATTGGAGGGCCGCGCACCGGCCGAGTTGCTGCACAGCTATTCCGCCGAGCGGCAATCAATCGCGAAGGAACTGATCGATTTCGACCGTGAATGGGCAAAAATGCTCAGTGCGCCACTGAAATCCGCGACGAATCCCGATGGTGTGGACCCGGCCGACGTCCAGGAATATTTCGTCCGGTCCGGGCGCTACACCGCCGGCACCGCCACGCGCTATGCACCCTCCGTCCTCACCGGCGAGGCGACCTATCAGGACCTTGCAAAGGGGTTCCCGATCGGCAAGCGCTTCCACTCCGCACCGGTTGTCCGCCTTGGCGATGCCCGACCGATGGAACTCGGCCACGCGGCCAAGGCTGACGGTCGCTGGCACGTCTATGCGTTTGCGGGTGAAGGTGACCGTGCCCAGCCCGGCTCGCCGCTCGCGGCGCTTTGCAGCTTTCTCGAGGGCGCGGGGTCGCCATTGGTGAAATTCACGTCGCAAGGCGGCGACATCGATTCCGTCATCGACGTTCGCGCCGTCTTCCAGCAGTCCCATCGCGAGCTTGCGATCGAGGCAATGCCAGCGCTGCTTTTTCCCGCCAAGGGGCGCTTCGGCCTGCGCGACTACGAAAAGATGTTCTGTCCCGATCTCAAGGGAAGCAACAACGTCTTCGACCTGCGCGGCGTCGATCGAAAAAAAGGGTGCATGGTCGTGGTGCGGCCAGATCAATATGTCGCGCATATCCTGCCGCTCGATGCCCATGCGGCGCTCGCCGATTTCTTCCACGGCTTCATGATTACCGCAGGTTAATCGGCGGGAAACACCCAGCGGCATTCGCAGTGATGCCGCTGACCCGTTCTGACGAGATGACAGGAGGCCGCCAGGTTAACGCAGGCGGCCTCCATCAAACGTGACCGGCAAGGCTGAATGCGAGCTCAGCCAATCAGATAGGATGCCGTCTCCGGATCGAATCCGATGATGCGCTCGCCCTTGCCAAAGGCATCCATGAGAGTTTCGCGTAGTGATAGTCTCGCGGCCAGCGCCGCCTGCGCGTCGCGCGATACCAGTTGTTCGATGTCACGCGGAATCTCCACTCTTCGGCCCTGCGGCAGGTCAGGCTGGATGCCCAGGGCGCGGCTCTCGACAAGCGGGGAGTCTAGCTTCCATTCGGCGACGATGCGGTCCGAGGGGAGACCTGCGTTAATGCCGACCATTGGGCCGTAGTAGTCAACATGGTAGGTGGATGACGTCGCCCCCAGGCTTGAAATGTTCAGCCCGGCATTGACCGCCCGCAAAGGGTCGTAGGTCCAGCGGACCAAGGTTATTGCGCGCGCGAGGCACCAGTCGCGCTGAAACCATTTCAGGCGCGCCCCCAGCTTCAGGCCCCTCGCATCCGAGAGCACGCCGAGCCGGTGTGAATGTTGCACCCCTTGCGTTGAACTCGGAAAGCCAAAGATGAAGCCGAGCATCTTTCCATCGGAGAACGCGCCGGCAACCAGGCCGCCTTCGTGTTGTATGGCGAGCAGCAGGTCGGAGTTGTCAGGAGGATCGTCCTCTCCCCAGATCAGCCGTTGCAGATGCTCGGAATGTTTGAGCTCCGCCACGGATTCCAGCTCGCGGATCAGGATGTCGCTCACGCGGCGAACTCCTCTTGGAGGCTCGTGACTGTGTCGAGGAATTTGTAATCCAGGGTCACGCCGATCCCGGGACCGTTCTTCGGCACCGGCATCTGCCCATCGACAGCCTCGAGCGCTTCGTTGACGATGTCTCGCGGGAAGTACCGGCTGGCCGACGAGGTGTCTCCTGGCTTGGTGAAGTTGGCAAGCGTCGACAGGTGGATGTTATGGGCTCGACCGATCCCGGCCTCAAGCATTCCGCCACACCATACCGGGACATCAAATGCAGCGCAGAGATCGTGGATCGCGCGCGACGCGTTGTGACCGCCAACCCGCCCGACCTTGATGTTGATGACGCGACCGGCACCTGCGACCAGAGCCTTTCGTGCATCGACCGCCGAGCGGATGCTCTCATCGAGGCAGATGGCGGTGAGAAGCTTTTCCTGCACCTTCACGTGATCGGAAATATCGTCAAAGGCCAGGGGTTGCTCGATGTAATCAAGCGCGAACTCGTCCATCGCCTTGAGAAGCGGGAGGTCGGACAGCTTGTAGTCGGTATTCGCGTCAACTGTCAGCTTCGCGTGAGGGAAGCGTTCGCGGACTGCCTTGAGCAGACCGAGGTCATGGCCGCGCTTGATTTTCAGCTTCACGCGCTTGTAGCCCGCTTGAACGGCCGACTCGACGCGGGCGATGGTCGTGGGAATGTCGGCGATGCCGAGGCTGACGCCAACGTCCACGGCATCACGTACGCCGCCCAGCGCAACGCTGAGCGGAAGGTTCAGCGCCTTCGACCAGAGATCCCACATCGCCATCTCGACCATGGCCTTGCTCATCCTGTGGCCACGCCATGGGTCGAGAATGCTGTTCAGCTCCGCCGGGCCGTTGAAGCGCTTGCCGATAACCTGCGGGAGCACGGCCTCCTTCAGGAAGCTCAGGGAGCCGGAGATCGTTTCCTCGAGGTAATCGGGAAGAGGATCCATCACCCCTTCGGAATAGCCTTCCAGTCCTTCCGCACGGAGCGTCAGGATCGGAATTACCTTTTCGGTCATCGTTCCCGTGGAGATCACGAACGGTGTCAGCAGCGGCAGGCGGATCAAGCGGATCTCGGCGGACTCGATCAGTAGTCCAGGAAACAGGGGGGCTGCTGTCATCTTTTGCTCCAGGGAATGTCTGTGGGCGAGATGTATATCCACGCCAATCGCGAGGCAATGCGTGGAAAGAAACCTTCGGTGACATATCTGTCCACCGATGCCGCTTCGCCATGACCAAGCCCTGTGAAACCTCCCAGACAAAGGAGACATGAAATGGCCGTTACGCGTAAGGAAGAAGATCGGGCACTCAACGTCGACGAACGCGAGGTTGTTCGCCAGACACGTCATCCCGAGATACAGGCGCTATCTGACGACGCATTGGACAAGTTGTCGCGAAGGCTTCGCGACATGCGCGACAAGGCGCAGTCGCAGGCCAATCAGCATCGGCGCGAAATGCGTGGAAAGGCCTCCCCGAAGGGTGCGACGCCAAAGACCTCGGACGCCGGATCTCGACTGAAAGCTTCGGTTCTTTCGATCGGGATGAAACGCCTGAATGCCGAGTCACAGCGGCGGACGGCGATGGCCAAGAACCACTCGCTCGTTGAAAACGCCCAGCGAGCGCTCGAACTCAAGCAGGCGGCTCAAAAGGGCAACGTGCCTTTCAACACACGCCATGCCAATGAAGGCATGCGGGATATCCCGGACCAGAAGGCTATTTCGCTGGTGCGGCCGGCCGAGCGCGGCAGGTTGAGAAAAGCGCAAGCAGTGGCGCAAGCTAAACGAGACGGAGCGCAGGCTTAACGCGGCAGCCGGCGCCCTCAGTTGAGCTCGGAGGGCGCCTTCTGCAGCGAACGAAACCGCCGCGCACCGTAAAGCAGAGCGTCCTGTCCGGACTGACTGTTGACCGCGACGACGTCGCCGAAAATGACGGAATGGGTGAATTGATCGCTGATCAGCGCAGTGCGGCAGTCGAAGACTGCGGCTGCGCCAGTCAGCGCCGGCGATCCGGACGGCATGTTCGTCCAGGCGCCGGCGGCGAATCGTTCCACGTCGGAACCTTTCATGCCGGCGAAAAGCTCCGCTACGCCGACCTGGTCCTCCGTCAGGACATTGACGCAGAAGTGGCCGGCTTCGATGATCCTGTCGTGGCTGAAGCCCGATTTGTTGACACAGATGAGTAGTCGCGGCGGGCTGGCGCAGACAGATGACACAGCCGTTGCTGTCAGGCCGAAGCGGCGTCCGCCGATCGCTGTCGTGATGACGCAGACCGAGGACACATGCGCCGACATCGCGCTGACATAGTCCTTCGAGTTAACCGGCTCCAACGCCTGCGGCGCGGCTCCGACGTTAACAGTGAGTGTCATGTGGTCTTCTCCTCCAGCCAGCTGGTCGCTCCCGAACGTGCCGCTTGTTTCGCGAGTTTACCCGCAGTGGCGCCAATCTGGTCATCGGCCATATGGATGAAAACCTCCGGCATATCGAATAGGTTAGCGCCCAAAAGACCATCATCTGACGGATGGCTGCAGGGTGAGCGCTTTAGCCCGCCATGTAGGCAGCCTGGGCAATCGAAACGTCACCGCTTTCCAGCGCGAGCCGCGCCTACTCGAGCCGCTGCGTCCTGATGTAGTGAAAGACTGTCGTCCCATGGGCCGCATGAAACAGCCGCTGCAGCGAGTTGACGCTGATCCCGGCACCGGAGGCTATCTCCTCCAGTGACAGCACTTCGCTCGTGCTGTTGACGAACTCTTCCGCTCTTGCGCCGGCTCAGACCGGCTTTTGCGCCACGATCGCATACCGGTGCTGCAGTCCCCTCGCCAAGGCTTTCAGGTAGTTCCAGTTCTTCGCCTGTGCCTTATGAATCTGCCGGAGATTGGTGTCGATAACGACATCCTCGAAACCGGCTCGCTGCAGCAAGTCCACGACGGATTCGGCGCGTGCGCCGGCGGAGAAATGGACGCGCGCGAGAATGCTGTTGTGGCGTTCGGCAAATTCACGCGAGGCATGCGGGGTGTCGGGTTTCAATAGCCCTGCCTTTTCCAGCCAGGCGGCGAGCCGCTTGGCAAGGCGTTCGCCGCGTCCGACGTTGACGAAATCGCCGTCAACGATCATCAGTTTGCCGCCTGGTTTCAAGACGCGCAGCCATTCGCGAAAGCAGGTTTCAGGATCGACAAGCGTCCAGACTAGGTGGCGGTTTACGATGACGTCGTACGCTTCACTGCCTTCCATGGTGTTTTCCGCATCGCCCAGGAAGAACTTGATCGGGCGACCACGCTTGGCAGCCTTTGCGCGCGCCCGATCCAGCATCTCCTCCGACCAATCGATGCCGGTCACGTTATATCCGAGGTCGTCCATCAGATGGGAGATGACGCCGGTGCCGCTGGCAAGGTCGAGCGCATGCCGGCCGTCGCCCGCACCTAGATGCCTCAGGATCAGGTGGTGCCACGCCAGGCGCTCCGGCTCGGAGAAGATTTCGTGACCGGGCGATTGGTCAAATGTCGCCGCGCGCTCCGACCAATAGGCCTTTATCTCCTCGCGCAGTCCGTGGTTGTGGCCGGACATCTCTTCCGTCTTCCTTTGAATCGTCAGGGCAATTTCGAACTCTTCTAAAAGATAAAACTTGACTGAGACAATCATAAAATAAATACAGCTCCGAGTTTTCCACGGAGTGATCCTGATGCGTCTGACTTTGAAAGCCACGCTGCTTGCTGCCGGTATCCTTGCCTCGGCCTGGCCATCTCTTGCCGACACGATAACGTTGAAGGACGTTACCGGCCGCGACGTCGAGGTCAGCGTTCCCGTCAAGCATATCATTCTGGGTGAGGGGCGGCAGATCTACTTCCTTGCGGCGCTCGACAAGAGCAATCCGTTCGAGCATGTCGTCGGCTGGCGCGACGACCTGCCCAAGGCGGATCCGGAAACCTACGATGCGTACCTTGCAAAGTATCCTGAAATTGCCAAGCTGCCGACCTTCGGCGGCATGAAGGATGGAACCTTCAACATCGAGCAGGCGGTGGCGCTGAAGCCCGACGTGATCTTGATGAACGTCGATGCCAAGACGGCCACGGAAGAGGCGGGCTACATCGAGAAGCTCGCCAAGGTCGGTATTCCGCTCGTGTACGTCGACTTCCGCGAAAAGCCGATGGAAAATACCGAGCCGAGCATGCGCATCATGGGCAAGCTCACCGGCAAGGAGCAACTGGCCGAGGACTTCATCAAGTTCCGCGCCGACAGCATCAAGCAGGTGACGGATGTGCTTGAGAAGTCGAACCCGCCACGGCCGGTCGTCTTCGTCGAACGTGCGGGCGGATATTCCGATGATTGCTGCATGTCGTTCGGCAATGAGAATTTCGGCAAGATGGTCGAGATTGCCGGCGGGACGAACATGGCGAAGGGCATCATTCCCGGCACGTTCGGCACGGTCAATCCGGAACAGATCATCGCGTCGAACCCCGATCAGGTCATCGTGACCGGTGGCTTGTGGGAGGCATATGTGCCCGGCGGCAAGTGGGTTGGCGTGGGCTACGGCGCCGACCTGACGGAAGCGCGGCGCAAGCTGCAGGGTTTGACCAAACGCCCGGCATTCACCGGCGTGAAGGCGGTGAAAGACGGCAATGTCCACGCCATCTGGCACCAGTTCTACAACAACCCCTATCAGTTCGTGGCTATTCAGCAGATGGCCAAGTGGCTGCATCCCGATTTGTTCAAGGACCTCGATCCCGAAACGACATTCAAGGAATTGCACTCGCGCTTCCTGCCGCTGGACTACAAGCCGGGATATTTCGTCTCGCTGAAGGATAGCTGACACATGGCCAGCGTGGCTCTTCAAGCCGCTGCGAGCGGGCGGGAGCGCTATCGCGCTCTCGCGTTCCGGCGCATCGTGATCCTCTGTCTCCTGCTCGTGGCGCTTGGCCTCAGCATTGCGGCTGACATGGCCCTGGGGCCTGCCAACTACACGATCAGCCAGGTTCTCGCCGCGTTGTTCGACCCCGCGACAGCAGCCGATCAGTTGCGCGTGGTGATCTGGGACATTCGCATGCCGATTGCGCTCATGGCGGTCACGGTTGGGGCTTCCCTGTCGGTGGCCGGCGCTCAGATGCAGACCATCCTGTCCAATCCTCTGGCCAGTCCCTTTACGCTGGGGATTTCCGCGGCGGCCAGTTTCGGAGCGGCGCTTGCGCTGGTAACGGGGGTCGCGATTTTCCCGGCCGGCATCGAATATATGGTTCCGATCAATGCCTTTCTGATGGCGATGGTCGCTGCGCTCTTCATCCATTTCGCCTCCACTTTGCGTGGTGTGACTGTCGAAACGATCGTCCTTCTGGGCATCGCTCTCGTCTTCACGTTCAACGCAGCGCTGTCGCTTCTGGAATATCTGGCCTCTGAACAGGCGCTTGCGGCGGTTGTGTTCTGGACGATGGGAAGCCTGACGAAGGCGACCTGGGACAAGGTCTATGTGACGGCCGCCATCATCGTCGTCACGGTCCCACTATTCATGCGCAATGCCTGGGCACTGACGGCGCTGCGCCTTGGCGACGACAAGGCCGCGAGCATGGGTGTGAACGTACGCGCGCTGCGGCTGCAGACCATGCTTACGGTCAGCCTGCTGGCTGCCATTCCGGTGTCCTTCGTTGGAACGATCGGCTTCGTCGGTCTGGTTGGACCGCACATCGCGCGCATGGTGGTGGGCGAGGACCAGCGCTTCTTCCTGCCCGGCTCGATCATCTGCGGCGCACTGCTGCTCTCCGTCACCTCGGTTGTCAGCAAGATCCTCATCCCCGGCGCGATCCTGCCGATCGGCGTTATCACCGCGATCGTCGGCGTTCCATTTTTCTTCGTGCTCATTTTCAGCAACAGGAGGCGTGCGTGGTAGCTCTTGCGCTGAAGGATGTCGGAGCCTCATACGGCCGGGTGACCGTCCTTTCCAAAGTTGGAGTGGACACGCTGAAAAGCGGCAGCCTGACTGCAGTGGTCGGACCGAACGCTGCCGGAAAGTCGACGCTTTTCAAGCGCATAGCGGGGCTGATCGCTGGTCCCGGCCTCGTCGAGCTTTCCGATGCCGCCAATGGTGATCGCGCGATATGCTACATGCCGCAGGATACCGGCGCCAACGCAGTGCTCACGGTCTACGAGTCGGTTCTCCTGTCTGCAAAACAGGGAGGCGGCTGGCGTGTCCGTGATGACGAACTTTTCGAAATCGACGCCATCCTGAAGGCGTTGCGGATCGAAGATCTTGCGTTCCGCGGGCTCGGCGAGCTTTCCGGTGGGCAGCGCCAGCTGGTCTCTCTGGCCCAGGCGCTTGTGCGAAAGCCTGAAGTGCTGCTGATGGACGAGCCGACATCGGCACTCGACTTGCATCGGCAGGTCGAGGTGCTGAGCTTCGTACGCGATCTTGCCGGCAGGGCCGGCATGATCGTCCTTGTTGCCTTGCATGACCTGAATCACGCCTTGCACTATTGCGAGCACACGATCGTCATCGCCTCCGGCGAGATGGCCGTCAGCGGGCAAACCCAAGAGGTCATCAACTGTGCAATGCTGCGCGACATCTACAAGGTCGACGCGCGTATCGAGACCTGCTCGCAAGGGAAGAAATTTGTCATCGTCGACGGCATCGCGGCGTAGCAGCCTCGAGGCTGTTTGAAGTCACTTTCGATTCTCTATTCCCCACCTGGTGAGCCGAACATGCCTCCCATCACGTGGGGAAGGAGGCTCGCGAACCGCTGTTCGCCGGCGAAACGCCGAATATCTTGTGGCTATCCGCTGTCACGCCGGCCGTTTCGTTCATGAATCGTTTCAATCGCCCTTGCCAGCCAATAGACTTGCTGCGTCTTCATGAACGCAGAGCGAGTGCATGTCGTCTTTCAGGTTCATCCACGCTGCGGATCTTCATCTGGGCAGCCCATTCCAGGGGCTCGCCCTCAAGGATCCCGACATTGCCGCCATTTTCGTTGAAGCCAGTCGCAAGGCTTTCTCGACGCTGGTTAGCCGCGCGATAGAGCTTGACGTGGATTTCTTCGTGATTGCCGGCGATGTCTACGACGGCGATTGGAAGGACAACAAGATCGGCTTGTTCTTCAGTCGCGAGATGGGACGGCTCGATCGCGCGGGCATCCCGGTCTATCTCCTGCGCGGCAATCACGACGCATTGAGCATCATCACCAAGACGATCTCTCTGCCTGGGAATGTCTACGAGTTTTCGACATCCAAGCCGGAAACGATGCTCATCGAAAGCCTGAATGTCGCGCTGCACGGGCAAGGTTTTGCAGAGCGGTCCGCCAACGACAATCTGGCGCTGACCTATCCTCCCGCCGTTCGAGGCTGGTTCAATATCGGGGTTCTCCATACGTCTCTTGGCGGAAAGGAGCCGCACGCCCCCTATGCACCATGTTCGCTCGAAGATCTTCGCTCTCGTGGCTATGACTATTGGGCTCTTGGCCATGTGCATGAGTTCGAGGAGGTGGCAAGCGATCCTGTCGTCGTGTTTCCAGGCAATCTCCAGGGGCGAAGCGTCAGGGAGCGGGGGGCGAAAGGCGCTGTGCTCGTGACCGTTGACGATAGCAGGATAGAACTTGAGCGCATGATCGTCGATGAGGCACGTTTCGCTGTAACCGAAATCGGCATCGATCTCGACCAGAGCGCGCCGGACATATTGCGGCTGGTGGAGCAATCGGCACGTGCGATCCGCGCTGACGCTGACGAACGCATCACGGCGCTACGCGTCCGGTTGCGGGGCGCATCACGTCTGCACCGGAATTTTACGGCCAACCGGCAACAATGGATCGATGAAGTGCAGGCAGCATGTCATCGCGCCCACGAAGACATTTGGCTGGAAAAGCTTGAGTTGCTTGTGATCGAGCCTCCTATTCGCGCTCCATCGGATGGTGCGATCCTTGATCTCGGTCGACTGGTGGCCGAGCATGGCAACGAAGACGACCTGCAATCGGAGGCGGCGATCCTGCTCTCATCGATCGTTCCGCGTCTGCCCGGCGGCATCGGCGCCAGCGACCTGCCGCTTGAAATGACCGTCGATGCCCTGATCGAGGAAGCCAGGCAGTTGCTCCTGGCGCGCGGCGAGGGTGACGCCTGACATGCGCTTCGACCGTCTTGATATCCTGCGTTACGGCGCATTGACCGATCGCTCGCTTGAGTTTCGCAAAGATGCCGGATTGCACATCATCTATGGCCCGAACGAAGCCGGAAAGTCGTCGGCGCTAAAGGCAATATCGGACCTACTCTTTGGTTTTCCGCACGAGATCGAGCAGGCCTTCCTGCACGAGGCTTCGACCCTGCGGATCGGCGCGGCGATAACGTCGCGGGGTGGCAACGACCTCCGTTTTCGGCGGCGTCGCGGTCGCAAGAACACGCTGGTCTCCCATTCCGATCAGGAGGCACCGCTTCCCGATGATGCGCTATCACCGTTCCTGGGTGCGCTGGCGCGGCCGGTGTTCGAGCGCGCTTTTGGCCTAAACACCCGTCGCCTTCGCGAGGGTGCGGCGACGATGCTGCAAAGCGGCGGCGAGATCGGCAGTCTGTTGTTTTCGGCCGCATCCGGCCTGACCGGACTGACCAACCTCAGACGCGCGCTGGACAGTGACGCCGAGGGGATTTTCGCGCAGCGGCGGTCGAAGGACAGGCTGTTCTATCAGGCCCTCGAACGACACGAAGAGGCGCGGAAGGCCGAGCGGGAGCACGAGCTCAGGTCCGGCGATTGGAAAAGGCTGATCGACGAGGAAGAGAGCATCGCGGCCGAGCTTGTGGAACTGCAGGCCCAGCGTCTTGCAAAACGCCAGGAACACGGGCGGCTGACGGTCCTTCGCAACCTTGAGCCGTTGCTGGTCGAGATCGACGCCGAGGACCGTTTGATCTCTACGTTTTCGGACATCGAAGGCTTGGTCGATGCGGAGGAGCGGCTCGCGACCGCGATCGAGTCCAATCGTCAGGCCGTCGACCGCATGAACACCGCGCGCGCCAACACCTTTCGACTGCGCGATGCGCTGAGCGTCGCGCAGGTCGACGAGGCGCTCTATGACGCCGCCGGAAAGATCATGGAGCGTTATGCGGGCAAGTCCGCTTATCTTGCCGCGAAGTCCGATATTGTCCGCGTGCGCGGCGAAGTCGACGATTTCGATCAACGGATCCGTCAGCTTGTCCGCAAGCTCGGTCTGGATGTCGAGGCGGAGCAGTTGCAAGATCACCAGCCAACCGACGCCGCGCTCGCGCGTCTTCACCATCTGGCAGAGTCAGGGTGCGAATTGCGCCGGCTGTCGGTGGATGTGGAGCGAAACCTGGCCAAGGAGCGCTCCTATCTGCGCGAATTGGACAACATCTACGACGGCCCGCCTCCGGTCGATCCCCGGCCATACGCCGACAGGCTCGCAGCGCTTCAGGCCGACCTTGCCGAGATTGCTCGCGGCGACGCGTTGCAGGTTCGCATCGAACGCGCACGATCAGACCTTGAGAGCGGAATTGGCCGGCTGACGCCGGCGGTAGACAGTCTGAATCAGTTGATGTCCGTGCCTTTGCCGGATGTGGCGACACTTTCTGCGCATCGTCGCACAATCGAGACCGCGACGGCGTCGCTGGGCGAGATTTCAGGCAAGATTGCGCAGGCTGCGGCAGAGATTGTTACCGTCTCCCACGAGATGAAACGTCTGGAGAGTGGCGACGAAATCGTGACCCGCGATGACATCTTGCGGGAGCGGTCGCGCCGCGACGAGCTCTGGGATGGTTTTGCCGCGGGTGGCGCGACATTCAAGGCAGAGGACGTTTCGGCTGCCATCCTTCGCGTCGACCACCTCTCCGATTTGGCGCTGGCCGACGCCGAAAGGGTCGCGCGTCACACCCAGCTGTTGATGCGGTCTGCCGAACTGATCGAGATTCAAGCTCGATTGGAGGGCGAGGAGCAAGCAGCGAGTACAAAGCTGAGGCGGCACGAGGGCGAATATACCGGGTTGTTCGCGCGCTCGGGTGTGATCCCGCTCGCGCCCGAGCAGATGGTCGAATGGCGTCGCGCCGTCGAGGACCTCAGTGCCCAGCGCACGGCTTTGAACGTGCTGGAAGACGAAATGGCGGTTCTGCGGCTGAGCGAGGATCGCGCCCTTCCGGTTCTCAATGAGATCGCGAAGGAGACCGGGCTTTCGGACGGGCGTACGCTGGCCTGTTCCGCCCTTGGCCGCGTGCTGCAGCGTCACCTTCAAGCCATGGAGCAGCGATGGAGCGAGAGCCGCGCGACAGATGGCAAGCGGGCTTCGAGCCTCGAGACCATTCGCGATCTTGAGGTGGACGGCGAAGACCTGAGAGGTCGGATCGACCGTTGGGAATCTGAGTTTGCGGAAGCTGCGGCAGCTCTGGGCCTTGGAGAAGGCGCCACGATCGAGATGGCCCAAGCGACGCTGGATGTCTGGAAGCAGGTGCCGCAGGTACTTGTCGAGCGAGAAAACAGGAGCCGGCGGGTGAGGGGGATGTCCCGCGACATCCGTGCCTTCGAAGAGAGCGTGGCTGTCCTCACGGGTGAGGTCGCGACCGACCTTTCTCAGCTTTCCGCAGACGCCGCCATCGATCTGCTTCACCAGCGCGCTGTCGCGACCAATTCAGAACAGCAGCGGCGCACTAGGCTGGTGGCCGACATGGAACTCGCCGAACTGTCGCTCAAGCGATCCGAGGAAGAGGCGACTGCTTGCGACGCCGTCTTGTCCGATCTGACGCGGTCGCTCTCCCTGGCCGTCGAGCCATCGTCGCTTCTGCAGAGACTTAGGGACCGGCGCGCGGCGCTGGGCAATCTTCAGGCCAGCCGGCGCCGCTTCACGGAGCACGCCAACGGTCGAGCCGAAGAGGATGTTCGTCTCGAGCTTTCCGGTTTCGATCGGACAGAGGCGGCTTTGTTGATCGAGGAGTTGGAACGCGAGGACGTCAAGCTCGTCGATCGCCTGGGCGCGCTGACCGCTCGCCTTTCCGAGACCCAGCGGAAAAAGCAGGAACTGGAGACGAGCAAGAGCGTCGAATACGCCGTGTTCGAGAAGCTGTCTGCCGAGCAGGAGACCAAGGACCTCGCGCGCCAGTGGATTGTTCTGAAATTGGCCGCAAGGATGCTCTCCAGTTCGATGGAGGCCTATCGGGAGGCCCAATCCGATCCTGTTGTGGCACGCGCCGGTACGCTGTTTTCGGCCCTGACGGAAGGAGCATTCCTAGGCTTGGCGCAGGAGTATGGCGAGGATGATGCGCTCCATCTGCAGGCCGTTCGCACAGGTGGCGAACGCGTTCCCCTTGCGGGATTGAGCGAGGGCACCGCAGACCAGTTGTATCTGGCTCTCAGGCTGGCGTTCCTCGAGGACTATTGCTCGAGCAACGAGCCGGCGCCCCTTGTCATCGACGACATCTTCCAGACGTTCGACGACGACAGGACACGGTCTGGATTGAAGACGCTTGCGTCGGCGCCACGCGCGTTCCAGACGATCCTCTTTACCCACCAGGCGAGTGTGGTCGATATCGCGATGCGCGAGCTTGGCGATGCGGTCGATGTAATCCGAATGTGAATTTCGCATTCGGTTTCCATTGGCAGAGCTCTGGCACAAAGTCGTATTGATCAACGATCGATCCTGCCTACATATAGCCTGACCAGCAGGCTTACCGGGCCGTCATCCCAAGAAAGAAGACAACTATGGACGGATCGAAGACGATCACGCAGATGAGCGTGCGCGAGCGGCAGGATATTCTTGCTGCAGTGGCGGAGGCACTAGAGCTAAGCGCAGAAGAAGCACTCAGCGAAGGCAATCGTGGCTTTGCGGTGAATTCCCAGAGCCTGGCGCTGACTATTCGTGGCAGTGCCGACACGCTGGCAAGCGAAGATCTGCGTGCGGCGGAGATTCTTCTCCAGCAGGCCATGACGCTGATCGAAGGCTTCCGCCTCCGTTATATGGAGCGCCCGCAGACACCAACTCTTCAATAAGCTGTAAATTCCCGGGAGAGCCTCATTGGCTGAAGCTCTCCCGAAATCTGGATCGTCAGATCAGGCCTGGAAATCTTCGGGCAGAAGATCTTCGGACATGTTCTGATACGCCACCGGGCGCAGGAAGCGCCGGATGGACATCGTACCCACGCTGGTCGCGCCGAAATTGGTCGAAGCCGGATACGGGCCGCCGTGCACCATGGAATCGACAACTTCGACGCCCGTCGGGAAGCCGTTGACCAGAAGGCGTCCAGCCTTGCGCTCCAGTACCGGACGCAAGCGACGTGCCGCGTCGAGATCAGCCGGCTCCATGTGGATGGTGATCGTCAACTGCCCTTCGAAGTCGCGTGCGAGGTGTTCCATCTCGTCTACCGAGCCGACGCGCACCACGAGACCGAGCGGCCCGAAGACTTCTTCGCCGAGCGCGTGGTCGGAAAGGTACTTCTCACCAGTGGTTTCGAACAGGTTCGGGGTGGCTTCGCGGCCAGACGATTGAGTCACGAGCAGCGGCTTGACGGTATTGCGGGTTTCGAAACGCGCCTGCCCATCGTGGTAGGCCTTTGCAATTCCATCCGTCAGCATGGTCTGCGGAGCGACCTTTCCCAATGCCTCGACGGCTGCCGCGGTAAAGGTATCGGCATCAGAGCCGTCGATCACTACCGCGATGCCGGGGTTGGTGCAGAACTGGCCGGCACCCATGGTGAGCGAGCCTGCCCATCCCTGTCCGAGCGTGGCAGCGCGCGACTTCAGCGCTTCCGGCAGGAGGAACATAGGATTGACCGAACCGAGTTCGCCGAAGAAGGGGATCGGTTCAGGGCGTGCGGCGCACAGGTCGAAGAGTGCACGACCGCCAGCGAGGGAGCCGGTGAAGCCGACAGCCTTGATCCGCGGATGCTGCACGAGCGCGTGACCCACGTCGCGATTGCCGCCCTGGATCAGCGAAAAGACGCCCGGGTGAACGCCGGTCTTGCGGATTGCGGCTTCGATTGCCTGGGCTACGATCTCGCCGGTGCCTGGATGGGCCGAGTGACCCTTGACGACCACCGGGCAACCCGCTGCCAGTGCCGCTGCGGTGTCGCCGCCAGCCGTGGAGAAGGCGAGCGGGAAGTTCGACGCGCCGAAGACGGCGACCGGGCCGACCGGCCGCTGAATCAAGCGGATTTCAGGACGCGGTGCCGGCTGGCGATCGGGCTGCGCCGCGTCGAAGCGGCGGTCGAGATACTCGCCCTTTTCAATGTGATCGGCGAAGAGCCGCAGCTGGCCGGTCGTGCGGCCACGCTCGCCCTGCAGACGGGCTGCCGGAAGGCCGGTTTCCTGAGTGCCGATTTCCGTGATTGCTTCTGCCCGGGCTTCGATTTCGTCGGCGATGGCGCGCAGGAACGCGGCGCGCTCGGCGCGCGTGGAATAGCCATAGCTCCAGAATGCGTCTTCCGCCGCTTCGCAGCTGCGGCTCACCAGTTCCGGCGTGCCGACGGCGAAGTGGTGCACGGGGCCATGCGCAGGGGAGGACGCGAAGGTACCCGCTCCGTCGACCCATTCGCCCGCGATGAGGTGTTTTCCATTCGGGGTGAAGACCATGTGAGGTATCCTTCTCTAATTCAGGGTGCAACTGGGCCGAACATCAGCCATTGGTGAATTGTGCTGCCGGGCGCTTGTATACTCTATGTATGCATAATATCAACGCTGGCGCGTGAGCCCACACATGAGAGACACAAGATGAGCGAGACCACTACCCTGACGATCACCGCGCTTCAAGAGCGTGTCGAAGCGATCTTCCGCAAAGCGGGCCTGAATGGCACGCAGGCAGGCGCGGTGGCGCGGGTGGTCGTGGCCGGGGAACGCGATGCCTGCAAGTCGCACGGCATCTATCGGATCGAGGGCGCTCTGCGCACGGTCAAAGCGGGCAAGGTCGACCCGGATGCGCTGCCGGAACTCGTGCCACAGGAAAGCACTGCCATCGTCAGGGTGGATGCGAAGGGCGGCTTCGCAAGCCCTGCGTTCGAACTGGGCCTGCCGGTGCTCGCCGAGCGGGCTCGATCCTGCGGGCTGGCCGCACTTGTCATCAATGACTGTACGCATTTCTCGGCGCTCTGGCCGGAGGTGGAGGCGCTGGCCGAGCAGGGACTCGCGGGGCTCGTCATGTGCCCGAGCTACGCCACCGTTGCCCCGACCGGCGGCAACAAGCCGCTGCTCGGTACCAATCCGCTCGCTTTCGGGTGGCCCCGCGAGGGAAAGCCGGCCTATGTGTTCGACTTCGCGACTTCGGTGGCCGCACGCGGCGAAATCGAATTGTACCGTCGGGCGGGAAAGCCGTTGCCGGAGGGCTGGGCGATCGACACGGAAGGCAACCCGACGACCGATCCGAACGCGGCGCTTGCCGGCGCAATGCTGCCCTTTGGCGGGCACAAGGGATCAGCCATCGCCACGATGGTCGAGCTTCTGGCCGGTATCATGATCGGTGATCTGACCAGTCCTGAGGTGCTTGACCTTCTTGGAACGACGACGCTGGCCCCGCGCCACGGCGAGCTCATCCTTGCCTTTTCGCCCCGCGCTTTCGCTGCAGGTCGCGCCGGCGATCCCTTCGCCCGCGCGGAAGTGTTGTTCGAGGCGATTGCCGGCCAAGGCGCACGCTTGCCTTCACAGCGGCGCTACGCTGCCCGTACCAAGTCAGTGGCGGATGGCATCGCGTTGACCCAGGCCGAGGTGGAACAGCTTGACCGCCTGCTGGCGCTTGGACTTGACGCAGTCGCCTAGAGGCAGCGCTGACGTTTCAACATCGACCTTCATGCAAAAAGGCCCTCGTCGAGAGGGCCTTTCAAGATAGCGGCTTGGCCGGAATTTAGGCCTTGTATGTCTGCACCGCACCAGGAAGCTTGCTCCAGGCGGCATACCAGGTGTTGAAAAGGTCGAACTGCGTATCGACGTAGCCGCGCTGGCTTTCGGTCAGGGCGTCGGTCTCGTTGAAGTGGAGCGTGTACTCCTTGTCACCCTTCAGCACCATCATGCGCTTGTAGTAGAGAACAAGGTCCGGGCCCTCGTCGAAGGACGACAGGACATTCAGCGCCCTCTCAAGCTCTTCCGCGCGCTGGCGCGCTTCCACATCACCTTTGGCAGCGGCCTGCGAAAGGTTGCACAGGTGAATGACTTCCTTCGGCAGGACGTTGCCGATGCCGGTGATGGCGCCGGTCGCACCGCAGTTCACGAAACCGTGGAACACGCCCGTATCGACACCGATCATCAGCGTAACGCTATCGTCGCCGCTCGTGATGTTCTCGGCCGCATAGCGCATGTCAGCGGCGCCACCGAATTCCTTGAAGCCGACGAGGTTGGGATGCTCGGCGCGCAATGCAAAGAACAGGTCGGCGCGGGTGGCAAAGCCGTAGTAGGGGCTGTTGTAGATAACGGCGGGAAGCTCCGGTGCGGCGGCGAGGATGGCCTTGAAATGGGCCTTTTGCGCAACCGGAGAAGGACCACGCGACAGAACGCGCGGGATTACCATCAGGCCGTTCGCGCCAACCTTCTGAGCGTGCGCGGCATGTGCGACGGCGAGTGCGCTGTTGACGGCTCCCGTGCCGACGATAACTGGAACGCCGGCCTTCACCAGGCGCTCCACACCTTCCATGCGCTGTGCATCGGTCAACAGCGGCCAGTCACCCATCGATCCGCAATAGACAACGGCCGACATGCCTTGGGCGATCAGTTCCTTGCCTTTGCGGACAAGCGCATCGAAGTCCGGGCTGCGGTCTTCCTTGCAGGGCGTCATCAGCGCGGGAATTACACCCGAAAAAATCTTGGCCTTCATTTCAAGCTCCTGTGAACCTCTGGTGGCTGGCGATTGCGACGCCCGACGCGTCCAATCCGACCCTTTCGAGATCTATAATACACTCTGTATTCTTTTTGTCGACAGAAAAGACGTGCCGGAAGAATCCGGCACGGGAAGCAATCAGGCAAACGGCTCAGCCGGACCCTTTGCCGGTGTCGTAAACCACTTAGGCCCGGTCTCGGTCATGTGGATGTGATCTTCCAGCCGGATACCATAGCGACCGGGGAAGACGATCATCGGTTCGTTGGAAAAGCACATGCCGGTTTCGAGCACCGTGCGGTTGCCGCGAACGATATAGGGCTCTTCATGGATTTCGAGACCCAGGCCATGGCCGGCCCGGTGCGGCAGGCCGGGCAGCGCATAATCAGGTCCTAGACCATGCCGTGTGATGACGGCGCGCGCGGCATCGTCAAGACTGCCGCAGGCAGCGCTAAGCCGGGCAGCCTCGAAAACCGCTTGCTGCGCTTCGCGTTCGATCGACCAGGCGCGGGAAAATTCTGCGTCGGGCGCATCGAGAACATAGGTGCGGGTGAGGTCGGAATGGTATCCGTCGATCCGGCAACCGGTGTCGACGAGCACGACATCGCCTGCCGAATAGGTCTGCTCGCCTTCCGCGCCGTGGGGGAGGGAGGTCGCCTCCCCGAAGGAAACGATACAGAAGCTCGATCCGCCTGCCGCGCCGAGTGCCCGGTGCTGCTCATCGATATAGCGAACCACATCGGATGCCTTGATGCCTGGCTTGACGAAGGCATGTGCCCGACGATGCACTTCAAGCGTCAGGTTCATTGCATACTGGATGATATCTATCTCCGCTTGGGATTTGCGCAGGCGGATATCACGGATGATGCGCCCGCCGTCGACCAGCCGGTCCGGCCCCATGACGCCCGCCAGCGCATGATAGGCGAAAAGCGGGAGCGCATCATCGAGGCCGAGACGATCCGTGGGACCAAGCAGGGAGGCAACGCGGTTGGCGCTGCTTTCATCTTCCTCCCAGGTAACGATTTCGCCGGCAAGTTTCGGCATGCTGTCGACCTTGCTGAGCTCGAAGCCCGGAACGATGTAGTGGAGTGCCGTTGGCGTGACCAACGCGCCGAGCAGCCGTTCGCTAGGGTACCAGGCAAGCCCGGTGAAATAGCGCAGGCTTTCTGTTGATCCGAGAAGCACGCCCTGCAGGTTGCTGGCTTCCATGCTCGCGCGCAGGCGCGATAGTCGCGATAGACGCTCGACATCGGAAATTGCGGATGGACGTGGGGATGAAGACATGATGGTTCCTTCTCATGCAAGGCGCCAGAAAACGGCAAGGGATTACCGTCAGCGCCGGATTTATGTGGTAGGCGGCGGCCTCGCAGGGGCGGTCGCTCCCGCTTGTGGTCTCGTGAAGTAGGCTAGAGGCCCGGCAAGGCACGCGCGTTGTTGAAGTCGCGCGAGATATATTCCTGGATTTGGCGGACGATCTGGTCGGCATGTTCGACGGCGAGCCTGTCGGCCTTTTCCACATCACCCGTGCGAATGGCCTCGATCATCTCCTCGTGCTCGTCGACATATTGCCGGGGCAGCCTGTCGTCGAACGTCGAGTAGTAGAGCCGCAAGATACGGCGACCCTCGTCAAGCAGGCGGGCGAAGAAGGTTGTGTAATAGGAATTGCCCGCGCGCTCGGCGATGGCGACGTGAAACTCGCGGTTGGCTTCGATCATCGTAAAAGCATCCTGCGCTTCCACCGCAGCGATAAAATCGCGCTGATGACGCAGGATTTCATCAAGGCCCGCTGCTCCGCCACGCTGGGCGGCACCACGGGTGGTCACGCGGTACATCAGCGTCAGCGCTTCGAAATAGGTCGGAAGGGTAGAAAAATCGATGATCGCGACGATCGTATTGCGGTTCGGAAGCGTCGTGACCAACCCATCGGCAACCAGTCGCAGCAGTGCTTCGCGGATCGGTGTCCGCGACATGCCGAAGCGCTCGGAAAGCCTGACCTCGTCGAGTGGGCTACCGGGCGGCAGAGCCATGGAAAGAATCTCCCGGCGCAAGGCGGTGTAGATGCTTTGGGTTCCCGAGCCACGCGTTCTTACGGTGTCCTCGGAACCTATATCTTTGTCGCTCATCCTGCCTGCCCGCTCCATTCGCTGCCTACCGCCAGACCGTTCGGGACGGTCTCAAGCTCGCAAAGGCAGCTAGTCTTTCGATCCGAAAAAAGTCAACTCTCCGAACCTCAGGCGATAAGGCAGATAGCGGGAATTGCAACCCGGGCGCTTTGCGATCCCCTGCAAAACGCGGTGGCTGTCGGCCGCTGGCGGCGATCTAGCCGTTACCGACCCGCAGGAGCGTTTCGGCGGCGCGACCGTCGCCCTGGGGTGGGGCTGGGGGCACTTGCGGAAGCAACCGGTGTTCCGCAGCGTCCATGGCGCGGGCCGCCAGCGCCCGACCGACAGCAATCAGGACAGGATTGTCATAGCCGATGTTGGCGATGCCCTCGGGTACCGTTTCCAGCGTTCCATGCCACTGTGCCTGTGTCGCACGGCTTACATCGCTCATGATCACGACAGGTGTCGAGGGTGCCAGCCCTTCTGCCATCAGCCGTTCGGCGATCAGTGGCGCCGTCCTGCCTCCCATGTAGAACACCGTGGTCGTGTGCGGGTCGGCCGCGGTCTTCCAGTCGACATTGGTTGGTAGTCCGCCGTGGCGCGAGTGGCCGGTCATGAAGCGGACAGACTGGGCGTGATCGCGGTGCGTAAGGGAAATGCCGAGGCGCGACGCCATGGCGCTCGCTGCCGTAATTCCGGGAATCACGTCCACCGGAATATTCTCGCGATCGAGATGTGCGATCTCTTCGCCGGCGCGACCGAAGATCATCGGGTCGCCGGATTTCAGTCGCACGACGCGTTTGCCAGCCTTGGCAAGCTTCACCATCATGTCGTTGATGTCTTCCTGCTTGCAGCTCGTGCGCCCACCGCGCTTGCCGACAAGCATGCGTTTGGCTTCACGACGCGCAAGCTCCAGCACTTCCGGTGAAACCAAATCATCAAAAAGAATGACGTCTGCCCCCTGCAGGGCGCGGACGGCCTTCAATGTCAGCAGTTCCGCGTCGCCAGGCCCGGCGCCAACCAGCGTTACCCGGCCGCGCGACGAGTGGGCGGGCGCTCCTCGAAGCCTTTCGGCTTCCTCGAGAAGCTGCCCGCCGACGCCCTCCTCCGGCGTATCCGAACTTGAAAAGGCGCGATCGACGAATGTCTCCCAGAAGGCACGGCGCAAGGGGCCAGCCGCCAGCCGCTCGTTGACACGATCTCGCAGCGCCTGTGCCAATCCCGCCCAGCCTTTCAGTGCGCGCGGAAGCAATGTCTCGATCCGCCGGCGGATTGCCTGGGCAAGGATCGGGGCTGCGCCATCCGTGGAGATCGAGACCACGACGGGTGAGCGATTGACAATCGAGCCGAACTGGAACTGGCAGAAGGCGGGCTTGTCGATGACGTTGACCGGTACACCGGCGACGCGAGCAGCGTCGAAGAAGGCTGCCGCCTCGTCATACATCTCGCAGTCGGCGATGGCGATGGCCGCGCCGACGAAGCTCGTTTCATCCCATGCTTGGCAGTGATGAACGAAGCCGCCCTCAGGGTGTTCCGCGCCGCGCAAGATCAGCTTCTCGAAACTGTCGGAGAGCTCTTCGGCGTAGATGTGAACCTGTGCGCCGCAGGCCGCGAGAAGCTCCACCTTCCATGCGGCGGCGTCCGTGCCGCCCGCGACGACAGCGCGCTTGCCCTCCAGCGCCCAGAACACCGGGAGCTTCGCGAGTGGCTCCATGCGGGCGGGTGCTTCATTCCGCGGCTGCTGCAAGACATCCATCGATGATCCCCCTGATTTCAGCGCGGCAGGAACCGCAGTTGGTTCCGGCGTTGAGTTCCTTGCCGATCGCCTCGACGCTGTGACAGCCGTTGCGCACTGCGCCGACGATCTGGTTGGCGCCGACGCTGAAGCAGGAACAGACGGTGGCACCCGGATCGGGCTTTTCGGCGCCGGGGCGCCCGGCGACGAGCGCGAAACGCTTGCGCAGATCGCCATGTTCGGCGGTGAGCTGCGAGATTGCCCAGTTGCGCGCGACGGCCACCGGTTCGCGAGCCAGGAACAGCGCTGCAAGAAGGCGCTTGCCGACAAAGAAAGCCAGGCGGAGATCGCCTGATTGCTCGTCGGCATAGCCGAGCGGTTCGACATCCTCAGGGATCGCGAAGGTGCGGCGGCACCAGCTGCACCAGTCGTCGGCTGCCTGATCGAACGCCAGTTCGAGGCGCCAGCCCCCCTCGGCTTTGGCCAGTGCCCAATAGGCTGCGTTCAGATTGTCGGGCTTCGCCGTCGACACCACAAAGCCGTAGCGTGCTGCCTTGAACGGCCGGGCGGCCACCGCGACGTTCTTGGAGGCGGGCTGGCCGGACACGGGGTCGGTCAGCGGGGCGACCACCGTGTCGATGCGGGCCTTGGCGGCAAATTGATCGTTCCAGTGCATGGGCACGAAGATGCTGCCACGGGCCTGCCGCTCCGTGAGGAGCGCCCGTACGATCGCGCGTCCATAAGGGCTCGCGATTTCGACGAGGCCGGCATTGCCGATGCCGGCCTCGATGGCGTCGCGTGGGTGCAGCTCGGCGAACGGCTCGGCAATGTGGGCCGACAATCGCGCACTTTTCCCGGTTCTCGTCATCGTGTGCCACTGGTCACGGATGCGGCCGGTGTTCAGCGTCAACGGATAGTCGGGATTGGTGCGATCGGATCCGGTCGGCTCGATTGCGATGAAACGAGCCTTCCCGTCCTGATGGAAGAAACCGCCATTGGCGAAGAAGCGTGTGATGCCTCTATGTTTACCGGCCGGCTGCGGCCACTGGAAAGGAGCCATCGTGTCATAGTTCTCCTTGTCCATGCCAACGTAGGCGCCGATGTCGAAATCGCGGCTGCCGGTGTTCTCGAAGGCAGAGAGCGCGGCATGCTCGTCAAAGATTTCGGCATTGGAGCCAAAGTCGAAGGATTCGACAAAACCCATGCGGCGTGCGACTTCGTTCAGTTGCCACCAATCGGCGCGGGCCTCGCCGGGTACGTCGAGGAAGGCGCGTTGACGGGAAATACGGCGCTCGGAGTTCGTCACCGTGCCGCTCTTTTCACCCCAGCCGAGGGAGGGCAGCAACACATGCGCATGGCGGGCCGTATCGGTTTCCCTGAGGATGTCCGAGACGACGACGAAGGGACAGGCCTTGATGGCGGCCTCGACGGCATCTGCATCCGGCATGGAGACAACCGGGTTGGTCGCCATGACCCACAACGCCTTGATGCGACCGTCAGCGACCGCCTTGAACATGTCCACGGCCTTGAGGCCGGGCGCCTGCGCGATTTTAGGAGACCTCCAGAAGCGCTGGACGCGATCGCGGTCTTCGGCATTTTCGATTGCCATGTGGGCAGCGAGCATGTTGGCAAGCCCGCCGACTTCGCGACCGCCCATGGCGTTCGGTTGGCCGGTGAGCGAGAACGGCCCCAGCCCCGGTCGCCCGATCCGGCCGGTTGCGAGATGGCAGTTGATGATTGAATTGACCTTGTCGGTGCCGGAGGAGGACTGGTTGACGCCCTGGCTGTAGCAGGTGACGACCTTTTCCGTTGTCGCGAACAGGCGGTAGAATTCCCGAAGCTGCATGGCCGGCAGGCCCGTGCGCTCGAGGATTTCGTTCGATGAAAGATTGGACGCCGTCGCGAAGGCCTCGGCAAAGCCGTTGGTGTGTTCGGCCACATAGTTCTGGTCGACGCATCCGTTCGAGATCAGATGCGAGAACAAGCCGACGAAGAGGGCGACATCACTATCGGGGCGGATCGCCAGGTGCAGGTCGGCGATATCCGATGTCATCGTGCGGCGCGGGTCGATGACAACGACTTTCATCCCCGGGCGAGCTGCCTTGGCTGCTGCCAGACGCTGATAGATGACGGGGTGGCACCAGGCGAGATTCGAGCCGGTGAGGATCACCAGATCGGCAAGCTCGATGTCCTCATAGGTGCCGGGCACGGTGTCCGATCCAAAGGCGCGGCGGTGGCCGGCGACGGAGGACGACATGCAGAGGCGCGAATTGGTGTCGATGTTGGCCGAACCGATGAAGCCCTTCATCAGCTTGTTGGCGAGATAGTAGTCTTCGGTCAGCAGCTGACCGGAGACGTAGAAGGCAACGGAATCGGGTCCATGCTCGTTGATGGCATCCGAAAACCGCTGTGCGACGAGGTCAAGCGCCTGTTCCCATTTCACCCGCTCTCCGGAAATTTCCGGGTAGAGGATGCGTCCATCGAGATCGACCGTCTCGCCGAGCGCGGAGCCCTTCGAGCAGAGCCGCCCGAAGTTGGAGGGGTGGTCCCGGTCGCCTTTGACGGAAACCTTGCCGTCTTCTGCAACCTTGGCGATGACGCCGCAGCCAACGCCGCAATAGGGACAGGTTGTCTTGACCTCTTTTTCCATCATTCGGCCGCCATCATCAGGCTTTCAAGCGCGATGTAGAGGGCACCGTTTTCGTTGCGCACCGCAATGGTCCTGACCTCGCCCTCGTCGGCACCTAATGCCTTGCCGGTTTCGAGTGAGATCACCCAGTTGTGCAGCGGGCAGGTGACCGCCTTCGCATGAACGATACCCTGCGAGAGCGGTCCGCCCTTGTGCGGGCAGTGGTCCTCTATGGCGAAGACCTCGTTCTCCGCGGTGCGGAAAACGGCGACCTTGCCCTGCGGTGTCTTCACACAGCGTGCGCCGCGCAGCGGAATGTCGGAGATGTCGCCGATTGAAATCCAGTTCATGTCCATCTCCTTACTCAGCGGCCTGCGGGTAACCGATGGTCGCCATCGGCTTGAACTCATGCTTGTCCTTGCCGGAGACGCGCTCCGACCAGGGATCGACCTGGGCGAATTTCTGGGAGAAGACAAAGCGGTCGTAGTAGGCCGTGCGCTTGTCGGCGTCGCCCATGATCTGGCGGCGGATTTCGTCGAGGCCGACGCGCTTCGCCCACTTGTAGATGCGCTCGAGATAGCGGGCCTGCTCGCGGTACATCTGCGTCAGCGCAACGATATGCTCCAGTGCTTCGTCCTCCGTCCTGACGAGGCCGAGAACTTCCGTGCCCTTGATGTCGAGACCGGCAGCTCCGGCAAAATGGACCTCGAAACCTGAGTCGACACAGATGACGCCGATATCCTTGCACGTCGCTTCCGCGCAGTTGCGCGGGCAGCCCGAGACGGCGAGCTTCAGCTTGGCCGGTGTCCAGGAGCCCCACATGAACTTCTCGATGCGGATGCCGAGACCGGTGGAATCCTGCGTGCCGAAACGGCACCAGTCGGAACCGACGCAGGTCTTCACGGTGCGCAATCCCTTGGCGTAGGCCTGCCCGGAGACGAAGCCGGCCTTGCCGAGGTCGGCCCAGACGGCCGGGAGGTCTTCCTTCTCGATGCCAAGCAGGTCGATGCGCTGTCCGCCGGTGACCTTGACCATCGGGATTTCGAACTTGTCCACAACATCGGCGATGGCGCGCAGCTCGTTGGAGTTCGTCACGCCACCCCACATCCGCGGAACCACCGAATAGGTGCCGTCCTTCTGGATGTTGGCGTGGACGCGCTCGTTGATGAAGCGCGACTGGTAATCATCAGCATACTCATCCGGCCAGTCGCAGACCAAGTAGTAGTTGAGCGCCGGGCGACACTTGGCGCAGCCGCACGACGTCTTCCATTCCAGCTCCTGCATGACGGCGGGGATCGTCTTCAACCCCTTGGCCTTGATCAGGCGACGAACATCGTCGTGGCCGAGCTCGGTGCAGGTGCACATCGGTGTGACGGCCGCGGGATTGTAGCTGTCGCCAAGCGTCAGGGTCATCAGCTGCTCCACCAGGCCGGTGCAGGAGCCGCAGGAAGCGGATGCCTTGGTGTGGGCGCGGACGTCGTCGAGAGACGTCAGCCCCTTGGCCGTGATGGACGAGGTGATCTTTCCCTTGCATACGCCGTTGCAGCCGCAGATTTCCGCATCATCCGGCAAGGCTGCAACGGCCGCCATAGGGTCCAGCGGCGACCCTCCCTGGTAGGCCTGACCGAAGATCAGCGTTTCGCGCATCTCGGTAATGTCGGTCTGCTTCCTCTTCAGATCGTTGAACCAGGCGCCATCGGCCGTCTCGCCGTAAAGGACGGTGCCGATGATCTTGTTGTCCTTGAGCACCAGGCGCTTGTAGACGCCTGCCGAGGCGTCGCGGAGCACGATCTCCTCGCGATCGTCGCCATCAGCGAAATCGCCGAGCGAATAGAGTTCGATGCCCGTTACCTTGAGCTTGGTCGGCGTGTCGGAGTGCACGAAAGCGGCGGAGGTGTCACCGGAGAGGTGCGAGGCGGCGACGCGGGCCATTTCGTAGAGCGGCGCGACAAGGCCATAAACCTGCCCACCCACTTCCGCGCATTCGCCAAGTGCCATGATGCTGCCGTCCGAGGTCTGCATGCCGGCGTCGACGACGATGCCGCGATTGACCGCGATGCCGGCTTCCTTCGCAAGCCCGACGCTGGGACGGATGCCGACCGCCATGACGACAAGCGTTGCCGGAATGATGCGGCCATCGTCCAGTTCAATGCCTTCGACCTTGCCGTTGCCGATGATCGCCTTGGTGTTGGCTTTCGTAATGACCTTGATGCCGCGCTCTTCCACGGCCTTCTGCAGGAGATAGCCGGCAGCCGGATCGAGCTGGCGCTCCATTAGTGTCGGCATCACATGCAGGACGGTGACGTCCATGCCGCGTGAGGCAAGGCCGGCGGCGGCTTCAAGGCCGAGCAGGCCGCCGCCGATGACGATTGCCTTCTCGCGTGACTGGGCGGCAAGCAGCATCGCCTGCACGTCGTCAAGATCGCGATAGGTGATGACACCAGGCAATTCCTTGCCGGGGACGGGAATGATGAAAGGGACCGAGCCGGTCGCGATCACCAGCTTGTCGTAGCTTTCCGTGACACCGTGATCCGACGTGACGGTTTTCGCGGCACGGTCGATCTTGATGATCTTGTGGCCCTTGTAGAGCGTGATGCCGTGCTTGATGTACCAGCCATCACCGTGAATGATGATTTGCTCGTAGTCCTTCTCGCCGGACAGGACCGGAGAGAGCATGATGCGGTCATAGTTGACGCGCGGCTCGGCGTTGAAGATCGTGACCTGATATTCGCCCGGGGCCTTTTCGAGCAGGTGCTCGAGCATGCGTCCCGGTGCCATACCATTGCCGACGATGACAAGTTTCTGGGTCATTGGTTTTCGTTCCCGAATTAGGATGCTGCGACGGCCTGGGAGGACAGGCCACGGCGTTCGAGTTGCTTTACGGACAGGTGCATCCAGACAAAGGCGATCGAAACGACCACGAAGAGCAGCAGGAAACAGCTCGACCAGAGCCCAGTCATATCCTTGAGGGCGCCGAAGGCGATCGGGAGGATGAAGCCGCCAAGGCCGCCCATCATTCCAACGACGCCGCCGACAGCGCCGACGCTTTCCGGATAGTAGGCGGGGATATGCTTGTAGACCGCTGCCTTGCCGAGGCTCATGAAAAAGCCGAGTACGAAGACGACGACGATAAACGCTGCCGGCGTTACCGCGAAGGACAGGATGAGCGTGGCAACGGCGGAAACTGCCAAGGTCGCATACATCACGCTTCGCGCGCCCTTCTTGTCGGATACGAAACCACCAAATGCCCGAAAGATGCTGCCGGGAATCGAATAGGCAGCGGCGACCATGCCGGCGGTCTCAAGATTGAAGCCGTATACGCCGACCAGATAACGCGGCAGCCACAGGGAAAGGGCGACGAATCCGCCGAAGGCGAAGAAGTAGTACAGCGAGAAGCGCCAGACCTGGATGTTCTTCAGCGGGGCAAATTCCTGCAGCAGGCTCTTGGGGGCAACGCCGCGATTGCGGCGAGCGCGAAAGGCCGGATCATCGGATGTGCTGAACCAGAAGACGAGTGCCATGGCAGCAAGGACGAGAGCCCAGATCTCGGCAACCGCCTGCCATCCCCAGGCAAGAAGAACGAAAGGTGCTGCGAACTTGGTAACTGCCGCGCCGACGTTGCCTGCGCCGAAAATACCGAGTGCCGTTCCCTGCTTCTGCGCGGGAAAGAACGGCGAGATATAAGCGACGCCGACCGCAAAGGAGCCACCGGCGAGGCCGACGCCCAGGCCCGCGATCAACATCTGCGGGTAGGTGGTGGCATAGGACAGCAGAAAAGTTGCGACTGATGCTGCCAGCATCGTCAACGTGTAGACGAGGCGACCGCCGTATCGTTCGGTCCATATGCCAAGCAGGATGCGAACGAGGGATCCAGTCAGGACAGGTGTTCCGACCAGCAATCCGAACTGGGTCTCGCTCAGGCCCAGTTCCTGTTTGATGCGAATGCCGATGATCGCAAAGATCGTCCAGACGGCGAAACAGATCGTGAAGGCGAGCGTGGAAATCCACAATGCTCTGGCTGGTTCGCCGGCGGACATGGGCTGCGTTTTCTCGAGAACAGACATAGCTTCTCCGGGGCCCGACAAGGTCGTGCCTATCCATCGCTGGGGGTTAAAAACAAAAAGCCGCTGGTCAGGGAGCGCGCGTGCACCATGAGGTGCGCGAGATATCCTGAACAGCGGCTTTGCTTGGGGCGCCCGTCGTTGGACGCCGAATTCTTGGCTTGTTGGCCTGCTTAAAAGAAAGCAAGGCGCGTGCCAGATCGTTTAAGTTTATGATTTATAACGATTTTGCAATTTTGATGGATGCCTCGGATGCCGGGTGCTTTAAAAGCAGTGCAACATTTCATCCAAATTTTGTGCAATGCGCACAAAATGAGCACTCCGATTAGCGGATGGTCTGGCTCTCTATGTAAGCATCGACCCGATCGGGATCGAACAGACTGCCATCAAAGAAACCGTCCGGCCCAAGTGTCAAAGTGCCGGTCGAGCCGACAGGCGTCTCGGTGGCCAGGCCGCCCTCGACCTTGGAGTTCGCGGACGGCAGCGCGACGCCGAGCGTCTTGAGGGCGCTGCGGTAGAGATCCGGTCGATAGGTATCTGCCGCGATCTGCTGGTGGCCGGGCGTGTGTTCGATATGCCCCCATCGAACCATTTGCGTGTAGAACCACAGGGCGTGGCTCCGCCATGGAAAGGTCGCGGCCTTGGCATTGGGAACGAAAAAGTCCTGCACCGTCTGGATTTGTCCGCCACCGATCGAAAGTCTGCCAGTCAGAGCGGGCAACAGGTTTTCAGCTGGTCGGCCGACATAGGTCGTTGTTGCCAAAAGCGCTGCGAGTTCCTCGTGATTTGCCGGATTGGAGCACCAGAGCGAAGCCTGGTAGAGCGCCCGAAGGAGGGCAGCCAGCGCCTCAGGATGGTTGTCTGCCCACCGGCCGTTGACGCCAAGGACTTTCTCTGGACTGGACTTCCAGATTGCCGCCTTGACTGTCGCCAGATGGGCGTCGCTTCTGAGGACGCCGAGCGTGTTCCAGGGCTCGCCCGCGCAATAACCATCGATAGTGCCGGCGGTAAGGGCATCGGCCATATCCGGCGGGGGTAGGATGACGATCTCGACATCATTCTCGGGGTCAATGCCGCTCGCCGCCAGCCAGTAGCGAAGTTCGTAGTTATGGCCCGAATAGGGGTGGACGACGCCGAGGCGTACCTTGTCGCCCTTGCGGCCGACAATCGCCTGCCGCAGTGCCAGCCCGCTTGATCGAGCGTCGAGATCGGCGGTTGCGCCGTGATCGACCATTTCGCTCCACAATTCAGGAGACACGGTGACTGCGTTGCCGCCCAGCCCCAATGCCATCGGGACCACCATCTGCGGCGCGGGAGCCGTCAGCCCGAGATTGCAGGCAATTGGCATTGGCGCAAGAATGTGGGCCACATCGAAGTGCCGGACCGCCAATCGGTCCCGGATCGTTGCCCAGGAGCGCTCGCGCACGAGCTTCAGGGCAACCGAGTGCTCCTCGGCAAACCCCTTTTCCTTGGCGGCCACCAGAAGCGCACTATCGAGAAGCGGCAGGAAGCCCGCGGTGATTTCGTGTGTCATGCGTCGGTTCCGGGGTCGAGCAGGCTTGCTGCGGTAACAAGGCTTTGGGCGATTTCGACGATCTTCCTGTTCTGGTTCATGGCCGTTCGTCGCAACAGGGCATAGGCGTCCTCTTCCGACAGCCCTCTCGAGCGCATCAGAAGTCCTTTTGCGCGGTCGATCACCTTTCGGTTCTCCAGTTCACCGCGGGTTTCCTCCAGCTCGCGGCTCAGACGGGAGAACGCATTGAACCGGCTGATCGCCATCTTCAGGATGGGACGAACCCGCTCCTGCTTGAGCCCGTCGACGATATAGGCGGACACGCCGGCTTCGACAGCGGCCTCGATCGACGCCTCGTCCGACTTGTCGACGAACATGGCGATCGGGCGTTTCACGGCGCGTGAAATCTGAAAGATGCCTTCGAGCATGTCACGATTGGGATTTTCGATGTCGATGACGATGACGTCGGGATTGATCTCCATGATGCGCCGGGCAAGGCCATGCATATCGGCAATAATCGTCACCCTGTCGTAGCCGGCCTCGCGGAGACCCACCTCGATGATGGACGCTCGGATGCTGTTCTCGTCGATCACAAGGACGTTGAGGCTGCTGGGTTTCATGAGGTGGTTGACCGCAAAATCATCTGGCCTTCATTGACGAGGGATAGGAGGCGCGCTTGCATCATCCTGTCGCTTTAACTCATGCATGGTTTGCAATTTGTCACTCGATCACGGCCTGCGGCTCATTGAATGCGCAAAAGAGGTCGCCAGATCAAGTTGTTTATCTCGTCGCTGGCCACGGCAGCACGGCGCGTCGTCCCGCACAAGTTTCAGGGACTTGGACTTGCTCGCGTGAACGGCAGGACTACATCCATAGCTCGGGATGGCTGAGGCCGAGTTCGGGTAGGGCTTGCCGAGGCGGTCGAGGAACCGGGAGCGATAGATGCAGGAGCAATTCATTATCCAGCGCGAAACCCATATTCCCGCACCACCTGCGGCGGTTTTCGCGCTGCTTACCGACCCGGAGAGAATACTCGCCTGGATGGGCACCGAAGCCCAGGTCGAGCCGCGCCCGGGAGGCCTATATCTCGTGAACGTCAACGGTACCCGCATTGCCCGCGGATCGTTTCGCGAAGTGGTGCCTGTCCACCGCCTTGCCTATAGTTTCGGCTGGGAAGGCAGTGATACCTTTCCCCCTGGCTCCAGCCTGGTCGAAATCGATCTGATCGAGCAGCCGGACGGAACGCTCCTGCGCTTCACCCACACAGGCCTGCCGGACGCGGAAGAATGTGCGAGCCATACACGGGGTTGGGAACACTACCTCGGTCGGCTTGGCGAAGTTGCGGCCGGCCGAGATCCGGGGCCGGATCCGTGGGTAACAGCGACCTGACGGGGAGCTGCGGCTGGTGTTGGATGATCGTTCGCTAATGCCGTGAGGCCGTTCCCAATGGACCTATCCGATCCCATTGCCTGGCTTGTTGATGACGCGGCAGCGTCACCCAGCGCCGCGTCGTTCCTGAGAGACCTCGGTCGTCGCCTTGAAGCCGAAGGGCTGCCGCTCGCCGGTGGTGCGTTGACGCTTGCTGTCGCGCATCCGATCATTGCACACCGAACGTCGCTGTGGAGAGCCGACACTGGGGTGGTGGGAGAACGTCTGGGGTTTCTCGCAGGAGCGCCCGATAGCGGGCAGCGCGGTTGGCTTGAAGAGCTCGGACCGCTGTTTGAAAGCGCGATTGGAAAGGCACCGGATAGTCCGGTGCTCGGTTGGGCTGGCAAACGACCATTCGATTCTACCGAAACAGGCCGGCTGAATGAGGTTGCGCGCTTTGCGTTGGCACCCTTGGCCGCCATCGCTTCAAGGGCGGCGCAGGCAGCACTGCTCGAAACCTATCTCGGCCGGCGGAGCGCCGCGCGCGTACAGTCAGGCGCGCTTTCGCGTGGAACCGGAGAGATCATTCGTGCGGCGCTTCTGTGCGCCGATTTGCGGGACTTCACCACCATGTCGGAAACGACAGAACCCTTGCTGGTGATTGCTGCGCTCGATGCATGGTTCGAGCGCGTCGCGGGAGCAGTGCACGCCTTCGGCGGAGAAGTCCTGAAATTCATGGGCGACGGATTGCTGGCAATTTTCCCCGTGACCGCGACCCCGGCGGAGGCGTGCGACGCGGCGCTGAACGCCGTTGTGGCTGCCCGGGCGGGCATGGCTCACCTCGAGGTTTCGCGGCAGGCGCAAGGTCTCGCGCCCTTGCCGTTTGGCGTGGCCGTGCATTTCGGTGAGATCCTGTGGGGCAATATCGGCGCTGCCGACAGGCTGGACTTCACGGCGATCGGGCCAGCGGTGAATCTCGTCAGCCGGTTAGAGGGATTATGCAAGCCTCTGCATCGCACGGTCCTCGTGTCCGGTGAGGCGGCCGCGCAAGCCAGCAAAGAACTGGTTTCTCTGGGAGAGCACCGGTTGCGCGGTATCGACCGCTCCTGCGTGGTCTTCACCTTATCGGATGGCTAGTTGAGCCGGCTCGGCGCAAGCTAAGCCACGGCTCAAGCCATCAAGCCATTCTTTCGAGGTCGGCTAGCGTGATCCCGTATTGCAGTGGCTGATCGCTCAAGTATCGCTCTATCTCGTCGACGGCCATTTCGCCCAATCGCGTCCGCTCGAGGCCGACGGCGCCGGCGATATGGGGTGTCAGGAACACGTTCGGCAGGTCGTAAAACGCGGATGCCGGTCCCGGTATCTCAGGGTCGGTCACATCGATGATCGCATCGATCCGACCGGTCGAAAGCGTGGCCAGAAGTGCCGCCTCGTCGATGATGGCGCCGCGTGCCGTATTGATGAGCGTCGCGCCGTCCTTCATCAGCGCCAGCGTTTGAGCGTCGATCATATGGCGCGTCGAGGGCAGGGAAGGTGCGTGCAGCGAGACGATATCAGCGCTGCGCATCAGGCTATCAAGATCAGCCTTTTCAGTCCCCATTGCCGCGCACTCCGACGCGCTCAACGTGGGGTCAAAGAGGATAACTCTGAAATTGAAGGGCTTCAGCAGCTCGATCACGCGCCGGCCGATGCGCGACGCGCCGATGATGCCGACGGTGCGGCCGTAGTTTCCGATCGCAAGCCGCTGCATCGGATGGGTGCGATCCCGGTTGCGGTCCGCGACATAAGTGTCGCGAAACCGGAAAATCTGCTTGCCGGCGAAGAGGATGGCGGCAAGCGTGAATTCGGCGACAGGGATCGCGTTGGCCTCGGCCGCATGGCTGACGGCAATGCCTGCGCGAAAAACCTCCTCGTCGATCAGGCCCTTAACCGTTCCCGCCGCATGGGCGATCAACTTCAGCCCTCCGGCCGCCGAAAGCACTTCACGGCCGACATAGGGCGCGCCCCATCCGGTTATGAGGATTTCCGTTTCGGGCAATAGTCGCCTGGCGCGTTCGTCGGCAAAGGTCTGCAAAGGCTCTCGGTCAAGCAATCGGCCCAAACTCTCCAGCCGGTCGAGAAGGCGATCGGGGAGAACATGCTCCGTGCGACCTGGGTGCATGGCGAGCGCGATACCCGGTCGGTTCATGGCATCTGCCCCGGCGCTTCGATGGCGCTGACAGTGATGCCATCCCTTTCAATCCTGGCTTCGAGCGCCGAGATGTCAGGTGTCGCCGGAGGCTGGGTCCATGCGCCGGAAACCGCAGCCGGCTCATCGAGCGCGAGCACGGCCGTGACCAGGATAGTTTCGCCGGCCGGGATCTCACCACGCAATTGAGGGATGAGCGTCTTGGCGACGATCATGTTGGTATTTGGCAGAGCTTTCTGCGTCAGCCCGGTTCGTTCCACCGTCGAACCCAAGTCGACAATGCCGGAGAAGTCGGCTTCACCTATGACGTGGGCACTGCCCGGCGCAGCCGCAAGCACGTCGAGATCGAAGTCTCGTTTGGCAATCGCAAACCCGCCTTCGGCCGTTTGCAGTGGGCGCGGCGAATTGATCCTGTGGACGCGGATGTGCCAGGGGGCTGCGGGAACCAGCCAGGTTTCGACGTAAACATCCTTGAATGGCGACCATCTCGAATAGAGCACGTCGCCGGCGAGCTTCGCCTCAGCGTTCGTCTCGCGCACGCGGTAGTGCAATCCATCGTCGCTGAAGGCGAGCGCGGAATCGAACGCACCGCCGGCGAAGTTCCGCTCATCGGCTTCGACGCTGAAGCCATAGCGCGCCGAATAGGCGAACTTCGCGTACTTCTCCGTGCCGAAGCGCATCTGGAGATTTTCTTGTCCCGAAGCCAGGGCGACGACATCGCCACCGGCACGCATCAACACCATGCCGGGATGGCGCTGCGGCGAGACGCTTTCGCTTGGTGCAGGCGCTTTCTCCTTCGCTGTCCAGAACGGGTGGTCATCCGCGATCGCCAGCGGCAGAAAGGCCTTGAATGCCCAATAGGGCGATCCAGCCGAGTTGTAGCTCTCCGACATAAGCAGGTTCGGATAGCCGAAGCCGATCGACAGGATGCCGTCGCGATTGGTCATCGGCTTGTCCTTCCACCAGCGCAGGTGCTGCAGGCAGAGGTGCTTGATCTCGCCCCAGGGCAATGCCTCCAGATCGGCAAAGGCGAGTGCCGACCAGAAGCCGGCGCAGGCGAAGCGGTAGGTCAGGCTGCGGCCGAAGGGGATTGTCGCGCCGTTGGGTGCAAACCAGTTGCGGAAATCCCTGGCGAACAGAACGGCGCGCTCGCGGTAGCGCTTGGCGTAGTCGTCATCGACGAGCTTGGAATAGATCAGCCCATAGAAATGCATCGCGAAGGGAATGTAGTGGTCGATGCGGCGCACGTTGCCGTCGCGATACCAGCCGTCACCGATATAGAAGCCCTCAAGCTCCTCGAGGTATTGCCTTGTCAGGCTGCGGTCGAATTCGGCGCCGACGCCTTCAAGGGCGATATCGACGAAAATGCGGAAGAACTTCCAGTTGTTATCGGCATAATCGAACTGCCGCGCATGCTTGAGATAGGCGATGACATTGGTCCGCGCGCGGTCGCTCAGCGGCTCCCAGATCTTGTCCGGCACAAGCGCAAGCGCGAAGCCAAGCGCCGCCAATTCGACCATGCGCTGATCGCGGCCGTTGACCGTGCCCCAAAACTCCGGGTGGTCGGGATCCGTGCCGTTCGCCAGCCCCTCTGCAAAACGCTGCCAATGGGCAAAGTCGCCTTTTCCTGCTCCTAGCGGTGCCAGGCCCCAAAGAGGGCGGGCAAACCCTTCCAGGTCCGCGGCCGCGCGATCAAAATGGGCGCCGGCAGCATCCAGCCGAACGCGTGCATTGCCCGCTGAGAAATAGGGAACCAACGGATCGAAGAGATCGAGGAGGGCGCGGTTCATGTCTTCGCGCGTCTCCAGCGGGTTGCCCGCTAACGGATTGGCGCTGGCCGGATCATAGGTCATCAACATCACTCATCGGTTTTCGGCATTGGTACAGTGCCCCCGGCAACGGGGACGACCGCATGGCATACGTGGCGCGCCGGCGCTGCCCGATCATGGAACCTGTCGATCATCAGGCCAATGGCCTCGCGACCGAGGGCGCCACGATCGACGCGCATGGTGGAGAGCGGCGGATTGGTCATCAGGGCGCAGGGTAGATCGTCGAAGCCGACAATTGCGAAATCTTCAGGCACCCGAAGGCCTGCCTCGGTGACGGCTTCCAGAACGCCGACTGCAATGAAGTCGTTCATGCAGAAGGCGGCGCTAAAGCCTTCGTTTCCATCCAGAATGGCCGCCATCAATTCGTGGGCTTCCCGGCTGGCACTGCCTTGGAAACTCATTGGAACCACCTTGCTGGTGGCTCCCTCCGCCGACGCGATCGCTGCGTCAAAGCCCCTGACTCGCTCGCGGATGGTGTGGCGATGAGAACCGGTGAAATGCAGGATCTTGCGATGTCCAGCTGCGAGCAGCCGCTCGGCGGCCTGGAGGGCGCCGAAAAAGTTGGCGGGAGAGACACCGTCGAGCCGAAGCTGTGGATCAGTACCGTTGACGAGAACGACTGGAATCTTTTCTGCCTCGACCCACTGTCGCAGCGCAGGATTGGGGTCGATGCCGACCAGAAACAGGCCTTCGGCGTTGGTGGCCTTCATGTGGTCGCGTATGACATCAGGCATCGCGCGGTCCTCACGGACCAGCCGCACTTCGAAGGACATGCCCGCGTCCGCTGCGCCCGCGCGCAAACCCTCGACAATCGACTCGTAAAAGACGCTGAGCCCGCCTGTCGCGCCGTCACTGGCAATCAATGCAAGACCGCCCGGCATTGGCTCTGAAGAGCCCTTGGTTGGGTAACCGTGCTCGGCTGCGACGCGCAAGATGTGCTGCCGGACAGATTCGCTGATGCCGGGTTCATTCGCCAGGACGCGCGACACGGTCGATACGGAGACGCCTGCAGTGGCGGCAATGTCGGCCTGACGCGGCCGCTTTGATTTGATTTCGCTCATGAGTGTAGAGTTATGCAAATTACGCAAATTTGCAATAGAAAGATATTTTGTTGCAAACAGAAAGTTTTTGCGTACTCTTTCCGCCACATGCCCGAAAGACGTTGGAGGACGCCAAGGGCAGGCAACCGGAGGAATCAGCATGCAGATCAATCGACGTTCATTTCTGATGGGCTCCGCCGGCGTGGCGACCGGCCTGGCATTCGGCGCCGGCGCTAGCATTCCGGCTTTTGCAGCGGACGCACAGCTGCGCGCCATGTGGTGGGGATCGAACGATCGCGCAAAGCGCACGCTCGACGTCGCCAAGCTCTATCAAGGCAAGACGCCCGGCGTGACGATCGTTGGTGAATCTCTCAGCGGGGACGGGTACTGGACCAAGCTGGCGACACAGATGGCTGGCCGTTCGATCGCGGATGTGTTTCAGCTCGAGCCCGGAACGATCTCCGATTACTCCAAGCGCGGGGCCTGCCTGCCGCTCGATGAGTTCGTGCCCTCGACATTGAAGGTCGATGCCTTCGGCAAGGACGTGCTGAAGCTGACGACTGTGGACGGAAAGCTCTACGGCGTCGGTCTTGGCCTCAATTCATTCGCGCTCTTCTTCGATCAGACGGCATTCGAGAAGGCTGGTATTCCGGTGCCTACGCCGGATCTCACCTGGGACGAGTATGCAAAGTTGGCAGTCGAGCTCACAAAGGCGGGCGGCAGGGACAATTACGCGGGTGGACCCTACGGCGCGCGCTACAACTATGTGTTCGACGCCTGGCTGCGGCAGCGCGGGAAGAGCCTTTACAAGGACGCGACGCTTGGCTTCGACGTCGAGGACGCCAAGGAGTGGTACAGCTTCTGGGAGGAGCTGCGAAAGAAGGGTGGCACCGTTGCAGCCGACGTACAGACGCTGGACCAGAACACGATCGACACCAATTGTCTGGCGCTCGGCAAGTCGGCAATGGGCATGGCCTATTCCAACCAGCTGGTCGGCTACCAGCTGATCTCGAAAAGCAAGCTGGCCATCACGATGCTGCCCCGCGAGAAAAAGGGCGGACCGTCGGGCCACTACTATCGCCCGGCTCTCATCTGGAGCGTTGGCGCGACGACGAAGAACGGCGAAGCTGCGGCACGGTTCATCAACTTCTTCGTCAATGACCCGGACGCCGGCAAGATCCTTGGTGTCGAACGCGGCGTGCCGATGTCGCCGGCGGTCCGCGAAGCGATATTGCCGAACCTCAACCCGACGGAGCAGGCTACCGTGAAATACGTGAACCTTCTCAAGGATCAGGTGGGTGACTATCCAGCGCCTGCGCCTTTGGGGTCTACGGAGTTCGACCAGCGCGTCCTGCGCCCGATCGCCGACGAACTCGCGTTTGAGCGGACGACGCCTGCTGAAGCAGCGGCACGACTGGTCGAGGAAGGGAAGGCCACGATCCGAAGCTGAGATCGTGGATATTTGAACCGCCGGCGGCCAAGCCCCTCCGGCGGTTCAGCGCATCCGAGATAAGGAAAGATCATGCGTAAGGCGATCATCGTTTGGGGCGGCTGGCGGGGCCATGAGCCGGAGCAATGCGCCGGCATCGTCGCCGGGCTTCTCGCGGAAGATGGCTTCCAGACGGAGGTCACTAACGATCTCGGCATCTTCGGTTCGCCGAGGCTCGCTCAGGTAGATCTTGTAGTGCCTGTGATCACGGGCGAGGTCCTCGAAAAAGCCCATGCCGACGCCCTCGTGGAAGCCGTACGCGGAGGGCTCGGTCTTGGCGGACATCATGGCTCGCTCGCCACCTCATTCAAGGAAAGCGCCCCGTTCCGCTACGTCTCCGGCGTGACCTGGGTTGCCCATCCAGGCAATATCATCGATTTTCGCGTCGCGGTTACCTGCCCGGAGGACCCGGTGATGCAGGGAATTCCGGATTTCGACTATCGGTCCGAGCAATATTACCTGCACTACGACCCTTCCATCGAAATCCTCGCAACCACCACCTTCACCGGCGAACACGACCCGGCAGCCCGCGATGTCACCATGCCGGTCGTCTTCAAGCGCAGCTTTGGTGCCGGTCGTGTCTTCTATTCCGCGCTCGGTCACGTCGCCGCCGAATTCGATCATGCCCATATGCCACTGATACTGCGGCGAGGCCTGAGCTGGGCCGCGCGCCGCTAGGCGAGGGCAGGTCCTCGGGACCTGCATCCCCATCCTGGGCAATCCGGAGGATTTGCGACGGACGCTATGGCACTCCGGCCTCCCCCAGCTGATGCTCTCCGGTGGTCGCCAATTTGTAGAAGAATTTTCCTGCGAAGCGCACATTCTTGAGATTCCTAATTCTCGATTAATCCTACTGAAATAGTAGTCTTTAAGAAAGAAAGTGAGTTTTCAATGACTTTGATGTCTTCGATCTGTTAGCGCTTCGCAAGCTCCCCAGCTGAAGAAACGCTGCCTCGCTTATCTTTCCCAAAGGCCTGCCCAACCCAAACAGACGTACGGAAAGCCAATTCCGTATGGGTAGGCTCTGTCTCAATTCTTCTATCGAAAGGCATTCCAGGATGGATCGTCTCGACCGCAAGATCCTTCGCATTCTGCAGGAGGACGCGACGCTGTCGGTCGCGGATCTCGCGAAGAAGGTCGGTCTCAGCACCACTCCCTGCTGGAGGCGTGTCCAGAAGATGGAGGAGGATGGTGTCATTCAGCGGAAGGTTGCCATTCTCGACCCAGTAAAGGTCAACGCGAGCGTTACGGTCTTCGTGTCGATCCGGACGGACGCGCACTCGACCGAATGGCTGAAGAGGTTTTCGGAAGTTGTGGTGACCTTCCCCGAGGTTCTGGACTTTTATCGCATGAGCGGCGATGTGGATTATCTTTTGCGCGTTGTCGTGCCCGACATCGCGGCTTATGATGCTTTCTACAAACGGCTCATCGCGAAGATCGATATCCGCGATGTTTCCTCGGTATTCGCAATGGAGCAGATAAAGTATTCGACCGAACTGCCGCTCGATCACATGATTCTTTCGAAAGCCGCAGCCGAGTAGATTTGCCATCCACGACAGCCGGAAAGATTTTCCACCCCGAAATGCAAAAATGGACAATCAGGCCTCGTGGCGGCCCGTCGCATCGCTAAGTTTGGCCAAAACAATTAAACCAATTAACTCATGGAGATATGGAAATGAACCTCGCCGCCGGCCGCGCTAAACTGCTCGGTACCGTTTTTAGCTTGGGGCTTCTTTTGGGAGCGCCGGTCACCTATGCCGAAACGCCGCCGAATGTGCTGGTCGTTGCCCAGTCGATCGATGATGCCGTCAGCTTCGACCCGGCCGAAGGCTTCGAGTTGACGACGGTTCAGTCTTTCAACAACTTGTATCAGCGGCTCGTGCAGTCCAACCGGGATGATGGCACGAAAATCGAGCCGGCGCTGGCTGCCTCCTGGAAGGCTGACGGCAAGAGCCTGACGTTCGAGTTGGCCGATGCGAAATTCGCCTCCGGCAATCCGGTGCGCGCCGAGGATGTCGTCTTCTCGCTGACCCGCGCAGTGAAGCTCAACAAGTCGCCTGCCTTCATCCTGAACGAGCTCGGCTGGACGGCTGACAATGTCGACGCGGCTGTCACCAAGGTCGACGACAAGCACGTCAAGCTCACCTGGACGGCTGATGTCGGCTCAGGCTTTGCCCTGTCGTTGCTGACGGCGCCGATCGCCTCGATCGTCGATGAGCAGACCGTTGCAGCGCAAGCCAAGGACAATGATTTCGGCAATGAATGGCTGAAGACGAATTCCGCCGGCAGCGGTGCCTTTGCCATTGCCACCTACACGCCGCACGAAGCTCTCGTGCTGCAGGCAAATCCGAACTCTTCCGACAAGCCGAAGCTGGAAAGCGTGATCATCCGCAACGTTCCTGACGTTAGCGCGCGCCGCCTGCTGGTCGAACAGGGTGATGCCGATATCGCTCGTGGCCTGTCGGCCGACCAGATCGAAGCGCTGAAGGACAAGAACGGCGTCAAGGTGCTCTCCGTTCCTTCTGCCCGCACCGACTATATCCTGCTCAACACCAAGGCGAATCCGACCCTTGGCAATCCGGCCTTCTGGGAAGCGGCTCGCTATCTGGTCGATTACGATGGCATCGCCAAGAACCTGCTGCGCGGCCAGAGCACCGTGCATCAGGCCTTCCTGCCAGTCGGCTTCCCCGGCGCGCTGACGGATACGCCATTCAAGCTCGACGTCGAGAAGGCGAAGAAGGTTCTGGCGGATGCCGGCATTAAGACGCCGTTCAAGGTCGAACTCATCGTCTTTAACGACCAGCCGTTCCTCTCGATCGCGCAGTCGCTGCAGTCGACCTTCGCGCAGGCCGGCATCAACCTCGACATCCAGCCGGGCGTGGCAAGCGACATCTATGCACGCGGCCGTTCGGGCAAGTTCGAGATGACCCTTCGCTACTGGATCCCGGATTATTTCGATCCGCATTCCAACGCCAGTGCCTTTGCGATCAACAAGGACAACTCCACCAACACGGCCGCGAAATATGCCGGCTGGGTGATTCCTGAATTGACCGACGAGACGCTTGCAGCCGTCAAGGAACAGGATCCTGCCAAGCGCGTCGCGCTCTATCAGGATCTGCAGAAGAAGATTCAGGCTAGCTCGCCCTTCATCTTTACGCTTCAAGGCAACGACCAAGTCGTGCTAAGCGACAAAATCAAGAACTATGCCCAGGGTCTCAATGCGGACCAGGTCTACTACGACAAGGTGGAAAAATAAGTGCCGCAAGCGGCAACGCGATCCAATGCCGACATGACCAACTCCCGCCAGCGCAAACGCTGGCGGGAGTTGTCGTTCGTTCGGCCATTTCTTAAGTGGTTTTGGTCATTCGCGCTGACCCTTTTGGGCTTGGCGATCGTGACCTTTGCGATGACACGGCTTTCGCCGATCGATCCGGCCCTGCAGATGGTCGGCGATCATGCGAGCCAGTCGACCTACGAACAGGCGCGCCTGGAACTCGGTCTGGACCAACCTGTCCCGATGCAGTTCCTTCGCTATCTGCAGACAACACTTGCCGGAAATCTGGGGCAGTCGATCTCGACAGGGCAGCCTGTCGCCAAGGATATCGCCCGGACCTTCCCGGCAACGATCGAGCTGGCCACCGCGGCGATCCTGCTGGCAACCGTCATCGGATTGGCGCTCGGCATAGCCGCTGCCGCCCGGCAGGGCACCTGGGTGGATAGTGTTGCGCGGTTCGTCTCGCTGTTCGGCTATTCGGTCCCGATCTTCTGGCTCGGGCTGCTCATGCTGCTCCTGTTTTATGCGCGGCTGCACTGGGCGCCGGGGCCGGGAAGGGCCGACGTCGTCTTTCAGTACACCGTAAAGTCCGTGACGGGATTTGCGCTCATTGATTCATGGATGTCGGGGAAGACAGGGGCGTTCCGCGACGTGGTGGCCCATCTGGCCTTGCCGTCGATTGTCCTCGCGCTTCATGCGACGGCAGCCATATCGCGATTGACGCGAGCTGCTATCCTTACTGAACTCGGCCAGGAATATGTGACGACCGCTCGCGCGAAGGGTGCGAACCTGCGCCGCATCGTGTTCGTCCATGTCCTGCCCAACATCTCGGGCACGCTGTTGACCGTCATCGCGCTCTCGTACGCCGGCCTGCTGGAAGGCGCGGTTCTGACGGAAACGGTCTTTGCGTGGCCCGGTATCGGTCGCTATCTGACGACCGCGATGTTCGCGGGCGACACGCCGGCAATCCTCGGGGCGACACTTGTCGTCGGCGCGTCGTTCGTCTTGTTGAATGCACTGACCGACCTCGGCGTCGCGCGCATCAATGCAAGGGGACGGCGATGAGCGATATTGCTGATATCCCCGTCGGCAAGGCGGCGTTTGTCGGGCGGTTCATGAGGTCGCGTTCCGCCGCGATCGGGGGCCTGATTGTCCTTCTCATTCTGATGGTCGCGCTGCTGGCGCCGATCCTTGCTCCCTATGATCCCAATCTTCAGGAGACCGCAAACCGCCTCATGCCGCCAACTGCCGGGCACTGGCTGGGCACGGATGCGTTCGGGCGCGATATCCTGTCGAGGCTGATCTACGGAGCGCGGCCGACCTTGCTGCTGGTGCTGATCGTCGTCCTGCTGATGGCACCGCTCGGCATCGTCGTCGGCACTCTTGCCGGCTTTTTCGGCGGTATGACGGAGCGCGTGCTGATGCGGCTCACGGACATCGTCATGTCCTTTCCGCGCCTTCTGCTTGCCTTTGCCTTCGTCGCGATCATGGGCCCGGGTCTCATCAATGGTGCTTTGGCGCTCGCGCTGACAAGCTGGCCCGCCTATGCGCGCCAGGCGCGCGTCGAGACCGCGGCGCTGCGGCGGAGCGATTATCTGGCGGCAGCCGAGATGGTCGGCATCAAGGGCGTCCGGCTGCTTTGGGGGCATGTTCTGCCACTGGTTCTGCCTTCCGCCATCGTTCGCCTTGCGCTTGACCTTTCGGGCATCATTCTCGCCGCCGCTGGCCTTGGCTTCCTTGGGCTCGGTGTCCGTCCGCCGACAGCGGAATGGGGATCGATGGTGTCTGAGGGAACGCAGGTGATCTTCGACCAATGGTGGGTCGCCGCGGTTCCCGGTACCGCGATCTTCGTGACCTCGCTTGCCTTCAACCTGCTTGCCGACGGCCTGCGTGACATTCTGGATCCACGCCATGACTGAGCCGCTGCTGTCCATCGAGGAACTGTCGATCTCGTTCCCGTCCGATCGCGGCCCGGTGCGCGTCGTCGACGGCGTTTCCTTTTCTGTCGGGCGCGAAATCGTGGCAATGGTCGGTGAGTCCGGGTCGGGCAAGTCGATGACCGGACGGGCAATCATGGGGCTTTTGCCGTCTCGCGCCGAGGTGCAGGCGAAGCGTCTGATGTTCGACGGACAGGATCTGGGCGGCCTGACGCCTGCCGGCTGGAACAAGATCCGAGGCAACGATATCGGGCTTATCCTGCAGGATCCGAAATATTCGCTGAACCCGGCGCACAGGGTCGGCCGACAGGTCGAAGAGGCCTTGCTGCTACATACCGGCCTATCGGCGGTCGAGCGCCGCGAGCATGCGCTTGATATGCTGGCAAGGGTTGGTTTCACCGATCCGAAAAGAGCCTATTCAAGCTATCCCGCCGCGCTTTCGGGCGGCATGGGACAGCGCGTGATGATCGCGGCGATGCTGGTCAATCGGCCGAAACTGCTGATTGCGGACGAGCCGACCTCGGCCCTCGATCAAGACTTGCAGGACCAGATATTGAAGCTTTTGCGGGCACTCACCGAGGAACTCGGAATGGGTTTGCTGCTGATCAGTCATGACCTGCAACAGGTGTCGCGCTACGCCGATCGCGTCGTGGTCATGCGGAACGGCCGTATAGAAGAGCAGATGGTCGCGGCAGATCTTGCCGGGGCGCAGTCGGGCTATACGCGGGCGCTTTGGAATGCGCGTCCGTCGGCGGCGACTTACGGTTCGCGGCTGCCGGTCTATGGGGACGAAGCATGACGGCGCTTTCGGTCGAAAGACTTTTTGTGACCTTTCAGGGCGCGGGAAGCGGCTATACGGCGGTTCGTGGCGTCAGTTTCGAGGTGGGCGCAGGCGAAACCTTCGGCCTCATCGGGCCATCAGGCTGTGGCAAGACGACTGTGCTGCGGGCGATCGCCGGCTTGAATACCGGATGGCAGGGAGAGATCCGTGTGTTCGGCCAGCCGTTGTCGCCAGGCAGGAAGATTACCGGCGCCGCTCGCGAAGAGATTCAGATGGTCTTCCAGGATCCCTACTCGTCGCTGCACCCCCGCCATCGTATCGCAAGGACGCTCGGCGAGCCATTGTCGATCCGTGGCGTACGCGATGTAAGGGACCGTGTGCACGCAGCGCTCGATCAAGTCGGGCTGAAGCCGGTGGTGGCGGAACGCTATCCGCACCAGCTTTCCGGTGGGCAGCGCCAGCGCGTGGCGATCGCTCGCGCCTTGCTGCTGAAGCCGAAGTTGCTGTTGCTCGATGAACCGACCTCGGCGCTCGACGTTTCGGTGCAAGCCGGCATACTGAACCTGCTGAACGATTTGAAGGCTGCGCATGGGATGACGTTCATTCTCGTCAGTCACGATCCCGGCGTTATCGGCCACATGTGCGATCGCACCGCTGTCATGGCAAATGGTTCGATCGAACGGATACTCGACCGGCAGGCACTGGCGGACGCGGTCGCGCCGCAATAGCGGACCGGCACAGTCCCCGCTGATGTTTTACCACCTGTCGACTATTCGGCAATTTCGCATTGCGCTCACGACAAGATCACGATAGTAAACTTGACTAAAATACACATGTTTTCCGGTCGCGCCGGAATGCGAGACCGGCCATGACGTTTCAACCGAGAATGCAAAACAAGATCGAGGGCTTTTCCGTTATTGGCGGCGCGCATCGCCGCCAATGGAACGGGATCGTGGCCGATGTCTGGGATGTCGAATGCGCCCCCTATGCGGGAGGCTATTACGTTGCCAGCGATCCCCGCCTCTTCATTTTGCTCGACTTGCACGGTCCCGGCAATTCAAAGGTAAGGCTGATGCCCAAGGGGCAGGGCACGGTCCAAGATAGGGCCTACCGGCCGATTTCCTATGTTCCTGCCGATATGGAGCTCTGGGCAGATCTGGTGGATGTCGAGTTTATCAGGCATCTCGACCTTCATTTCGATGCGGATATCGTCAGCGGCCGGCTGATGGAAGAAATCGATCCCCAAAGACTGAAAAGCCCGCAGCTTCTGTTCTCGGACGAACGCATCGTCACGCTCGCGCAGTTGATCGCTGCCGAATGCACCAATCCGCAGCCGCTGCACGACCTCTATGGCGACGGCTTGGCGATGTCGTTGATCATCGATGTGATGAAGTTGACGAAGGCGACACCGCGCAAGCGCAGTAAGCTTGCGGCGTGGCAACTGCGCAAGACGACCGAGTTCATCGAGCAAAATTGCCTCCGCAACATCCGCCTGGAAGAGTTGGCGGTTCTCACCGGGCTCTCGCAATCGCATTTCAGCCATGCTTTCAAGGCTTCGACGGGCGTGGCACCGCACCAGTGGCAGATGAACGCGCGTCTCGACAGGGCCAAGCAGCTTCTTGTGGAGGGCGATCAGCCGCTGACGGTGATCGCGGCTGAAACGGGATTTTCCGATCAGGCGCATTTCACGCGTGTCTTCCGCAAGAATGTCGGCACCACGCCTGCCTACTGGAAAAAGGCGCGGGTGGCCTGAAAGACACAGCGGTCGGGCGTTCGTTTGCAGTGCGAAAAATTGCCCAAAATCGTTCAATTCTCCCCGGATAGCGACAAGCTCGGCCATTAAAATTGAGTTAATCACTCACCTTATTCAGGTGATGGCCGTGCCTTTGCGCGGCGTGGATGGGGTAACGGCATGCATAGCAGGACCAAGGGTTTCATTTTCAGGGCCAATCTGTTGGCGGGGGTGGCTGTTGCCGGGTTGGCACATGCGTCCTCCGTGCTGGCGCAGGAGGCAACGGAATTGCAGCCGGTGGTGGTTCAAGGTGCAGACGTCGCCGCGTCCGATGCCGCGGCGACCGGCCCTGTCAAAGGCTATGTCGCCAAGGCGACGACGACGGGTTCGAAGACCGACACTCCGCTGAACGAAATTCCGCAATCCGTCTCCGTCATCGGGCGGCAGGAGCTCGACGATCGTGGCATCACCAACAAGGTGGACCAGGCGCTGTTCTACACGCCGGGCGTTGTGGCTCAGCCTTATGGTAATGACGGCGATACGGACTGGTTCTTCATTCGCGGTTTCAACGCCACGCAGACCGGCGTTTTCATGGATAACCTCTCGCTGTTCAGCTATGGCTTCGGCGGTTTCCAGATCGATCCGTTCATGCTTGAGCGCGTCGAAGTGCTCAAGGGACCGTCCTCGGTTCTTCTCGGAGGCGCCAATCCAGGCGGCGTGGTCAACCTTGTGCGCAAGCGCCCGACGGATGACCCGCTCTATTATGCCGAGACTGGCATCAATTCGAACGGCAACGCATTCGCCGGTTTCGACATTTCCGACAAGGTCGGTTCCAGCGACACGATGACCTATCGTCTCACCGGCAAGGTTGCCGGTGGCGACAACTATGTCGATTACACCCACGACAAGCGTGGCTTCATCATGCCCCAGCTGACTGTCGCTCCGGACGACGCAACGAGCCTCACCGTTTGGGGTTATGCTGGCGCGCTCGATCAGGTGCATTCGAGTAACGGCTTCCTCCCCTACGTGGGAACGGTTGTGAACGCGCCCTATGGAAAAATCGACAGAAAGACATTCCTTGGCGAGCCCGATATCGATGACGGCAACTATACGCAGCAAATGCTTGGCTACGAGTTCGAGCACGAGTTCGACAATGGCTGGAAGGTGTCGCAGGACCTCCGCTATGGTCATCTGGACAAGCATGAGATCGGGCCGTACCCCTATGGCTACACCGACGCGACCCTGACCGAGCTTTATCGCGTCGGCTTCGAGGGTACCTCCAGGGTGGATACGGTCTCCGTCGATAACCGGGCAGAGAACGAGTTCGATCTCGGTGGCGCAACCCACAACGTCATGGTGGGCTTCGACTACAAATACTACAAGCTGGATCACGTGCAGAAATGGCCGACGTGGCCCGCCGCCGCGACGCCTATCAGCCCGGTTGATCCGATCTATGGCTTGCCGCAGCCGGCGAACGATGTGCAGCTCGATCAGGTTGTCACGCAGCAGCAGCTTGGCATCTACGCCCAGGACCAGATACACTTTGGCGGCGGTTGGGTGGCGACCGTCAACGGACGCTATGACTTCGTCAACACCGACGCCGATGCTGTTGTCGGGACGAGCTACAGCACGAACGATGCGGCAGCCAGTGGACGTGCCGGTTTGGCGTATGAATTCGATAACGGCGTGACGCCTTACGTCAGTGTCGCGAGCTTCTTCAATCCGCAGATCGGAACCGGTATCTCCGGCGCCCTGAAGCCGGAGGACGGCTATCAGGTCGAAGGCGGCGTCAAATACGAGCCGACATTTATCGATGGCGTGATCACAGCGTCCGTCTTCCACATCACCAAGCACAACAACACGGTCACCTATCCGGACTTCAGCCAGAGCCAGCTTGGTGAGGTTGTCTCCCGTGGTGCGGAGCTGGAAGCCAAGATCAATCTTGATGACAATTGGAAGATGCTTGGTTCGTTTGCCTATACCGACATGGAAGTGACCGAGAACCAGGCCAACCCCGCATTGGTGGGCAACTCGCCCTATATCGTCCCGAAGGTGACGAGCGCGCTGTGGCTCGATTATGCTGTGACGTCGGGTGCCCTGGAGGGGATGAGCCTTGGAGCTGGTGTCCGCTATCAGGGCTGGTCATGGGCCGATGAAGCGAACACCAGGAAGGTCCCAGGCGCAGCAGTATTCGACGCGGCTATCCGCTACGAAAAGGAAAATTGGGTCGCATCGCTCAACGTCAGCAATCTCTTCGACAAGGAATATGTGTCCGGTTGCGGTGGCCTCAGCGTTTGCGGTTACGGTGACGCTCGGACGGTTACGTTCAAGCTGAGCAAGAAATGGTAAGTTGACAGCGGTGGTTTAGTTTTGCATTGGCTGCGCGACCGGGAGGGCTTGTCCCTCCCGGTGTCTTACCCCGTTAGAACGGTCCGCTATCTCCTGTGACAACAGTGACGTATTCAACCCGAAGGCATTTCATCGCAGGCGCTGCCGCCTTGCTGGCCGCACCTGCCGTCTTGTCGGCGCAGCAGCTGCCGCGGGTGGCGACGCTGGACTGGGCGTTGCTTGAAACGCTGCTTGCGATTGGCGCGAATGTTGTGGCTGGGACGGAGCTTCGGCAGTTCCGCCAAGTCGCGGCGACGCCCGATGTGCCGGCGTCAGTCGCCGATCTCGGCTTGCGGGGCACGCCAAACTTCGAAGCCATGCGCTTTGCGAGGCCGGACCTGATCTTCAATTCGAATTTCTACGCCTGGGCCGACAATCTGATGAGCCGGATCGCACCGGTGGAAAGCCACGCGATCTATGAGCCGAACAAAAATCCCTTTGTGCTCGCCGAAGCGGCGACGCTCGCAATCGGGGACAGGTTGAAGCTGCCCGCAGCCGAGCAGTTACGAGACACGCTTTCCGAAAGACTTGAGCGACATCGCGCTGTCTTTGCCGCTGGTGACGGGCGACCGGTCATTCCGATCAATCTCGGCGATGCGCGGCACTACCGAGTGTTCGGTGCCGACAGCATGTTCGGCGAAGTCCTGAAGCGTGTTGGAGTGGCGAATGCCTGGTCTGGTGCCACCAGCTATTCCGCCATGGCGCCGGTCGGCATCGAAACGCTTGCCTCCGTTCCTGAGGCCTGGATCGTGATGATCCCGCCGCAGCCCGAAGATGCGCTGGCAGCTCTCAAGACCAGCGCATTCTGGAACGCGCTGCCGGCGGTGCGCCAGGGACGCGTCCTGACCTTGGGCTCGATCAATCCCTACGGTGCTTTGCCAGCAGCAATGCGGTTTGCCGATCTTCTCGCGGAGGGGCTGACACGTGCCTGGAACGGCTGACCGCATGCTAAACCGTACCATATCACCCTTGGCTCCGGCGAACGGCGTGGTGTTCGCCGTGCTCTGCGTCATCGCGTTCGCGCTGCTTGTTCTGTTGCGGCCACAGGTGCCCGTCGATGCCGCCGATGCGGCCATGCTGGATTCAATTCTCCTCTGGGACAGCATGTTGCCACGCGCGGCGATGGCGCTGATCGCGGGAGCTGCGCTCGGTCTTTCCGGAGCACTGCTGCAGCGAGTGCTGCGAAATCCGATCGCCGACGCCTCGACGCTCGGCATTGCCTCCGGCGCGGAGTTGGCGCTGACCATCGCCATGAGCTTCTCCCCACTGCTTCTCGGCTTGTCGCGGGAACTCGTTGCCTTCGGCGGCGGACTGGTAGCGGTGGCCATCGTGCTCGCACTCAGCTGGCGGCGCAGCCTCGATCCGGTGACGGTCGCTCTTTCCGGCATGATCGTGACGCTGATTGCTTCGGCGCTGAGTGTCACGGTTGTTCTCGCGCGCGGCGAATATGCGATGTCGATCTATATATGGGGCGCGGGTTCGCTCAGCCAGCAGGACTGGAGCGGTGTCCTCTCCCTTGGTCCCCGCCTGCTGATCGGCGCACTTGCCACCACGCTGCTGATGCGGCCCTTGACCGTGCTCTCGCTGGACGACGGGGCAGCAAGAAGCCTTGGGGTTGCCCTGCATTCCACCCGGTTCCTGGTATTGGCGCTCGGCGTCTGGCTCTCGGCCTCTGTCACGGCGCAGGTCGGGATCATCGGGTTTCTCGGGCTTGCGGCACCTGCTATCGCGCGGTTTGTCGGGGCGCGGACCACCCGGCAAGTGATGATTGTCGCTCCGCTGGCGGGTGCTGGCCTGCTGTTTCTCACCGATTGCGTCACGCAGTTGCTTGGGCCGGGCTTTTCCGACCTTGCGCCTGCGGGTGCCGCCACCGCGCTACTGGGCGGCCCCTTGCTGTTGTTCCTCCTGCCGCGTGTCCACTCCGTCGCCGCAGTGACGGCGCGCTCCAGCTCCGCATTTGGTCGTATGGAGCGACCATTTGTTGCCCTACTTGGACTCGGCGCGCTGATCCTGTTGTTCCTTGCTGCAGCCCTGACGATCGGGCAGGGCGAGGATGGCTGGCACGTTGCCGTGGGCTCGCTGTTTTCGGACCTGCTTCCATTTCGTCTGCCGCGCACGGCGGCTGCCGGAGGTGCCGGGGCGTTGCTTGCCGCCGCAGGCTTTATCATGCAGCGGGTGACCGGCAATCCGATCGCGAGCCCGGAAGTGCTGGGCGTTAGCGCGGGCGGCGGCGCCGGCCTGACCGTGGCGCTATTTCTCTTCGGGTTTCCGTCGCCGACAATCATGCTCACTGCCATGGCACTCGGAGCGTTGGTGACGTTTATGGTGATGGTTGCCATCGCTGGCCGTACCCAATTCGCACCCGAAAGACTGTTGCTGGCCGGAATAGCAATCGGCGCCTTCGCCATGGCGATCGTCACCATGGTCCTCGCGCAGGGCGATATGCGTGCATATATTCTGCTGACATGGCTCTCGGGTTCCACCAGTCGGGCCGGCGCCTTTGAGGCCTGGACAGCGGTGATTTCGGCCGTTGGTCTCGCCGGGGCGCTCCCCTTGCTGGGGAGGTGGCTGACGATCTTGCCGCTTGGCGGCAGCGCCAGCCGAGGTCTCGGCCTTTCGGTCGGCCTTAGCCGGCTGATCCTCGCGGTCATCGCTGCGGTGATGACTGCTATAGCCTCGTTCCTTGTCGGCCCGCTAAGCCTCACCGGCCTGATTGCGCCGCACCTCGCACGGTTGATCGGCTTTCAGAAACCCGGCCATCAACTGCTGGCGAGTATTCTGATCGGCGCGGGCGTTCTGATTGCTGCCGATTGGCTCTCGCGTATCATCATCTATCCCTATCAGGTGCCGGTCGGGCTCTTTGCAGCTTTGATCAGCGGTCCGTACCTCGTATGGCTGCTGACGCGTAGGCAGGGTCGGCAATAGGCTGGGAGACGCCCGGGGCGACCTGTCATACGCTCGGTCCACGGAACTGCTCGGTAAGCCGCAGTCCAGATGCGGCGCAATAAAATCGGCTCCCTGCGGCCATGGAAAGGGAGCCGATCTGTACCTTCAGCTCAGCTTATGCCGCCAAGGCAGACATATTTGATCTCCATGAACTCCTCGATGCCGTACTTCGAGCCTTCTCGGCCGAGGCCGGAAAGCTTGACGCCGCCGAAGGGCGCTTCGGCTGTCGAGATCAGCCCCGTGTTGACGCCGACCATGCCGTATTCCAGCGCTTCGGCGACCCGGAAGACGCGGGCGAGATCCTTGGCGTAGAAATAGGAAGCAAGACCGAACTCGGTGTCGTTCGCCTGCTCGATGACATCCGTTTCATCCTTGAAGCGGAAGAGGGGGGCTACCGGCCCGAATGTCTCTTCGCGCGCAACCGCCATGTCCTTGGTGACATTGGCAAGGACGGTGGCTTCATAGAAGGTACCGCCGAGCGGGTGGCGCTTGCCGCCCTGCACCACGTTTGCTCCCTTGGCCAGCGCATCGGCAACATGTTCCTCGACCTTTTCGAGGGCCGGCTTGTCGATCAGTGGTCCAAGGATCACGCCCTCGTCGAAGCCGTTGCCTGTTTTCAGCTTGCCGACAGTGGTCGCAAGCTTCTGCGCGAAGGCATCATAGACACCGTCCTGAACGTATAGCCGATTCGCGCAGACGCAGGTCTGGCCATTGTTGCGGAATTTCGCGATCAATGCGCCTTCAACGGCTGCATCAAGGTCGGCATCGTCGAAAACGATGAAGGGAGCATTGCCGCCGAGTTCCAGGCCGAGCTTCTTGATCGTCGGTGCGCTCTGTTTATAGAGCTCGGCACCGATCTCGGTGGATCCGGTGAAGGTCAGTTTGCGAACGGTCGGATTGGCGGTCATCTCGGCGCCGATTGCCGCGGCCGAGCCGGTGACGACGCTGAACAGGCCTTTCGGCAGGCCGGCGCGTTCGGCGAGATGGGCGATCGCCAGTGCCGAGAAAGGCGTCTGCGAGGCGGGCTTCAGAACCATGGCGCAACCGGCGGCAAAGGCGGGGCCGGCTTTGCGGGTGATCATCGCGTTTGGAAAATTCCAGGGCGTGATGGCTGCGACAACGCCGATCGGCTGCTTCATCACCATGAGGCGCTTGTCCGGCTGGTGGCCGGGGATCAGGTCACCGTAGACGCGGCGCGCTTCCTCCGCGAACCATTCGACGAAGCTCGCGCCATAAACGATCTCGCCAGTCGCTTCGGCGAGCGGCTTGCCCTGTTCCAGGGTCAGGATGCGGCCGAGGTCATCCTTGTTCTCGATCATCAGTTCGAACCATTTGCGCAGGATGCCGGAACGCTCCTTGGCGGTGCGTGCGGCCCAGCCCTTCTGGGCGGTTCGTGCTGCCTCGATAGCCTTCTTGGTCTCGGCCGCGCCGAGCTTGGGGACGCGGCCGATGATTTCGCCGGTAGCCGGATTGTTGACCTCAATCGCATTGGCTGGATCGGCGTCGATCCATTCGCCGCCGATCAGCGCTGCTTGGCGAAAGAGTGAGGGGTCCTTGAGGTTCATGTTGCTCATCCTGTTCAGAGAAGGTCTGCGACTCTGCATCCCGTCGGCCACGTCGGTCGTGACATCGGAGGCAATGTCTGCATCCTTTGGGTGGATGTCAAATGGCCCGTCGGCTTCGCGGAGGAGGAAGCCTTTTCGGGTGCTAGCAGCGTTTGCCGGAGCCGGCTATAGCCTCGCAACGGCCTGACCGGCGCGGTCCTCGAGGTGTCGTCAACTGTCGCGCAATCACGGCGCAAGTGGCGCGGCGATCGAGCCACGCTCGACCAGCGGGCACTCGATCTTGATCTTCTGCGTGGTGCGGTGAGATGAGATACCCTCGTTATGGTCGAGCAGCGCCCCCACGGCCCATCGAGCCATTTCGTCGTGGGGCAGCAGTACCGTTGAGAGCGGCGGCACCATGTAGGACGCCAGATCCTCGTCGTCGAAGCCCACCACGGATATGTCTTCGGGAACACGCAGGCCCCGGCTTTTGACCGCGTCGTAGGCACCCACCGCCATGCGATCGTTGAAGCAGAAGATGGCGGTCGGCGGGTCTTGTCGATCAAGCAGTTTGAGCGTCAGTTCGCGGCCACCGTTGACAGTCCAGCCACCCATGAGAATCAGGTCTTCATCCACAGGAACATCCCATGTGGTCAGGGCCTGTCGGTATCCTTTCTCGCGCTCTCTTGCGGCATCGATCCAGTCTTCTCCCTTAAGGTGAGCGATCCGTCGATGCCCAGCCTTGAGCAGCGCCTCGGTCGCGGCATGTCCGCCCGCAACATCGCCGGGAACGACTGACGGGTGTCGGCGATGCTTGTCGTAGCAGTTCACGAGAACCGTCGGTATGTCGTTCAACCGCTCCGGAGCAACGATCTGCCGGGTCGTCAAGGTCGTGTAGAGAATGCCGATGACATTGAGTTCCTGGAGCAGATCGAGCGCTGCGCTCTCGATCTTGGGATCGGACCGGGTGCAGAAGGTTGCGATCAGGATATCCTGCAGCGCGGCCTCGTCGCGCGCTCCCTCGATGAAAGGCATGGCGAACGGTGTCGTGCTGACTTCGTCTATCAGTAATCCGATGACGGGCCGACGATGTTCCGGAACGTTATGTCGCGGGCCCTTGCGATAGCCGAGCGCTTCCGCTGCTTCCATGACGCGTGCCCGAGTTACATCGGAAACGCGAGGATTGCTGACCCCATTCAATACCAGAGATACCGTTGCCTGTGAGACGCCTGCACGCTGTGCAACGTCAACCATGGTTGCACGCTTGGTCAAAGTCTGTCCCACTTCATCGATCGGCCCATCCCATTCATCAAATTATAGAAAATCCACTTTTCCGACAACCGGCCCCTGTGGGTTTTGCGCATCGTGGAATTTTCCGCTTGCCACCAAGTTATATTATCGATACCCATCACTAATAATATAACTAATAACATAATCCGCAAGGGAGAGAGTTCATGACCGCCCATGTCACGCCCGCTTTGGCGCCGTCCCAGGATGCGCGCAAGCGAATGACACTCGACGGCCTCTGGCAGTTCAAGTTCGAGACAGACGCCGACTGGCGGTCGACCAATGTCCCGTCCGTATGGCAATCCGAATTTGCCGATCTGCGTGACGCGTTCGGCAAGGGAATCTATCGCCGGCGGTTCTCGCTGCCGCAGGATTGGGCTGAACGTGAAATCTCCCTTCACTTCGGCGCGGTGAACTACTTCGCCGAAGTTTCGGTCAACGGTCAGTCGATTGGGACGCATGAAGGCGGTTACCTTCCGTTCGCGCTGAGCATCCCCAGCGCTCTGCTCAAGGCGGAGAACGAGATCGAGGTTTCGGTCACGCTCCCGAGCGCCGACGCGACCAAATACCCGCAGTTTCCTTTCGCGGAAATTCCGCACGGCAAGCAGAGCTGGTATGGCCCGCTTGGCGGCATCTGGCAGTCGGTGACTCTGGAGGCGCGTGACATCAGCAATATCAAGCATGTTGCGGCAAAGGCAGACCTTGCCTCGGGCACCGTTCGCTTCGATCTGGATCTTTCAGCAGCGGCGGCGGACGCAGAAGTGCATGTCATTGTGCACGGACCTGGCGGAGCGCTGGAGACGACAGGAAAGGGCGCTGGCCGTACGTTGAGCGTAGTCGTCCCACAGGTGAAGGCCTGGTCGCCGGAGACGCCGAACCTCTATCGTGCCGACATCAGCCTTGCCGTTGCAGGCGCAGTCGTCGATACCGCGTCGGTCACATTCGGTTTTCGCACCATCGAGACACGCGACGGACAGCTCTTCCTGAATGGTGCTCCTCTCTATATGCGTGCCGCGCTCGATCAGGACTACTATCCTGAGGGTATCTGCACACCGCCTTCGCTCGAGTTCCTCGAGGATCAGGCGCGCAAGGCCAAGGCTCTTGGGCTGAACACGCTGCGCATTCACATCAAGGTTCCCGATCCGCGCTACTACGATGTGGCGGACCGCATCGGACTTCTGATCTGGACCGAGATTCCGAACGTCCAGACATTCACGGATGCCTCTGCCCGGCGGATGCGCGAGACCATGGAGGGCATTGTTCGGCGCGATGGCCATCACCCGTCGATCATCGCCTGGACGATCATCAACGAGGATTGGGGAACGCGCACAGTCGAGAATGCCGACCATCGTCAGTGGCTGGCCGAGACCTATGACTGGCTGAAGGCGCTCGACCCGGGCCGCCTTGTTACGGACAATTCCGCCTGCTTCCCGAATTTCCATGTGAAGTCCGACCTCAATGACTACCACTATTACCGCTCCGTTCCTGAACGTCGCGAGGAGTGGGATGACATTACCAAGCAATTCGCCGATGGCGCCGCGTGGACTTATTCTGGCCTGGGAGATGCGCAGCGACGAGGCGACGAGCCTCTTATCGTGTCCGAGTTTGGCGTGTGGGGCCTGCCTGATCCGTCGAAGGTCCTGCTGGAAGACGGCTCAGAACCCTTCTGGATGGAAACCGGTGCGACATGGGGTGATGGCGTCGCCTATCCCCATGGCGTTCAGAAACGCTTCGGCGCGCTGCACCTGGATACCGTCTTCAAGGACTTCGGGTCGTTCATTGAGGCCGCGCAGTGGTATCAGTTCGCAAATCTGAAGTACGAAATCGAAGTGATGCGCGCGCACCCGACGATCGTCGGCTACGTCATCACCGAATTTACCGACGTTCATTGGGAGGCAAACGGCCTTCTCGACATCAACCGAAATCCGCGCGTCTTCCACGACCAATTCGCAAGCATCAATAGCGATATCGTGATTGTCGCCCGCCCGACTGCCTGGTCGGCTTACGCTGGGGATGTTCTGGAAGTTGATCTCGCGGTCGCCACAGGTGGTGCGTCCATCCCCGATGGGGCAACGATCCGCTGGGCCTATGGACACGACGGCGAGCGGACTCTGCCGGCAACGGCCGCCAATGCGGTGGCAAGCGTCGGCGTGGTGCCGATGCAGATGCCGGATACCGACGCCAACCGCACGCTACGCATCGAGTTCGAAGTCCTGTCAAACGGGCGGCGGCTTGCAACCAACGTTCTCGATATCGCGCTCTACGCAAAGCGTAGCCGGGCCAGCTTGCCGAGCATAGCCTCCAAGGATCCGGCGCTTCGCGCTTTTGCCGAGACGCTTGGCTATCCAGTCGCTGGACCTGAAAAAGCGGACGTCAATCTGGCGCATGCTCTCGACAAGAGCGACATCGAGGCAATGCGTCACGGCGCACGCTATTTCGTGATCGCGGATGGCAGCGTTCCCACGCATCGCAATCTGCGCACGGACATTCCCGAAGGCGAGAAGCTTTATCGCGAGATGACAATCGATGAACGGGACATGCCTGTTGGTATCGACCAGCAGCTTCCAGGCATTGGTCTGATCGCACGCGAAGGAACGCTGTGGCGCGGCGACTGGATCGCCAACTTCAGCTGGATCCGCCGGGCGGGTGCGTTCGCGTCATTGCCGGGTGGTCCGTTGCTCGACCTGTCGTTCGAGAAGGTCGTCCCGCACCATGTCCTGACGGGCTTCCGGACATTCGAATATGCCGGTCCGGTGCACGGCGGGCTCGTCATCGGTTGGGTCCACAAGCCGGCAGTCACGATCGCGGAACGGCGTGTGGGGCGCGGAAACCTTGTTGCAACGACCTTCCGGCTGACCAATGCGCCGGCCGGCACCGATCCGGTTGCCGCCGCCTTGTTCGACGCCATGATCGCGACGGTCAATCAGAGCAAGTGACGATGTCAGGTCCGGGCGCAGGAAACCGCGCCCGGTTCGGACGGCAAGGCTCTGGAGGCCCAAAAGCGGAGGAATACGTGGCGCTCATTGAACTGGTGAATATAAGCAAGCAGTACGGTGCCGTGCAGGTCATCGATAATCTGTCCCTGACGATCAACTCTAACGAGTTCATGGTCTTTCTCGGCCCATCGGGGTGCGGAAAATCGACCTTGCTGCGGATGATTGCCGGGTTGGAGGGCATCGACGGCGGCGAGATCCGCATCGACGGGAAGCGCATCGATCATCTGCCACCGGGCGAACGTGGGATCGCTATGGTGTTCCAGCATTACGCGCTCTACCCGCACATGAGCGTGCGTGACAACATGGCCTTCGGCCTGCGCAATATCGGTGTCGATGAAGCGGAGATCGGTCGCCGGGTAACGGAAGCGGCGCAGGTTCTTGTTCTCGACAAGCTGCTAGAGCGCAAGCCGGGGCAACTGTCTGGCGGTCAGCGTCAGCGCGTGGCCATCGGTCGCGCGATCGTCAAGGAGCCGCAGGCCTTCCTGTTTGACGAGCCACTGTCGAATCTGGATGCAGCACTTCGTGTTCGTACGCGCGTCGAGTTGGCGCAGCTTCACAACCGGGTCAAATCGACGATGGTTTTCGTGACGCATGACCAGATCGAGGCGATGACGCTCGCACACCGGATCGTCGTCATGAACAACCGGCGCATCGAACAAGTTGGCACGCCAATGGAGATCTATGCACGACCTGCGACCCGCTTCGTCGCCGAGTTCGTCGGCTCTCCCGCCATGAACTTTCTCCCCGTGACACTCGACGGCGATGTCGTTCGCCTTACCGATGGAGCGATCGTTCGTACGGCGGTCCGTATCAACGATCTGTCATCGACCAGCCACTACACGCTGGGCGTTCGAGCGGAGGCGATTTCGATCGGGCAAGCCGGCACAGGCGACACCGACGCGGTTGTTGAGGTGATTGAGCGGTTGGGCGACCGCACACTCGTTTATGCACGCATACCTGACAATTCGCTGCTGGTTGCTGAAGCCAAGGGGGACAGTCCGCTTGCGCCCGGTGCAATTGTGGCCTTGACGTTCGACGGCCGCAGAACTCACCTTTTTGACGCGGCCGGTCGCGGCTATCACACCGCGGAGGCGGCGTGATGAGCCAAGCCATCCACATGAACGAATCCAGGCTGCGAAACGGGTTGTTCGTTGCGCCGTTCGTGCTTGTCTTCATCTGCCTGCTTGTCATCCCTCTGTTTTGGGGCTTCTGGTTGGGGCTGACGAAGGCGGACCTGTTCGGCCCCGGCAAATTTGTGGGACTGGCCAACTACACGCGCCTGTTCAACGACAAAATCTTCCGCGGCGCGGTTCTCAATACGCTCTATTTCGTTGTCCTGACCGTGCCGGTTCTCGCGGTGTTCGGCCTCTCACTCGCTTTGGCGCTCAATCGCAAGACACGCTTCGCCTCGGTGATGCGCGCCGTCTTCTTTGCTTCGTCGGTGCTATCCGTCACGGTGGTAACCCTGATTTGGCGTATTGTGTTCATCCCCGACATCGGCCTGCTTTCCAATATCTTCGGCTGGTTCGGCCTGCCCCAGGTCACCTTCCTCAGCAATGCGCGTCTTGCGCTCCCGGCTGTCGCGATCGCAACAGTCTGGTGGGGCGTGGGCTTGCCGATGATGCTGTTTCTGGCGGCGCTGCAACAGGTACCAGGTGAAATCTATGAAGCGGCGGCGCTCGACAATGCCGGGCGGTGGAAGACGCTATGGCGCATTACGCTTCCGTCGATCCGCCGGACATTCCTGCTCGTGCTGATCATTCAGAGCGTGCTTCAGTTCCAGGTATTCGGCCAGGCGCAGCTGATGACGCAGGGCGGTCCCAACAATGCTTCGAGGCCGATCGTCCTTTACATCTACGACGTTGCCTTCACCCGCTTCGATGTCGGCATGGGCGCTGCGACCTCGCAGGTTCTGTTCGCGATCATCCTGATGGCCGGCATGCTGCAATACTTCCTTTCCAACCGGCGCGGAGAAAATCGATGAGCGGCACAAGCTCCGGCATGGTCGGAAAAACTCTGGGCGACCGCATCATCCTTCTGGCCGTCGTGGTCGCGGGCCTGATCATGGTCGTGCCGATCCTCTGGGTCGTCGGGCTATCGTTCAAGCTCAATGCGGAACTGAAGCTGGATACGAATTCGGTCTTCCACGTTCCCTATACGGTCAAAAACTACGTGGATGTCCTCGGCGGATCGAATGTTTTCCGCTGGTTCCTGAACAGTCTCATCGTTTCGTCGGGCATGACGCTCGGCGTGCTGATCCTGTCGTCGCTCGCCGGCTATGGCTTTGCCCGGCTGCGCTTTCCTGGACGCGACATTCTTTTCGTCATCGTTCTGTTCGGCCTTGCCGTGCCGGAGCAGGCGGTGATTGTCGCGCGCCATCAGATCTTCAGCATGCTGCGGCTGCATAACACCTATCCCGGTTTGATCCTGCCGGGTCTGGCTGCACCATTCGGTGTTTTCCTGATGACACAGTACTTCCGGGAGATTCCGAAGGAACTGGACGAGGCAGCGCTGCTCGACAACGCGTCACGCTTCAAGATTTTCTGGAAGGTGCTTCTGCCCCTGACCATCCCGGCCCAGGCGACACTCGGTGTGTTCACCTTCCTCGGCGCCTGGAACGACTATCTCTGGCCGCTCATCTCTGCGACCAAGAAGGACATGTACACGATCACCACCGGCATCGCTTCCATGCAGATGAACTTCGCCCAGACAGAAGGCCTTGGCTTCCTGATGGCCCAGGCGGTGTTCGCAGGGCTGCCGACGCTCGTCGTTTACCTGTTCTTCCAGAAATACATCGTCACTGCGGTTTCGGGTTACGCAGTGAGATGACGATCATGACCTGACAATCCGGTTTCAACCCGCGTTTTCGCAAGCAATAGGAGGAGATTGCAATGAAGACTAGCTTGAGAAACATCCTACTGGCGGCGGCCATGACCATGGCGTCGTGGCCAGCCGTGGCCGCTGATCCGGTCGAAATCACCGTCCAGCGCTTCTTCGGATCGTGCGACGCCGATTGGGGCACCAACACCGACGTCAGCAAGGCTGTCGGCGAGTGCGGGATCATCACCTCGCAGATCAACAAGTTCGTTGCGGACAATCCGGACATCAAGATCAACGTAAACACCGTCGAATGGCCCGGCTACGACCAGCTGACGGCACAGCTGGCATCGGGCGAGCCGCCGGATGTCGTCACCATTCACGAATCCGTTCTCTCCGACTACCAGTCGAAGGGTCTTCTCGAGCCTCTCGATGCGGTTCTCAAGGCTGCCGGCGTGGAGCCTTCGGCTTTCACCTCCGCTGGCCGCGAGGGTGTCACGAAGGAAGGCCAGATCTTCGGTCTGCCGATCGATTCCCACACCATGCTGTGGCACATCAACATGAACTACTTCCGCCAGGCGGGTCTGGTGAATGACGACGGCACGCCGGTGCTGCCGAAGACCGCCGACGAGCTGCTCGCACAGGCAAAGCAGTTCAAGGAAAAGACCGGCAAGCCCTATCTCGTCCAGAGCATGGCCAACGAAAAGGGCGCCTTCTATCGTGCGCTCTATATCTACCTGACGCAGATGAAGTCTGACTTCTTCGCGGATCCGACCCACGTCAAGCTCAACACGCCTGAAGCCAAGAAGATCGTTCAGCTGTTCAAGGATATCTATGATCAGGATCTGACAACGAAGGATCAGGACTACGCTGCATCCCTGTCCGGCTTCACCAAGGGTGATGGCGGCGTTCTCCTGAACGGTACCTGGGTCGTCGGCGATTTCGACGCTCTGTCGAAGCAGGCGGACAATCCGCTCAGCAACGGCTACGCGGTCTATCCGTATCCGCCGGTATTCGGTGGTGAGCCGGCATACTGGTCGGACGGCCACTCCTGGGCAATGACGAAGAAGGATCGTTCTCCTGAACAGGTTGCCGCTATCGGCAAGTTCCTGAAGTTCATGGCCGATCACAACTTCGATTGGTCTCGCACCGGTCACCTGCCGGCTCAGCAGGCGGTCATCGACTCTGCCGAGTTCAAGGCGTTGCCGCATCGCACCACGATCCTCAGCATCGCGAATGTTGCCAAGCCGCTGCCGGCACAGGTTCGTCATCAGTTCGCCGTCAATGACATCATCGGCGAAGAGATGGCCTCCGCCATCACCGGCCAGAAGGAAATCGATGCCGCGCTGACTGATGCGGAAACCCGCGTCAACGACCTGCTTGCCAACTAACGTTATGCAATGGTTCATCCGGCGACTGCCGGGTGAACCACCTCGCTTGGCGTCCTCACGGGGACGTTTCAAGCGCCTGCTGAACAATCTGGCGCCACGGATCTTTTAGATTCGATCAGGCCTTGTCTGGCTGCCGCGGAGCATGATTAGCTGGGTCTCACTCCGATTCAGGGTCAGCCATCCATGTCCGATTTTGCCGAGCTTCTCATTGTCAACGCGCGCGTCCTGTCACCCGGTACGACGCGGTCTGGTCTCTCTACCATCGCCGTCTCCGGCGGAAAGATACGGGGTGTTGAGGCAGACGAGGGACCGGCGAGCTGGCGTGGGCCGGATACCCGGATAGTCGATGCCGCCGGCGCTTCCGTTACGCCCGGTTTTTCCGAGAATCACATGCATCTGTTTTCCGGGGCGGCGGAGCTGGACCACCTTCAACTCAAGGGCGTATCCGGATTGGACGAGCTGACGGCCGCCGTTCGGCAATATGCTAAGGGCCGCGACGAACAGAAAATTCTCTTCGCCCAGGGGGCGGATTACACGTTGCTCGGCGAGACGGATCGCTTGACACGGCACGATCTCGATAAGATCTCGCCGGATCAGGGCCTGATACTTTTCGCCCCCGATCATCATACGGCGTGGGCCAACACAAGGGCGCTCGAGCTGTCTGGGCTTCTCGAAGGCAAGCAGCTTCGGCCTGGCAATGAGATCGTTATGGGCGCCGATGGCCTTGCAACCGGCGAACTTCGAGAAATGGAGGCTTTCAGCCCGGTTCAGGCAGCCGGCGGCTTCGGGCGCTATCGCCTCGGCCTTTCGACGGGCGGTGAGCCGGATCCACGACCGACCGCCGCGGAATGGCGCACGGACATGGATGTGATGCGGCTCGGCCTCGACTACTGCGCCCGGCACGGCATCACCACGATCCAGAACATGGACGGCAACCTCTATCAGCTGGAACTCCTTGCAGCGATCGAGCAAGAGGATGGCGGGCTGCCGTGCCGCGTGATGATCCCGTTCCATTTCAAGAATTTCATGTCGGTCGACATGCTTGAAAAGGCCTCGGAAATGGCAGCGCGCTACGACAGCGATTTCCTGCGCTCCGGCGTGGTCAAGGTGTTCTTCGATGGCGTTCTCGACAGCTGGACCGCGGTCATGGTCGAGCCCTATGCCGACCGCCCGGGCTATTGCGGTGAGGGACTGTTTACGGCGGAGCAGTTTCGTGAAGTCGCGGTCGAAGCCGATCGCCGGGGCCTGCAGATCGCCGTTCATGCGATCGGCGACGGTGCCGTCAAGGCGGTGCTCGACGGGTATGCCGCAGCGCGCGAGGCGAACGGGGTTAGAGACAGTCGTCACCGTATCGAGCATATCGAAGTGGTGCATGGTTCGGACATTCCGCGATTTGCCGAGCTCGGGGTCGTCGCCTCGATGCAGCCGCCGCATCCGCCGGGCTGCATGGGTGTGCCGCTGGAGCCGACCGTATCGCGCATCGGCCCCGCTCGTTGGCCGCTGAGCTATGCCTGGCGCACGCTCAAGGATGCCGGCGCCCACATTTGCTTTGCCTCCGATTGGCCGGTCTCGCCCATCAGCCCGATCCACGGCATGCATGCCGCGATCACAAGGACGCGTTGGCAGGAAAGCGATCCAGACCAAAGCTTTTCGCTACCTGAAGCTTTGGAAGCCTACACCGTCGAGGGCGCCTATGTTGAATTCCGCGAAGCGACCAAAGGACAGATCAAGCCGGGCTTCCTAGCCGACATCACGATCCTCAGCCATGACCTTGAGGCGATCGATCCAACGGACCTGACCAGCGTTCGCCCGGTTATGACGATCTGCGGTGGCCGCATCACCTTTTCGGAGAAATGATTGGGCGGGCTTGCGAATTCGGGTTGTCAATCGCTTTGCGCTGTGCTCACCTAGCGTCAAAAGGGAACAGCAATAAAGAACGCGAAGCCTGTGCATGACGCAATTGAATGCCGTCGAAATTCGCAGTGTGTCCAAATTTTTCGGCTTCGGCGAGTATGCCGTAGCCGCCGTCAACGAGACCTCACTCGCCATCCGGCAGAATGAGTTCTTCACGCTTCTTGGACCTTCCGGTTGCGGAAAAACGACTCTGCTGCGCCTGATCGCCGGCTTCGAGTTTCCGACCCATGGCGAGATTCTGCTGGATGGCGAGAACATCGCTGCAATGCCGCCGTTCAAAAGGCCGATCAATACGGTCTTTCAGAACTATGCACTTTTCCCTCACATGACTGTCGGCGAAAACATCGCGTTCGGCCTGCAGATGCTGGGCCGCCCCAAGGCCGAGGTGGCGGAACGAGTGGCCGCCATGCTGAAACTCGTGCGGATGGAGGCACTGGCCAACCGGCGTACCAGCGAGATCTCGGGTGGCCAGCAGCAGCGCGTCGCGCTTGCAAGAGCCCTGGCACCGCGGCCGAAAGTGCTGCTGCTGGACGAGCCGCTTTCCGCGCTCGATTACAAGCTGCGAAAAGAAATGCAGATCGAGTTGAAGCGACTGCAGGCCGAAACCGGGATTACCTTCATCTTTGTCACGCATGACCAGGAAGAAGCGCTGACCATGTCGGACCGCATCGCGGTCCTGTCGGCAGGCAAGGTGCTGCAGGTCGGCGCGCCACGCGATATCTATGATGCGCCAGCTGACCGGTTCGTAGCCGACTTCATCGGCGAGACGAACTTCCTGGAAGGCCGCGTGATCGCGTTCAGCGGACAGCATGCCGATGTTCATCTCAAGGCCGGGGGGCAGATCCGCGCTGCGGTTCCTTCCGACTTTACGCCGGACGGCGACGTCACCGTGGTGCTCCGGCCCGAGCACGCCGGCTTTTGTGCCCCCGAGGAGGCCAGCGGATCTGGCGGCATTCGGGGTGCGCTGACCAATATCATCTATAGCGGCACCGATACCCACTACCATGTCCGGCTGTCTGACGGCGCGACGTCCTTCACGATCCGGCAACAGAACAAGCCAAACCAGAGTATCGGTCTGGCCGTCGGCGACGAGGTTGGGATCGCCTTTGCGCCAAACGCCGCCCGGGTCTTGAGGGGTTAAGATGAGCGAAGCCGCCGGGGTCATGGACGAATACAGACGGCGCGACATTCGAAATCGCTGGCTGCTCTCCACTCCGGCCCTGCTGATCATCCTCTTCGCCGCCTGCGGTCCGCTTCTCATCGTACTGGTCTATTCGTTCCTGACACCGGGACCCTACGGCGACGTGCAATGGCTATTTTCCGAGGATGGCTGGATCGGTGTATTTCTGCAGCGTGACATCTTCGACGACACGCTTTCGCTGGCGGATGCTCACGCGTCAATCTTCGTTCGTTCGGCCGTTCTGTCGCTGCTGACAACCGTATTCACGCTCGTTCTCGGGTTCCCCACGGCGTATTTCATTGCTGCGCGGCCGGAGCGCACGCGTGAACTGTGGCTTTTTCTAATCACGATCCCGTTCTGGACGAACCTGTTGATCCGAACCTTCGCGATGCTGGAGATCTTGCGCAACGAAGGGCTGATCAACACACTGATGCTGCGTCTCGGTCTGATCGAACGTCCGATCCAGATGCTGTTCACCAACGGCGCGATCATGGCGGGCATGGTTTACGTCTATCTGCCGCTGATGGTGCTGCCGATTTATGCAAGTCTCGAGAAGCTGGATTTTCGGCTGCTTGAAGCCGGCTATGACCTCTATGCAACGCCGTTCCAGGTCTTGAAGCGTATCGTCTTGCCGCTGTCCATGCCCGGCATCATCGCAGGCTCCATTCTTGTCTTTATCCCGTCGCTTGGCGCCTATGTCACTCCGACAATCCTCGGCGGCGGTAAGAACATGATGCTTGGAAACCTGATCGAACTGCAATTCGGGCAGGGCAGAAACTGGCCGCTGGGCTCTGCCCTTTCGATCACGCTGATGGTTGTGGTCATGGCGGCGCTGCTCGTCTACGTCCGCAACGCCGGCGCGAGAGGCAATGGCCATGGCTAGAAGTTTTTCGGTTAAGCGTCAGACGGGCTTCACGACCATCGCGATGATCTGTTTCTTCCTGCTTTACCTGCCGATCGCGGTTCTCGTCGTCTATGCCTTCAACGCGGGCGAAAGTCTTGCGAACTGGGAGGGCCTGTCGCTGCGTTGGTTTGATCGCGCCTTCAACAACGCGCAGGTTATCGACGCATCGATCCGGTCGCTGCAAATTGCAACAATTGCTGCCGTCGTCGCGACAATCGCCGCGACGATGGCGGCGCTGGCAACGACACGCACACCGGCCTATCGCGGCTTGACGATGAAGTATGCCTTCATCAACGCGCCGCTGATGGTGCCTGAGATCGTCACGGCGGTGGCGCTGCTCATCCTCTTCTCCCGCATCAAGATTTGGACCGGCTATACCGGCCTCGGCTATCTCATCGCGGCGCATACCGCGTTTTGCGTCCCGTTCGCCTATCTGCCGATCCGCGCGCGGCTCGAGAACATGGATCTGACGCTTGAACGGGCTGCTGCGGATCTCTACGCCACGCCGCTCAAGACGTTTCGTTACGTCACCTTCCCCTTGCTCTGGCCGGGTATTCTCGCCGGTCTCATGCTGGCGTTCGTCATCTCGCTCGACGACGTCGTCATCACCGAGTTCGTCAAGTCGGCAGGGGAGGACACGCTGCCGACCTACATGCTCGGGCAAATAAGACGAGCGATCACGCCGGAGATGAATGCCATCTCCACCGTCTTCTTCGTCCTCTCTGTCGCAGCCGTCACAGTCTTCTTCTTCGTCAATAAGAAACGTGGATAACGAAAGGGAACAGCATGAAGATCGCCAAATCAGCCATGGTCATAGCCGCCGTATTGCTGGCTTCGACCTCGCACTCCTTCGCCGAAGGTGTGCTGAACATCTACAATTGGGGCAACTATACCAGCCCCGAAATGATCAAGAAGTTCGAGGACAAGTACAAGGTCAAGGTGACGATCACCGACTACGATTCGAACGATACGGCGCTTGCCAAGGTTCGCCAGGGTGGCTCCGGCTTCGACATGGCTGTGCCTTCGCAGAACTATCTTCCGATCTGGATTTCTGAAGGACTGCTGCTGGAAAGCCGGCCGGACCAGATGGAGAACTTCAAGAACGTCGCCAAGGAATGGGCGGATCCGGATTTCGACAAGGGGCGCCACTATTCGGTGCCGTGGGCGATGGGAACGGTCGGGACGGTGGTCAACACCGACGTCTATAAGGGCGACATCAACACGTGGTCGATCGTCTTCAATCCCCCGGATGAGCTGAAGGGCAAGATCAACGTCGTACCTGAGATGAACGACGTGATGGACGCGGCCGTTCTCTATAGCGGCGGCAAGAAGTGCACCGGCGACCTCAACGTGCTCAAGAAAGTGCGCGACACACTGATCGCGGCAAAGCCGAACTGGGTGGCGATGGAGTACAACACCATCGAGAAGATGACCTCCGGCGACTTCGCGGCGACCAGCGACTGGAACGGTTCGGCCTTCCGCCAGCGGTTGAAGAACCCGGCTATCCACTACGGCTACCCGAAGGAAGGCTTCGTCGATTGGAGCGACAATCTTGTGATCCTGAAGGATGCCAAGAACGTCGAGAACGCCAAGCTCTTCCAGAACTTCATGATGGAGCCCGAAAATGCCGGCATGAATTCCGGCTTCCACCGCTATGCCAACGGCATTGCCGGCTCCGAGCAGTTCATGCCGGCAGACATGAAAGATGCGCCTGAGATCAAGGTGCCCGCCGAATTTGCGGCCAACGGTCATCCGTCGGAGACTTGCCCGCCTGAGGTTCAGGCGCTGTACACCAAGATCTGGACAGAACTTCAGAAGTAAAATTCCAGGCCGGCCGTGCGATGGCATATGCCTCGCACGGCCGCTTCCTTCTCTCGGAAAATTCATATGAAAACCGTTTTTTCGCCGCTGCATAGCGGCCATTCCAGTCAGCTTGAGCTCGTCGCGGGTGCCATCGTTCCAGGTTTCGAGTTGCCGTCCCGACCGCAATTCGTGGCGGAGCGCATCGGCGCCGTCGGCCTCGGACCGATCCTCGCGCCCGAAGAGTATGACCTCTCCACCGCGGCCAAGGTGCATCGACAGGACTATCTCGATTTTCTGCCGACAGTTTGGGATAGCTGGACAGCGCTCGGCCGTTCAGGAACCGCACTGCCATTCACCTGGCCGACGCGCGGTTTGCGCGGCGATGTTCCACCTGATTTCATCGATGGGTTACTCGGCTACTATTCCTTCGATGCCGGCGCGGGTTTTGTCGAGGGAAGCTGGAAAGCGATCAAATCGTCGCATGACGTAGCACTGACGGCGGCAGCACTCGTCCACGGCGGCGACCGATCCGCCTTTGCGCTTTGCCGCCCACCTGGACATCATGCCGGTGCAGCCTTTGCCGGCGGTTATTGCTATATCAACAATGCTGCCGTGGCGGCTCAGTGGTTCCGCGACAAGGGAGCCAAGAAGGTCTCCATCCTCGATGTCGACTATCATCACGGCAATGGCACGCAGGAAATCTTCTACTCTCGCGCAGACGTCCAGGTCTTGAACCTGCACGCCGATCCGATGCAGGAATATCCATACTTCCTCGGCCATGCGGACGAGAGGGGTGCCGGGGAGGGAGAGGGCTTCAACCTCAACTATCCGATGCCGTTCGGTACCACTTGGGACCGCTGGAGCGCATCACTGGACGACGCCTGCGACAGGCTGGCCGAGTATGCACCCGATGTCGTGGTGGTTTCGCTCGGGGTCGATACGTTCGAAAAGGATCCGATCAGCAAGTTCAAGCTGACGACGGACGACTTTCCGAAAATCGGCGCGCGCATAGCGGCGCTCGGTCTGCCGACGCTGTTCGTCATGGAAGGCGGCTATGCCGTCGAGGAAATCGGCGTCAACGCGGTCGGCGTCCTGTCGGGCTTCGAAAACGCCTGAGATCCGGCCTAGGCTAGCGGCCGCAGCATTCCTTGAACTTCTTGCCTGAGCCGCAGGGGCAGGGGTCACCGCTGCGTTGCTGCAGCCGGCCGATCAGGGGCACCATGATGGCCGACGGTAGCGTTGCGGCTATAAATGCCGCCAGTTTGGCGGAAATCCCTGGTATTACAAGGCGACGGCCAGACCGAAGGCCGCGCCAGGCCTGTTCGGCGACATAAACCGCATCGAGCTTCGGCAGGATCTTGAACAATGCGGCGCGATTAGCGCCGGATTTTTCCAGAAACTCCGTCGCGACGGGTCCTGGTGCTACGCAGGTCACTGCAACGCCGCTGCGGCGCAGCTCATAGTGAAGCGACTGCGAGAACGACCGGACGAAGCCTTTGCTGGCATAATACAGGGCCATGTAAGGACCGGGCGTGAAGCTCGCGATCGAACTCAGGTTGAGAACGCCGCCGCGGCGGCGGGCGACCATGCCGGGAAGGAAGCGGAGCGTCAGGTCGGTAAGAGCGCGAATGTTGAGATCGACCATCCCAAGCTGTTCGTCATACTTCAGGATTGTCGCTCCGCCCCGCAATCCGTAGCCGGCGCTGTTGACCAGGACATCGCAATACAGGCCGTTCTCGGAGAGGAAAGTCTCCAGCGCTGCCGCCGCGTCGCGTGCTATCAGATCCAGCGCAAGCACGTAGGCTTCGGCGCCGGATGCCTTCACATTGGCTGCCACGGCAGCAAGCCCCTCGGCGGAACGGGCGACGAGGACGACGATCGTGCGTTCCCTCGCGGCAACTTCAGCAATCGCCTTGCCGATACCACGCGATGCGCCAATGACGACGATTGCCGGGCGGAGTTCGCCACTTGGCGTCATGTTGTAGCCTCGGATACTGCCTTGCCCGGGCGCGCTCCGCCGCTCGCAAGCTTTTTGACTTCATCGGCAACGGGGCCGTTCAATATCGTTTCAAAACGCTCTAGCGCACGTGCGACGTTGGCTCCGTCCATGACCCTGTGGTCGTAGTGGATGCGAACCGTGACCAGCCCATCCCGATCGATCGGCCCATAGTTGAAGATCGTCGTCAGCGGCGAGAGCGGATTGAGAGATTCGGCACCGAGGCCGGAGTAGACAGACAGCTGGAACGTACCGAAAAACCGTCCGCGCTGGCGTCCAAGATTGAGACCAAGCCACATCAGCAGCCACCTGATCGGTCCCGGCAGGCGGGCGATTTTCAAGGCGCGGCGGAATTGTTTGACGTCGAGAACCGGCCGCGACCGCGCCGCCCCAATCGCCGCGCCCAGGTCGGATATGGACTGGCGCTCGGGGCATTTGATCGTGCTCAACAGCACGGCGCGTTCACCCTCGTATTCTCGCTCATGAGCGACCGAAGCGATGCTCTCAGGGTATTCGTAGAGCTGTGGCCTTGGCAGCTTTACATAGGCGCGCCGCAAGTCTGGCGTCTCGGCGGAGAGAAGCGCGTATCCCTTCAGGAACAGCACGGTCCAGGAGGGGCGATCCTGCAAGGCGGCGCGTGCGCCAAGCAGAGCGCCAAGGTTCATTTGCCGTTGCACCGTCACGCGAGGAACGCCGATCGAAAACCGCATCAGGTCTCCGACAAGGCGCCGTGACGCCGAAAGCTTGACCGCGCGCCCACGCATCATGCCACCTCTAGTAAAGATAAGGGATAAGCCGCTTAGTCTTGTCCATATAGTCGCGATAGCGCGGGCCGAAGACCTCCAGCATCATGCGCTCTTCCTTGTCCACCCGCAGGAAAAAGAGAATAGCGAAGCCGACCAGACCGGCAAGGCCCGCGATCCAGTTTGCAAGAAGGAAGGCCTGGCCGACAGCCATAAGCATGAAGGAGGTGTACATGGGATGGCGAACGAGCGCATAGGGGCCGCGGCTGATCAGCTCGTGCTTTTCGCGAATCTGCAGCGAAATCGACCAGTTCCTGCCGAGTTCCTTGTGGGTTCGGCGAAAAACCCACATGGCCGCTGCAAAGCAGATCGCCCCGACTACGACAGCCCAGACATGCGCGGTATAGTTGGCAAACTTCGGAAATCCGGTCGCGACATAGACGCCAGGCACGAATGCCATGCCGACGAGCGCTGCGGTGAGCCCAAACACCTCTATGGCAGAGCGGCGGTCAGTGACGACGCGAACGCGTTTGGCGCGCCGCTCGAAGGGATAGCGAATGACGGACCACGCGATGATGCCCAGCACCCACGCTATTTGACCCGCTGCAGCAACAGAGACGTTCACGTTAAACCGGGGCCTTTCTGCAATCCATCATGCGATCCAAAATATGCTGATCGCAATCAACCCGTGTTCATCTCGCGAAGCTTCGTGATGAATTGTTGCGGTCTCAGCCAAATACTGGGGGTCTTATATCCCATTGATTGAGCGATGTCCGCAACGAAAGCGTTGCAATTGTAGACAGACGCTTCCCAGAACTTGGACTTGGCCTGAAGAGCGCGAATGTGCGGCACAACCTTGTTGTACTCTGCTTCGGTCAGCAGGACTCGCCAACTCGCTGATCTGTACTGCTCTTCCAGATCGCCATCCGTAGCCCCGGTTGATGCCGGAACCGGGATGAAATGGCCCATCACGTAAGGTGCTGCATCCGGCGAGGCTGGAGCGAGACCCGCCACCTGCGGATTGATCATCCCGCCGCCCTTGTCCAGACGACCGAACACCGCATAAGTGTGGCCATAGGTCAGCGCGTAGCGGGATCGGAATTCGATAAAGTACTGGTTAGCCGCATTTGCTTTGACGGGCGTTCCACTGGTGTCGGACACGAAGCGCGGCTGAGGTGGTTTGTCGTCTGTTTGGCATGACGTCAACGCGAGACCAAACAAGAGGAATAGTGACAGATGGCTCTTAGCAAGCATCATCCCCACACGGCATCTCCCAAGCTGAAATGAGCGCAGGCAAAAGGCAAGCGCGCATGCTACCAATGCACGAGCAAGCGGGAAAGCCGGTCTAGCCTGAACGAGGAATGGGGAAGGGCCAGTGACTGCCCCCTCCCCACGCAAAGATCGACTGTTACTTAGTGATAGGCGCTTCCGCTACTGGCGGCGGCGCCTTACCTTTGCCTTTACCAACAGTCCCGCACGAGCTCAGGCTCGCAACGGAAAACACGGCAATCAGTGATAGGATTAGAATTCTGCTCATCAAGTAGTCCTCTCCACAGCACGGAATAAGGTTATCGAAGGCAACGAATCTACTAATAGCGGCAAAATACACGAACGCCAAGTGCGGAAATGACACACCGGCTTTCCGAGCGCCGGGCGTGTCGCAAGATGACTAACAGATCGTGGCGTCTTTGCCGTTAAATGTAAGCATTACACGACCAATACTGGCGTACCGACGGGAATCCGACTGTAGAGATCGACGATATCCTCATTGGTCAAACGGATGCATCCGTTCGATACGGCTTGGCCGATCAGCCACGGTTCATTCGTTCCGTGCAGTCGAAACTTCGTATCCTCGGAGCCGCGATAGAGATAGAGGGCTGCTGCCCCCAAAGGATTGTTCGGCCCGCCCGGCACGCCGCCCGCATACTGCGCCAGGCGGGGTTTGCGCTCGATCATGCTCGCGGTCGGCGTCCATGACGGCCATTCGGCCTTTCGTCCGATGGTCGCTCTACCCTTGTAGCTGAGGCCCTCTTCGCCGACGGCGCAGGCATAGCGCGTGGCTCGACCGCCAGGTTCTACCAAATAAAGAAAGCGTTCAGAGGTGTTTACGACGATCGTTCCCGGCGCTTCATTGGTGCTGTACGCAACCTCCCGCCTTCGCAAATTCGGATTGGCGCCTCGTTCGCCGCTCCCGAATGACCATCCTGCTCCGCTGCACCCCGACGTGATCAAAGCCAAGCCGGACAGCACGAGCGCCCGGCGCGTAATCTGGTTTTTGTCCATTTTCACCCGCTATGCGATCAATCAGCCCTCCCGACGGTGTAACATTCCAATTCTGATTGGCCAAGTCTCGGCCAAAGTCTTCGCAGTGGATTTTGCTGCCCGGCGATCATTCTTACTTGATTATTCGGGCGACTTAGGCATTCCGGTCACAGTGTTCGAATGGAGCGACTGCAACCGAGGCGGGACAAGCCGACGAAACTTCTTGCGTCAGGCATTCTCCTCTGCTCGACTGCGTCGTGGAGTAGGAATGAGGAATGACATTATGAAGCTCGGTTTCGATGGGAAGGTCGCGATCGTAACAGGTGCCGGCTCCGGCATAGGCGCCGCCATTTCCCGCGAACTTGCTCAGTACGGTGCCGAGGTTATCATCGCAGATATCGATGCCGCCGCTGCCGGTAAAACCGCAGCGGATATTCGCTCGCTGGGAGGCAAGGCGCGTGAGTTCGTTGTCGACGTTACCGATCCCGAAGCGGTCGAAGCGCTTGTCAAATTCACGGTAGGGGAGTGTGGGGGGCTGCATCTCGCCGTCAACAACGCCGGTATCAACGGCCCTCGCAGGCCAGCGGCAGACTATCCGATCGAGGACTGGCACAAGATTATCGACGTCAACCTGAACGGCGTCTTCTACTGCATGCGTAAGGAGATCACGGCGATGCTGGGCAGCGGCGGGGGTTCCATCGTCAATATGTCCTCGGTGCTAGGATCGGTCGGTCTGCCGACCATATCGGCCTATACCGCCGCCAAGCATGGTGTTGTCGGTCTGACCAAGGCGGCGGCGATCGAATATGCGAGGATGGGCGTGCGAATCAATGTCGTTGGGCCTGGCTGGATCGAGACGCCTCTTCTGTCTGAGCACCAGGAGTTTACCAGCACGCGCCGCATGGAGGCGCTTCAGCCGATGGGCCGGCGCGGGACGCCGGAAGAGGTGGCCGCGGTCGTGTGCTTCTTGCTGTCGGATCAGGCGAGCTTCATAACGGGGAGCTATTACCCGGTGGACGGCGCCTATACCGCTCATTAGTCGGAGACCACGTCGCTGTGGCAGTTCACGGCTGCCGAGCGGATTTGCCGTGTCATGCTGGCACAGCCACGCCTTGGGTGCCGCGTTTGACGCCATTTGGGAGTATGGACTTTGGAGCTGAAGTGGCTCGAGGATTTTGTTGCGCTGGCGTCGAGCCTCAGCTTTTCACGAGCGGCGCAGGAACGCAGCATCACCCAGTCCGCCTTCAGCCGCAGGATCAAGCAGCTTGAGAGCTGGCTTGGTGTGACGCTGGTTAGCCGTGCGACGTTTCCGGCCGAGCTCACGAAAGAAGGCAAAGCCTTCCTTCCGGCGGCGCAGGAGGCGATTCGCAACTTTTATGGCACGCGAGAACGATTGCGACCCGCGAGTGCGCGATCCGATGTCGTCACCTTCGCCTCATTGCAGACGCTGACGGTGACGTTCCTTCCCGAGTGGTTGCGAAATCTCGAGCGCGCGGTCGGGCCGGTCAGCTCAAAACTGGGCGCAGACCGAGGTGGCATCGAAGACAACGTGGCCATGTTGATTGACGGGGAAGTGGATTTCTTTCTCAGCTACGCGCACAGCGATGTGCCATTCTGGCTTGATAGCGATCGCTTTCCCTATCTGTTGCTCGGCACGGAAACGCTGCTACCCGTGTGCAAGTGTGAGGATGGTGGGCCGCTTCTCGACATATGCATAGCCGCCGGGAAACCTGTTCCCTATCTGAGCTATGGCGATTTTTCGTTTTTCGGGGTGGCCCTTTCAAAGCATTTTGCACGTGAAGAGCGCTTTGCGCGGACGATCGTCCACGAAAACACGATCTCCGTCGGCCTGAAAGCGATGGCGTTGGCGGGGTGGGGCGTGGCCTGGCTACCCGAGAAGCTTGTCGAGGAAGACATCAGGAGCGGTCGCCTCGCTCCGGCAAGCCTTGATCCCAAATGGAATATCAATGTCGATATCCGCATCTATCGCCACGCCGTTTCATCCCGTCCGATTGTAGAGCGCCTTTGGCGCGCAATGGGGGCGCGGACGTTGCCATCGTCCGCCGGAGCCAGGGACGACTAGAAGCTCGGCGCGCGTTTTTTTACCTGTCTTCGACGCTGATCTAGGGCCGAGGGATTACCGCATTGGCGCGGTCCCGATCTCGCACACTTACGCCTATTCAGTCTTATGCAAAATGTGCATAACGCTTGCAAAACAATGCATTGGCCAGCCGATCCTTTATCGCCTACCGTCCGCGCATACTATCAATGCGAGGCATACGGGTGAGCAGAACGATATTTGTAAACGGGGCGTTTGTTGCGGAGGAAGACGCAAAAATTTCAGTCTTCGATCGGGGCTTTCTCTTCGCTGACGGCATCTACGAGGTAACAGCCGTCATCGACGGCCGCATGCTCGACAATGACCTCCATATTGCCCGGCTCGAGCGCTCGCTTGGTGAAATTTCCGTCCCCATGCCGATGGCAAAGGAACGGATCGTCGAGATCCAGACCGAGTTGGTGCGACGCAACAACCTGCGTGAGGGCGTCATTTATCTGCAGGTGACTCGCGGCGTCGCCGACCGCGATTTCGGATATCCCGAAACAATCGAGCCGAGCTTTATCGGCTTTACCCAGGCAAAGAAGATCGTGGACACGGCGTCGGTGCGCGATGGTGTTGCCGTTGATGTAGCTGACGATCCGCGCTGGGCGCGACGCGACATCAAGACGGTCATGCTGCTTGGGCAGGTGCTTGCAAAGAAGCAGGCGAAAGCTCGTGGCTTTCACGAGGCCTGGTTCGTCGAAGATGGGCACGTGACGGAGGGCGCGTCGTCGACTGCCTACATCGTCAGCAAGGAGGGCGTGATCGTTACGCGCCAGAACTCTCACGCCGTGCTGCCTGGCTGCACCCGTCGGGCGCTGCAAGCCGTCGCCGAGGAGCAGGGGCTCACGATCGAGGAGCGCCGCTTCACGCTCGACGAGGCCTACGATGCCAGGGAGGTCTTTCTGACGAGCGCTTCGAGCCTGGTCACGCCAATCATTCGAGTTGCACGACGTTCGATCGGCGACGGGAAGCCCGGGCCGATTACGCGTCGATTGCAAGCCGCCTATCTGGAGCTCGCCCGGACCCAAACCGCGCCGATCCTTTAGCGGCAATGACTTCAACCCAACAACGATAAAAGGAAGGGAACCATGAAAATTTCAACTACTCTTGCTAGGTCAGCAGCGGCTGCTCTATTCGCCGGCACGCTGGCGATGGCGACTGCTGCTGCGGCGACCGAAGGTTACGGCGATTGCCCGCTCACCGGCCAGAAAGGCACGGCATCGATCAAGCCGGCCGTCCCCGGCCAGTTCACGGTCATCATCAACCTCCCGGCCGTCGGCCAGTTCAATGGCGACACGCCCGATACGATCAAGGACGGCTTCGAGTTCTGCATGGCGGTCAACATCGCCAACCGCCTTGGGCTCGAAAAGGTCAAGCTCGTCAACGCATCGTTCGATTCCATCGTCGCTGGCCAGAACAAGGACTTCGATATCGCCCTGGCGCTGATCTCGGTTACCGAACCGCGCAAGAAGGTGGTCGATTTCTCCATGCCCTACGCGACTTCGGACTACGGTATTGCCGCCAAGGCTGGCTCGACGCTTGATGAAAAGAGCATTAAGACGAGCCACATGGGGACCCAGGCGGGGACGACCATGGTTTCCTATCTCCAGGACGAGTTGAAGGTCGAGAAGGTCGACGTGTTTGACGACACGGGCTCCATGTTCACCGCGGCTGTGGCAGGCAAGGTTGATGGGGTCATGACCGATCTCGGCATCGTGCTCGGCCAAGTCGCTAATTCTGGCGGCAAGCTGGTTGCCGTGGGCAAGTATTCGACGGGTGGCCAGACGGCAGGCATCTATCCGAAGGGCTCGCCGAACAATCCGATCATCGACAAGGTGATGGAAGAGCTTAAGGCCGACGGCACGCTGAAGCAGCTGGAGAAGGCTTATCTTCTGGAATCATTCGGTGGCGTGTCGCCGGACGATGTTCCGGCCTGGAAGCCCTGAGCCGAGGATAGAGAACCCCATGTCGATACAGGCTGTTGAAGCCGGGGGAGAGCGCGCCATCAACTGGCGCGCTCGCAACCAGGTGAAAACCCACGGCAGACGCTCCGTCGCGGTGCTGCTCTGCGCGATCCTCACTCTTCTTGCCGTTGTTTATACGGTCTACTTCATTCGCGGCTATGTGGTCGCTCAGGGCTGGTCGGGGACGCCGGTCGCGATCGTCTCGACCATTGCTGTTATCATTCCCTTGTTCGTGGTCGCGTTGGCAGTGCGCGCCCTGTCGTGGTCACGCCAGGCGGCCAGAACAGCCGACGTTCATCTGGGGCGCGAGTTCGGGGCCAATGCTTCCGATGCATCCTGGCGAGCACTCGCCTATGCGGCATCCCTACTCATCGTGTGCGTCCTTGCATGGTTCCTGGTGGTCAATGATGCTGCGGTAAGCCGGACGTTCTTCGACGTTGGATTGATCGCCAAGTCGGCCGGAGCGGTCCTCAAGGCGTTCGGCACGAACGTCTTCATCTTTTTCGTATCGGGCATCCTTATCCTCGTCTGGGCATTGGTCGTTGCCATCGCCAGAACACTCCCCGGTGACGCAGGCAGACCTATCCGCACGCTGGCGATCATCTATGGCGACCTCTTCCGCGGTCTCCCGGCGATCATCACCATCTACCTGATTGGCTTCGGTCTGCCGCTGACCGGGCTTCCAATCCTCAAGGATCTCTCGTCGAACGCCTATGCCATCATCGCTCTGACGCTGACATACGGCGCATACACCTCCGAGGTTTACCGGGCGGGTATCGAGAGCATTCATCCAAGCCAGATTGCTGCGGCCCGGTCGCTTGGCCTGTCCTACTTCAAGACGATGCGCTACGTGGTGGTCCCCCAGGCCGTCCGTGGCATCGTGCCGGCGTTGATGAACAATTGCATCAGCCTGCAGAAAGACACCGCGCTCGTCGCCATCATCGGCACGATCGACGCCTTCAATCAGTCGAAGATCATCGCCAGCAACTACTTCAACCTCTCCGCCGTGACCACGGTTGCGCTCATCTTCATCGTCATCACCATTCCGCAGGCGCGCTTCGTCGACAAGCTGATCGAGCGGGACCGCCGCAAGATGCGCTCGGGCATGTAGGCCGGCAGGCAAGGAAACTCTGAAAATGGCACTCGTCGAAATCGACAAGGCATACAAGCGCTACGGGCCGGTGGAGGTTCTCGCCGGCATCTCGCTCGATATTGAGGAACATGAGGTCGTGTGTCTCATCGGGCCGTCCGGCTGCGGCAAGTCCACACTGCTTCGCTGCATTAACCGGCTGGAGACCATCCAGGAAGGCGAAATCCGCCTTCACGGAGACCGTGTGACCGGACCGGGCGTGGATCTCGATGCCTTGCGCCGCGAGATCGGCATCGTCTTCCAGGGCTACAACCTCTTTCCGCACATGAGCGTGATCGAGAACGTCACCCTGGCGCCGCTCAAGGTGCTCGGCATGCCCAGGAAGGAAGCCTTCGAGAAGGGCCGCGCGCTTCTCGCCCGCATCGGACTCGAGCACAAGGCCAACGAATATCCTGACAGGCTCTCCGGCGGTCAGCAGCAGCGTGTGGCGATCGTTCGTGCGCTGATGATGGACCCGACATTGCTCTTGCTCGATGAAATTACGTCGGCGCTTGATCCAGAACTCGTATCGGAAGTTCTGGACATCGTGCGCGATCTTGCGAAGAAGGGCATGACGATGGTGCTGGCGACCCACGAGATGGGGTTTGCCCGCGAAGTGGCAGACAAGGTCTGCTTCCTTCAGGGTGGCGTCGTCTATGAACAAGGTCCGCCTTCGCAGATCTTCGGACGGCCTCAGGGCGAAAGAACGCAGGCGTTCCTGAAGAGCATCATCGAAGCCGGGCGTCTGTAAATTGGGAAGGACCAACCAGTGAGCGTAACAGCACGTGATTTCGGCATCGTCTGCGGAACCATGCCCACTGGCCCACGCAATGCGATCACCGATGTGCCCGGAGTCCGCGTCGGGCATCACACGCTGCGGGCCGGCGACATCAATACGGGCGTGACCGCAATCGTTCCCCATGGCGGCAACATGTATCGCCGGAAGGTGCTGGCTGCCGCCGATGTCATAAACGGGTTCGGCAAGAGCGCCGGCCTCGTCCAGGTCGACGAGCTGGGGACATTGGAAACACCGATCCTGCTCAGCAATACCTTTGCCGTGGGAACCTGCGCCAATGCGCTCATTCGCGAGGCGATCGCGCAAAATCCCGATATCGGCAGGCAGACGGCAACGGTCAATCCCGTGGTCGGCGAATGCAATGACGGGCCGCTGAACGATATCCAGGCAATGGCCGTGACCGAGGAGCACGCCCGTCTCGCGCTCGCGAACGCAAGTGAAGAGATGGCGCAAGGCAGTGTCGGTGCAGGAACCGGAATGAGCTGCTTCGGTTTCAAGGGCGGCATTGGCACGTCGTCACGCAGGATCGTTCTGGATGGATCGGATTTTCATCTTGGCGTTCTCGTTCTCTCGAACTTCGGACGAGCGGGCGATCTTGTTCTGCCGGATGGCCGACGCCCAAACCCGAAGACGACGCAGGATGCCGAGAAGGGATCCGTCATCATCGTTCTTGCCACAGACATCCCGATGGAACACCGGCAGCTGCAGCGCGTCAGCCGTCGGTGCGGCGCCGGCCTTGCTCGGCTCGGTGCTTTCTGGGGGCACGGAAGCGGCGATATCACGATCGGTTTCAGCACGGGCGTGGTCTTCGACCACGATGAACCCGCAGATTTCGTTCAAATCCGGGCGCTCAACGAAGGCAGGATAGATGAACTCTTCCGCGCCGCTGCCGAAGCGACGCAGGAGGCCGTGCTGAACTCGCTGTGTGCGGCCGAGGCAATGGCCGGCCGCGGGCGGCAGAAGCGACGGTCTCTCGCGGACTGGCTGCGTCAAAGCGAGCGCTGAGGATGCTGGGAGAAAACTGGCACAACCTCAGCATTGCCGAGGTGTCGGCGCTCATGCGGGTTGGCACCCTCACATCCGTCGCGCTCACAAAGCATATGCTGGAACGCATTGACCGGCTGAACCCTTCGCTAAACGCCTTCATTACTCTCACACGGGAGTTGGCGCTTGAGGCCGCGGGCGCTGCCGACGCCGAGCGATCACGGGGGCGCTGGCGTGGCCCGCTTCACGGCATACCGATTGCCATCAAGGACAACATAGCGGTGTCCGGCGTTCGCATGACGTGCGGATCCGAGCTGTTCGCCGATCTGGTTCCCGAGCACGATGCCGAGGTCGTCCGGAGATTGAAGGACGCTGGCGCTGTCATTCTTGGCAAGGTCGGGATGCACGAGCTTGCCTATGGCACCACCAGTGACAATCCGTTCTTCGGTGCGATCCACAATCCGCTGGATGCCCGCCTGGATGCCGGTGGCTCAAGCGGGGGCTCGGCCTCCGCTGTCGGCGCCGGGTTGGCATTCGCGGCGTTGGGGACCGACACGGCGTGCTCCATACGCTTTCCCGCTCATTGTTGTGGGGTTGTCGGCTTCAAGCCGAGTTTCAATGCCATCTCGACGGACGGTGTCGTGCCGCTGGTGCCGTCGTTGGACCATGTGGGCACATTGACGCGAACCGTGGCTGACGCAGCACTGACTTTTGCTGCGGCTACAGGGCTTGAGGGGCAAGATGCTGCCGTGCGAGACGATGGGCTCGCGGGCGTTCGGATCGGCGTGATGCGCCGCTTCTTCTTTGACGGTGATCCCGAAATCGCAGGTGCAGTCGAGGAGTGCCTGTCCGATCTGCAGCGCCTGGGCGCCTTGATCGTCGATTTGGATGAGGCAGGGGTCGAAGACAGCCTGACGATAAGCACACGCTTGTTTCGGGGAGCTTACGAAGCGTTCGCAGGCGAGCTTTTGTCCCACCGCGAACGGTTCAGCCCACGCGCCTCGGAAAAACTGGAAAGAAAATCGCGCATCACTCTGGCCGACTACCAGGATGCGCGGGGCCGGGTTCGTCGATTTGCACAGACGATGGACGCGGCCATGCGCGATTGCGACGTGCTCGTTGCTCCGGCAGCAACCACCATGCCGGCGGTTCTCGGAAACTGGCACTACGACTACGACTTGCAGGCGTCGAAAAACGCGACGGTGTTCAATCTCTCCGGCCAGCCGTCTATTGCCATCCCGGTTCGTCGACCGTCCCAACACCGTCCAATTGGGCTGATGCTCAGTGGACGCCGTGGGGATGATGCGGGTCTTTTAGGGCTCGCAGCGCTGGTCGAGCACAGCTTGTCAAATAACTGATAGCCGCTGGCCGGTTCGCCGTCGCGTGGAGGTCAGGTATAGACCCTCATGTAGTCAACGCGCAGTCTCGTCTCCCGGTCTTCATCGCGCAGCGGATTGGGGAACGGAACGTCGGATTGCAGGGCGAGGGTTATCAGTGGCCAGAAAACGTCGTCTTGCGCATCCATCTCCGCCGCACGCCCGATCGTCCATTCTACCGCCTGCTGGGTCTTTGGATCGCGAATAGGCTTGCGTTCGAAATAGAACCGGCAACGGCCGCCATCGACGGAAACACCATAGCGAAAGTAGCCCTTGGTAATGTCTGTTCCGGCATGCATGCCGATTCCTTCGTGGTGTTCACCGGGCTGGCCCCATTCGTGCAGGTAGAGGCCGTATTGAGTTGGCTCGAAGCCCTTTTGCTCGATGACATCAAGTTCGATGCTGGTTTTTGGATAGAGGATGCTCCTGCCGTTCATCAGCCAAAAGGCAGGGAAGCTCAGGGGATGCGCGGGCACCCACATCCGCACTTCGAAATATCCCTGTCTCCAGCCCTTCATGATTGTGCCGTCTGATTTCGCCGTCTGTATATTGCCGGAGATCCACTGGAATTCGGGCAGGTTGTTTCCATAGTAGTTTGGCACGTTCATCGGACGCCCGATATATCGGGCTGATATCTGGAGTGCCTTGCCGTTGCCCGCTGCCGCATCATCGACGATCTCGTAGGGGAGGAAGCCTTCCTCGCCTTCGATCCGGCTGAAGGCGGATCGGCCGTAAAAACCGCTATCGAAGGTTGTGGCTTTTGGGCCGGCAAACCAGATTGCCGGATCGAGCATCGCAAAGTTTTCATCGAAAGCGAGAGCCCGACCTTCTGTCGGGTCGCGGGTTTCTTCGGCAACGGGGCGGTTGCCGGTGAGGAGCAAGCCGCCTCCGGCCGCCAGCGCGGCAGCGCCGATCAGAATACCACGGCGAGACGTAGTGGTGGTCATGGTGTTGGCTCTCCGGTTGAGGTTGCAGGCTTCAGGCTGCTGCTGCGGCCGTTTTCGAGATTGGCGACAGGGCGGCTCCATAGACATCCATCGTTTCGCGCGCCACGCGGTCGATCGTCAGGTGCTCGATGCGCAATTGGCTCTTGTCTTTCCACTCTTCAATCCGGGCGGGACTGTCGAGAAGATCGCAGAGAACGGCCGCAAGCGCGCCAGGGTCTTCTGGGGGAACCAGAATGCCGGCGGCTCCGCCTTCCAACAGCTGTGGTATGCCGTCCACCGAGGTCCCGATGACCGCACAGCGGGCCTCCCGCGCCTCGGAAAGGACAAGGGGCGCCGGATCGGCGTGAGACGGCAGAACAAAGATGTCCGCGCCGGCCATCCAGGCAAAGGGGTCTTCCTTCGCGCCCAGGAAGCTCACCGCTGTCGCGCAATCCATCTGGCCGACCATTTCTTCATAGGTCTTTCTGAACGGTCCTTCTCCCACGACATAGAGCCGTGCCTCAGGGTGTTGTGCGTAAGCAATGTCGAAGGCTTTGAACAGGTCGGGCAACCCCTTCCTGGGGTGCAGGCCGCCGACGTAGAGGATGCTAGGGGCGTGGAGAGCAACAGGCACCCGGTTGCGGTCTTCGAAGCGCATGGACCCGATCGTTCCATTGAGGACAACCCGCAGCTTTGAAGCCGGTATCCCGCGCTTGCGCATGGATGCGCCAACCGCTCCGCTCACGGCAATCACCCGCGTGCCGAGCCCCATGAGGATTGCACTCTTTTCGAACTCGTTGTGAACTGTGGTGATCAGCGGGATGCCGGCGAATTTGCAGATCGGCCAAGCGAGGACGGCGCTGGTCATCATGTGAGCGTGAACGATATCCGCCTTCCACGCGGCCACATGCGAACGCAGCGCAAGCGACGATTTGAGAAGGTTGACCGGCTTTCGGTGGTGATCGATGACTACCGTCTCGACATTGTTCCTGTGCAGCAGGGCATCGAAATCGCCGCCGCCGCTGGCGACACAGACGGAGTGGCCGAGCTTGCCTTGAGCGCATGCGAGATCGACCGCCGCGTGAACGTGCCCATTCAACCGATTGGTATGATTGAGAATATGCAGGATACGCATGAAAAGCACCCAGTGTCGTTGTCGGCAAAAATGCTATGCGCTCGCAATGGATGAGATCGAAGTATGGCCCGATCGGCATTTGTCAGCAATGGCTAAAATCTCAACCCTGACCGCCGCGAACGTTCGCTCCTGTCTCTCGGACCGTATCGGCAGACATGATATCCAATAGGCCTATGCGCCGTTGACGGACGCCTCCGCCTCCAGGGTCGAGGTGCGAGCGGTCGGCTGATAGTTGAACGCACCCTGCCGGCCGAAGGACTCGAGCCCGAAGGCCCGCAGCTGTCGCCCAGCTTCGATTGCGTGCCGCGCCGCGCCCTCGCGATAGATTGGATATGCATTGTCCAGCACCTGGCTTCCCTCGAGCTTCAGGTCGCCGGTGAAAAGTCCGTTTGCCTGAACGTGCGCACGGAAATCGGCTTCGGCTTGGCTCACGGATCCGCCGACATGGTTGGCCACAACCTCGGCGGTGAAATATTCGCGATCGCCAACCCTTCCATAGAAGTCCGAATAGACGGTCAAGCGCTTCCAGGCGCCTTCGTGAGAGAAGTTGTAGATGATCGACTCTTTGAACCCCCGCTCGCCGGAAAAGCTGAAATAGAGGGCGATGAGCGTCATGCTTTCCAGCCGCCGGCCGGAATCAAGACCGCACAATTCCTCGGCTCGGTGGATCGGTATCGTTGATATCACCCGGCTGGACGCGACGGTTCTGTCGCCGAGATCCAAGTGCAGCCTGCCTTGAATTCTAAGGACGCTCTGCATCTTCGCATCCAGATGAAATGTAACGCCTTGTTTTGTCAGCCGCTCGGCCGCAGCATTGTAAAGCGTTCGAAAGCCTTCCCGCGGACGCGCCATCTGGCGGTTGGTTGGCCCGTGCCTCCTGGGCTTCAGCACGCGTGAGGCCAGATTTCTCAAGGAGGCATGTTCGCTGATCCAGAGCATTCGCTTTCTGGCGAGATCAATGTCGATTTCTTCCGCGCCGATCCCGGAGAAGCGTTTCATATAGGATTCCAGCCCGGAACGGTGGAGGAGATAGGCGCCAATCCAATATCGGGAAAATTCCTTGGCGTTCCGCATTTTCCGCTGGAAGATCCGCGCGTAGGCGACAGAAGCGAGGATTCTGGTGATCTCCAGTGGACCGGCGCCCAGAATGTCGTCGCGCAGCGAGATGGGATAGGCCGTTACCATGCCTTGCGGGTTCAACCGCGCCCACTTCGGATCGATCGGGACGTAAAGCGTCAGCAATTCCGGAAAATGGTCGAGCAGGGGGGAGTCGTCCTGGAAGATCAGGCTTCCGATGTCGAATGTGTAACCGTTGGACGACCAGTCGATATGGTTGCCCCCTATGTGGCTATACTCATCGACAACGAGAACGCGATTTCCCTGCTTTGCAAGAACGGAAGCAGACACCAAGCCGGAAATCCCGGCTCCAAGAACAATTGCATCAAACCCCTCTGGTTCGATGTTAGTCTCGCGGACGATTTCGCTACTTGCGTCACCCATAGACTGTTCCCGTCTATAAGACCCCCAAGCCCAACCATAGATTAAATTTTCCGACCTGAAAAGATAAGAGTAAGGTTGATATATTCGGATGTATCCGGCGTTTCATACGTAAGAACTTATAACGCTTAAGTAGTAAATCTCAGTTCTATCAATCTTTTTCTTTGATCGAGTTGTTGATCGGCACTTGATATCGTGAATTTGAGTCTGCTACTATATCTTGGTGGCGCTTGAAATTACGGGCTCGTTTGCGCCACGAGAATGCGATGCATTGGTGCGAGCCCGGTTTCCTGAGACGTGGCTGGGTTGTTTTGTGTGCCGGAATTCGTTCCGGAGAGACGGATCAATTAAACTGACCGACGCAGGGAGTATCCAGTGCTGCGACGAAGCCATGATGATCTCTACAGCCCTGTCAGCAAGATAGAGCTGATCTCAACCGACGTCTTCGATACTTTATTGTTACGCCGCAGGAAATCGGAGCGATCTCGGATCGTAGCGGCCGAGACAAAATTTGCGCGACTGCTCGCCGAGCGCGGTTTTTCGGTGCCGCCGGACGACCTTGTTCGTGTGCGTCTCCTAGCACAGAAATCAGCCTATCGCGCATTGAATATGGGCGACGGCGCGGGTGAGGTGCGTCTCACCGATATTATCTGCAACCAACTCAACATTCTCGGATTGCCCGAGAATTTGGTCGAGGAACGGCTTGCGATTGAATTGGCGTCCGAGAAAAAGGCCCTTTCGGCGAACGGCGCTCTCGCGATGTTGCTGCGGCGCTATCATGCGGCGGGGCTCAGGGTTGTTGCCGTGAGCGACACGGGGTTGCCGGCAGACAAACTCACCGAACTGATCGACTATTTTCATGGCCCTGGGCTCATCGACCGGGTCTACTCGAGCGCCGACATGGGTGCGAGCAAGCGGCATGGTGGGTTGTTTTCGGCAGTTCTGGAAGCTGAGTCGGTCTCCCCCTCGCAAATGCTCCATATAGGGGACGACGAAAGAGCCGACTTCTACGTTCCCGAGGGAATGGGCATCCGGGCCGTACATCTTCCGAGGAACACTTTCAGAAGCTACGCCTCCCGGGCGGACGGCGCAGCCACGGAAGCAATTCGGCGCGTCAGGCGACGCTTGTCGCGAGGCAGGATGGATGTTCCCGTGCCGGAGGATAGAACGTCGTTCGGCAAGGAGGTTTTTGGGCCGATCGTCGCCGAGTTCTGCTTGCTGATCTGGCTATACGCCAGGCAGGCGAATGCAGGCGGCGATGCGACCATGCTGTTTTGCGCGAGAGGCGGCGTCGGTATCCGTGAAGCATTCGAGCGATTGTTGCAGGCTCTAGAGCTTCCGCTCGATATGAAGCGGGAGAGCATTCTGGTCTCGCGCCTTGTTGCGGCGCGTTCTGCGCTCATGACGAGAAGCCCGGCGGTGCTGGACGAGCTCGGTCGCGAGTTTCGCGGCAACAGTTTCGCGGATGTCGCTCATGCAATGGGTGAGGGGCGCTACGACCTGCCGGCGGCTTGGCGGCAGCCTTTCGACCCGGCGCGGCTCTTTTTCATGCTGGACACTTCGGAAGGTCAACGTGTCCTTGCCGATGTACGAAAGCAGAACGAGCTTTTTGCCCGGCATCTCGATCAGGTTGCTGGAGACACGAAGCGGATTATCCTGTGCGATACCGGCTTGTATGGCAGCACGCAACGGCTCCTGGCCGCCGGCTTCCCTGACCACCGTTTCGAGACTATCCAGTTCGCCAGGTGCAATTACAAAGGGCTGAGCGAGGATCATTTCCCGAGAGTTGCGGGGCTTGTGGTCGAACAAAACCTCTACAGCCCACTCAAAGTGGAATCCGTCATTCTAAGGTACTGGCAGATCATCGAAAGTCTGTTCGAGCCGGCAGTGCCGTCGGTAAGACGGCTGAGCGAAGATGCCGACGGCCAGATAGTGGGGGATTCCGGCGACATCCGATACGGCAGACTTGACCCTTCGCTGGGCAACCCGCTCCTCGCAGGAGCGCTGCAGTACATCGACGGCGTCACCAGCGGAGCGACGGTTGTGGCTGACGCCGACCGAGCCTGGCGGCGCTTGAAAAGAGCCATTACCAACCCGACCCAATTCGATCTTGTCGCGCTCGGCACCGGCCCGCGTTCGGTCGATTTCGGACGGTCGGATATGGTGCAGGTGATCGGTGGCTCCGAAAGGGCCGCGATCGGCCGGAAACTCATCTCGGTGAAGTCGCAGCTATGGCGCGAGGGGGCGATTGCGCGTGACTTTCCCTTGCTCAAGCCGGCGCTGCTGGCAGCGCTTGAAGCGGTGCATATCGTGCGGGGCGTCACAGTTCGCCTGCATCGCTAGACTGGCCAGGCCGAGGAGTTGCTGATGAATGTTGCCATGCTTCTGAGTTGTGGTTCCTTCGAAGGGTTCTTCGGACGTGTACAGGGTCAGACACGCGAGAAATACCTTCAAAGCTACCGCAACGATTGGAGTTGGTACTACGGCAGTGGTCTTGTGGAGAACGGCGTCAAGGTGACGCTCTACATTCCCTCGCTGCATGAAAGCGGCCGCTACGAAACGGATTCGGGCGTTGCTGTACGATTTCTTCAGCTTGCGGCGTGGTACCGGCCGGCGGAAAGGGTATGGCTCAAGCGAATGAGTCGAACCAATCCGCTGACGCTCTACGCTGATGAGCGGCTCAATGCGGCAGCACTGATGAAGCCGCTCAAGGCAGGGCTCGCACAGGATCACGTCGATCTGCTCTACATTCAGGAATATTGGAGCGGTCGGTTCGACCATGTTGTTTCGCGCATCGATCTGCCGATGACCGCCGCTGATCACGGCGGCGTTTCGAAGGGCGTGCTGAAGTGGTTCAAGCGCCGATCCTTCGCGCGAACCCGCGGCGTCTACTGTCAGACACCCGACGAATGCGACATCGTTGCCAAGCATGGCGGCGTGCCGACGTTGCAACCCAACGGCTGCGATACCTCCCGGTTCTATCCGCGCGCCGATGTCCAACGCAGCAAGACAATTTTGACGGTGGCGCGGCTGACCAACAAACAGAAGCGAACGAGCGATATCATCAAGGCACTTGGGCTTTTGCCGGAAGAATGGTCACTGGACATCGTCGGCGCCGGCCCCGACCTTGAGTTGCTGACGCGATGCGCGGTCGATGCCGGTGTTTCCGCTCGCGTGCGGTTTCATGGCTTTGTCGATCGGACGACAGTTCGAGATTTCCTGCAGACCTGCGGGGTCTACGCGATGCCTTCGGCTAACGAGGCCGTGGCCGTTGCTGCGTTGGAAGCGATGGGGTGCGGCACTGCCGTCGTCTTGAGCAGGATCAGGGCTTTCGAGCGCCTTGTGGAAGACGGCGTGAATGGTCGGCTGGTTCCGGTCGCGAATCCCGAGGCGCTTGCGGCTGCGATCCTGAATGCCTGGGAAAACAAAGAGGCCTTCGGTGCTGCCGCAGTGGAAACTGTGCGCCAGCATTTCAACACACGCGTGCTTTACAGCAAGCTTGCGGAATCCCTGCGGGCGTTCGCAGCCGGTTGAACGCGCTTCGTTTGTGCGGCCGATGCATAAGCATGAAACAACATTGCGATACCTTGGAGCGATGAGGCAAACAGCGGGGTCTTGATTTCAGAATGCTCGCATTCAAAGCCTTCAAAGGAGCCGGCTGGCTCATTGTGTCTCGCTTCGTCGGCCGCATCATCGACTTCTTTACGCTGCTGGTTCTCGCTCGCAGCCTGACACCCGACGATTTTGGTCTGGCGGCGTTGGCGATGTCGCTCGTGCTTGTTGTCGACACCGTCCTCGAGCTGCCTGTCACGCAGGCGCTCGTCCGCCTCAAGACAATTGACCAACGCCATTTGGACACCAGCTTCACGCTGAGTATCCTGCGAAGCGGGTTGATCGCCGTCATTATTCTGGCGGCAGCGTGGCCTTTTGCCGCCCTGAATAACGACCCGGAGCTGATGCCTCTCGTTGCGGTGCTCGCGCTCGCCCCAGTCATAAAGGGCCTATACAGCCCGGCTATGGTGCATTTCGCCAGGGATCTCGGTTTCCGGCAGACCTTCCTTCTGGAGTTCTGCGGGAAGGTAGCCTCGTTCGTCGTGGCCACGACCACCGTTTTCCTCGGGGGAACTTACTGGGCGATCGCAGCAAATTACGTGGCTTCATCGACCGCGGCGACTATTGCGTCCTATGTTCTGGCGCCCTATCGCCCGGCCTTCTCGTTGTCCCGGCTGCCCGATTTTGCAGGCTTCATTGGCTGGTTCAGTTCCGCGCAGTTGGTATCGGCCCTCAACTGGCAGTTCGATCGCGTGTTGATCGGCGCCGTCGCGGGCAAGGCGATACTCGGTCGGTATGCCTTGGTCAGCGATGTCGCGGCAATTCCGACGCAGAACCTGATCGGTCCTGCGCAACAGTCTGTCATGGCTGCATTTGCACGGATCGGCTCGGATCCCGAGCGGATGAAGTTCGCCTTCCTGAAAGCCGTTCGCTTTGTCATGCTGATTGCGGTGCCGGCCTGTGTCGGTATCAGCCTGACGTCGGACCTTGTCACGGACCTGCTGCTCGGAGCGAAGTGGAAGGACGCGGCGCCTCTCCTCACCCCACTGGCGCTGTCGATGATCCCCATTCCCTACTTCCAGACTTTGTACTCTGCCGGGCTTGCGGTCGATCGGCCGCATATCATCTTCAAGCTCAACACGATCGACCTGTGCTTCAGGCTGGTATTGATCTCTATTGCTTTCTATCTTTTTTCAACCACAGGCGTCAGCTTTGCGAGGGTGCTGCTCTCCTCGATCATGTTTGTCTTTTATCTCATGGAGACGAGGCGGCTGCTGCAGGTTGAAATCTGGAGGCAGTTGAAGAACCTGTGGCAAATTGCGCTCGCCGCCATTGTCATGGCGATCTGGGTTCTGGTGTTGCGACACGAGCTTGCGGGCCGTGCGTGGAACGATGTCGTTGAGCTTGGCATCGTGGCGAGCACGGGTGCGGCGGCTTATGTCGGCACGCTGCTTGCTCTGGGTGTGCGGTTGATCGCCGGTGGTGGGCGGCTCGAGCTTGTCAATCGTCGATAGCTGTCGGGCGTGAGAACGCCAAGTGTGCTGCCATCAGAGAAGTGAGCGAAGCAGGCCCATGGCCGAACGTCTTCCTGACTCAAGCCGATAGCCAATTGCGCGGCGTGCGCGCTCGTTTGGCAGGGCAGTGGTGATCAGATAGTACGCTGTCAATCTAGCCTTGGTTTTCGCGGGGTAGCATTCGCTCCACAGGGCGACCAACAATCGACCAAGGTTGCCGAGGGAAACACGCTGGCCATCGACTATCGCCAGATAATAGCTGTGCTCGAGATAGTAGTAGGTTTGCTCCGGCGCCACCAGTTCTGCCGCCCGGCCTGATCTTTCCAGGATTCGGCGCAGATGATCCGTGCGATCCACGAAGCGCCTGATATCCCGGCGCAACGATTCAGCGCTGAGGGGACGTCCCAGCCCGGAGTCGTTTCGGTCATGCACGCGATAACGCCCCAACTGCTGCGAGAGTCCCACCACGTCGCCCAGGAAGGGGGCAATGAACAGAATGACGCCATCGACCGCGCGATCATAATCGACCTCTCGCAGATATTCGCAGACGTCACGCCGGAACACGTTTCCGGAGGTAGGAGGCGTTGTGTAGACCCCCGTACGCAGTACCCGGTCGGCGAGGGTCAGGCTGCTTCGGAACGTGCCGAGCGACGGGTCATTCGCATCGGTGACGTTTCCGTCACGATCAATCTGGATCAAGGGGAACTGCAGCTTAGCAACCCGCTCATCGAGTGCGGCGATGATGGTGGCAAGGGAGCCCGGGACCAGTTCGTCGTCGGCGTCGAGAAAAAGCACAAAGGGGGCCTGCGTGTGATCAAGCCCGTAGAGGCAGGCCGCGCGCTGGCCGCGATTTTCCGTCCTATAGGCGGTCACGCCTTCGCGGGTGATTGCTTCCCAGGAGTGATCCGTCGAACCGTCATCGATCACCACGAGTTCGCAATCGTCGCGCCCTTGCGAAACGACGCTACGGATCGCCCGTGACACATACGCCTCGTAATTCCAGCAGGTGATGACGACCGCAAGCTTCGGAGTCGTCACTCTGTCCTGGTGACCATTTGCCATGGTTCTCGACCTTTGGCGCGGCACCGTTCTGTAAAGAAGGCCAGCTGCCTGTCCGCCGACCGTTGCTGGTGTCATGCCTTTCTCCGATTGACTACGGTGCCGATCACATTGGCGCCGGAGCGCCGCAATTGATGAAGCATGTCATTCACCTCATCGGTCGTCGTTTTCCCGGCGGTTGCCACGATCAGCACCGCGTCAGCGTGAATCGCCAATGCCAGGGCGTCCGTCGAGTCGTGCAGAGGTGGCAAGTCGATCAAGACGTCGCCTCTGACGCGAGCGGACTCGACAATACGTGCGACACGGCGGTCTCGGAAGTCAGCAAAAAGGTTGGTCTCTGGGTTAACCGAGTGGATCGGCAATACCGTAATGCCGTCTCTGTTCGTGAAAAGGACTTGCTCGGGACGCACGTCGGCAATCAGCGCATCAGCCAACGAAACGGCAACGGAACTGTCCATCCCGCCGGCCTCATAGTCCGGACGCCCGACCTCGGACTTGAAGAGGGTAACATACCGGCCGCTTCTGTTTATCAATTGCGCAAGGCTGAGGCAGACCGTCGAGATATTGGCGCCTTCTTCCCAGCCGGCGATCGCGATCACCAGACTACGTTCGCTGCGAATGGAGGAGCAGGCGATCTCGATTGATGTTCTCAAGTCACGCATAGCGACAGCGTAGCGGCTACTGGGCTGGCTGACGACAAGTGCGGCCCGCTCGATATCCGTGCGCCAGGCTGCGCCGATCCAGCTACCGGCTTCGGGTATGGTTCCGAGGCAGGGAACGCCGGTATCACGCATCAGATCCTTGGCCGTCCGAACCTTGCGATCCAGCGCCAGGATGGTGAAGCCCCCGATCAGCCCGAGCACGCCCCCAAGCGCCATGATGAGCTTTGAACGGGGGCCAGTGGGGCTCACCGGCGGCAATGCCGCACCGATGATCCGGGCGTCGGCATCCGGCGTCGGAATGATCGGCAGCGTACCGTGCCTCATTGCATCCGTGGCTGCGTTGACCTGGGCGGCCAGAGCGTCGAGGCGCCCTTGAAGCGCTTCCGTTCCGGCTTGCGCCAATTGCGCCTTGAAGCCGACAGATTGCGAGATGTAGCCGGACAGCATTGCGTTCGCGACGCGGGCCGCGAGCACAGGGTCGGTTGCCGAGTATTCGATCTCGATGACGTAGGATTGGCCAACGCGTCGGACGTTGAGGTTCCTTATGAAGTCCTGGAATGCCGCCTGGCGGGCGCTATTTTCGGCTGGATCGTTGCTTGGCGCTGCAGGTGGCACCGAGCGCCCGGACTTGCCGATTTCCGGGACGGCGGGATTGTTCTCGGCGGGCGGTCGTTTACCGATCACGGACTGATCGAGATAGCGCTGTACCTCGGCCATCGGAGCGTCGATCATTCGTCCAGCAGCCGGCCCGAGGCTCGGTGCGTTCTCTAGGTCCAGGCTGTCGAATACTGCCGATAGAAGACGCTCCGAGCGGATGATCTGGAGCTCGCTATCGGCTCTGTTCAAGTCGAGGCTGCCCGGTACGATTGCCTCTTGGCCGGAAATCGCGGCCTGGCGTCGTGGCTCGAGCAAAAGCGTAGCCGTTGCCGAATAGGTCTGTGGAAGGGTTTTGGCATAGAGCGTTGCCAATCCTACGCCGATCGCGGTGCATAGGATCAGTTTCGTCTTGTGCTGCAGACCGAGCAGATACATCGCGCGCAGCAGAGCCACCGGACCTTCGTCGGTCTTCTCCGTAAGCGTGTCATCGAACCGCCATAGCCCGGACAAACGCTTCAGGGGCTGCGGGCTGTTATACGTCATCGCGCCTTTACCTCCGGCTGAATTGATCCCCTCTGGCTTGCTGTCGGGAGCCCTGCCGCGCGCTCGGGTTCCAGACGGCCACGAAGTACGTCGGCAATGGCAATGAGATTGCCTCGTGCCCTGCCGCGTCTGTCGACGAACGGTTCCGGCCACGCCGCTCGTCCGAAATTGCTGGCCATGTTGCAAAGGATGTGGTTCGCGACCTTCGGGATGGTCATCGTTCCCTTACGCAGCATATAGAGCGGGTTCACGACCTGCGAATACCCAAGACGGTTGCCGCTTATGCGTCCACCCTTGGTGCCCATGTGGACGCCGAAGGCAGCGGCGTCCTTGACCAGTCGCCCACCGCCCTTGGCGAGGGTAGCCGCGAAGTCGCGGTCCTCAAGCCAGCCGTAGAGGACCAGGCGTTCGTCGAAGCGGGTCGAGCCGATTGATTTTACGCGAAATGCCATGTTGCAGCCGTAGGGACTGTAGGGTTCGATCCAAGCCCAATCGGCCGCCGCTGCCTCCGCTGTCATCTGCACGGCATCGGCGAATGCGATGCCGGGGCCGTTGATGCCGTCGGCAACAACGCGGCCGGTAAAGGCGACAACGCGGCTCTCATCCCGGAAGGTGCGGGTGGCAGCGGCGATCCAGTTTCCGTCGGCAACGAAGTCGTCGTCGAAGAAAGCGACGATCTCTGTATTCTTGGGGAGATTGGCCAAGGCGGTGTTGCGCTGGGCGGCGAGGCCGGGCGGTCCGGTCAACACAGTGACGTTGGGATGGTCCGCGAGATCTCCCGCATCCTCGGGATCGACGCATGAGACGATAACGGTGTCGGGGGGCTGGGTTTGCGTTGCAAGCGTGTGCCGCACGGTTGCGCTGACAAGGGCAGGGCGTCCGCGTGTTGCCACAACGAGCGCCGTGCGCGCGCCAGTAGCTGTAACCGGTGCATGATAGATCGATCTCCGGGCCGTCGGCCGTTCAAGCAGTTCCAAATAGCCTGCGGCCGTGTTGGACCACGAGAACTGTCTGATCTGGCTGCGTCCCCGTTGCACGAGGTCGGCGCGCAGTTCCTGCGAATCCTTGAGGGTGCTGATATGCTGGACCCAGGCCACGGGGTCGGTCGGGGACGCAAGGAGAGCGGCGGTGCCGCAAACCTCCGGCATGCTGGCGCAATGGGAGGCGACGACCGGGCAGCCCCGTGCCATCGCTTCGACAATCGGCAGGCCAAATCCCTCGGTCAATGACGGAAAGGCGAGACAGAGGGCCCGGTCGAGCAGGTATGCGAGATCGTTGTCGGAAACGCGCCCGATCAGGCGGACGTTGGGCCGCGCCGCGAGTTCGCCCGGGACAAAAATTCCCGCGTCGCCGCCAACGATGATGATGTCGACCCCGATTTCATCGAGCCCCGGCGCTGCGTCGATCAGCAGGGTCAGGTTCTTGTGCCGTGCGCGTGAACCGAGAGCGAGCACGAACTGACGCTCGCTTCGACCGGATACCGTGGCAATGATCCCTGGCGCGGTCTGTGCAAGCGCAGGATCCCAGCGCAAGGCATGCTCGTGGCCGTTCGGCAGGACCGCTATGTCTTCGACAGCAATGGGAAGGTGTCTGGCGATCTGCCGGGCTGCAGCGTGGGAGACCGTGGTGATCCGGGCAGATCTCCGGGCGAGAAGCGGCTGCAGCGTGTGATAGAACGCTCTGAATGAGCGGCTGTAGCTGTCGGGAGCTGCGAAGATGTTGGCGTCATGGATGCAGACGATCTGGTCTGCCTTTAACGCCGGGGCGGTGTTGCAAAGATTGAGGAGCCTCCCTCGCCATCGGGCGGGAAGAGTGAGTTGTTCCCACGCGTGACCCGACAGGCGGCCCGAATGGCTCACAGGCATGCGGGCGAAGCCTGGATCATTTGCGCCGACGGGCGCAACGATCGTTGCCCACCCGTCCGCTTCTTCCAGCGCAGTGTTCAGAGCCCGCATGACATTCAATGCATAGCGCTGCACGCCGGTCGCATTCTGCGTTAGGAAACGGCCATTAACGGCGAATTTGGGCACGGTGCTCATGCGGTCGCTCCCAACTGCGTGGCAGCGCGCACCGCCTGGGTGCTGCGCTCGCGTTCGGGCTGGGCGCAGCAGACAGCAGCCAGCATGCAGAAGAACAGCCCCTGATCGAGCACCGGACTGACAAGCAGGTCTCCGATCATCAAGCCGAAGCACCCGTTGCGTGCGGCAAGCCGCACATCGGACGTCAGCGTTCCGGGGACGCCGCGCTTCTTGAAAAACGCGGTGTAGGCAAACGCCGCATAGAAGATCGTACCGGGAATGCCGACATTGGCGAGCAGCGCCATGACGAAACTCGATGTGCGGACGGTTCCAAGCCCAACACCAAATCCCCAGCTGTCGAAGAAGTTCTGCATGGCGATTGTATTCCACGTGCTCCGCTCAATGCCGGAATCGGACGTGGCTTTGCCCAGCACAACGATGTCCACGTAGTCATAGACGGTCTTGGATATCACGGGATCGATGGCTATCAGCAGCGCGACCGCAATCATTGCAAGAGGGACCATGATCATAGCGGCGGCGGTCACGCGGCGGATTCGCCTCCTGCCGCTCAGCGAGAACGCGGTCGCGTAAAGGATCAGCAGCATGAGGGGAGCGCCGGCGACGCCTGTCGATGAAGTCGACAGAAACAGCAGCACGACGGAGGCTGCGGCGATCGCGCCCATAAGCGGCCGTTTGTAGCCGGCGAGCCAGAGCGTTCCCGAGAATGCCAGCACGCCAAGCGTCGATCTCGCGAAAGAGGAGGCCTCGGTGAAGGAGCCGACAATTCGCTTCAGTCCGCCGATCTGCGCGTCCGTGTGAAGCGCATATTGGGCGTTTCTCATGAAATCGAGGAGCCATTGCGTGCCGGTGGCAAAGGTGGCCATGTCGAGCACGGCAAAAGCGATGTTGGCGACGCAATAGCCGATCAGCCCGGTCAGAACCGCATTGAAGCCGCGGTGGGTCGACGCCACCGCCAAGGTCAACCCGAAGCAAACGAGGTTGCCGATCATATAGACGCTTTGGGTGAGGTTGCTGGAGACCGGCACGAGCGGAACGGTCGATCCTGTGTCGCCAAAGACCGTCGATCCGAGCGCGACGATCTGCGTCACGCCCGTCAGCAGGCGCGGAGCAAAATAGGCGCTCAGCACGCCATAGGCGATCAGCAGGACGAACCAGAAGCCCGGCTCACCAGGGCTGAGGGCGCGGATGAAGGCCCGCAACTCTTGCTTTCGCGTGATGACGCCCAATGCAAGGAAGCCGAGGAGAACATGGGCCGGCTGAATATTGGCAAAGCCGACGAACATCGCCGCCGCCGACCCAAGCACTGGCACGATCGCAAGCACGGTGACCATCGTCATGTCGCCAAGCAGTACGCAAAACAGACCAACAAGAATGGTAGCGACGCCGATGGGTTCCAGGATCATGTTGCAGCTTGTCTCCTTGCCATCGTCATGATCGTTACTCTGCCAAAACAAGGAGCGAGTACCCGCCGAGCACCCGAACTGCCAAATCCGGGTTGATGGAGTAGAGCATCCTGCGCGGCAGGCGCATCAAGCGGCTGCTGAGCGCCTGGTTGGGAAGCTCCAGGCGGCTGGCGGTGTAGCTGTAGTCGATCACCGAGTACCCGCAATCCCTGATGGTCGCGAGCGCCGTGTCCTTGAAGAAGTAATGCAGGTGCCCGACATTGGCGCGCAGATTCATGATCGGCCAGCCGCGCAGTATGGACTGCACCGAGAGGTCGAGCGGGATGTGGAAGATGGCCTTTCGACCGCGGGCGCGAAGCCCCTTTATGAAGGAGATGTAGTCGTCGACATGCTCGATGACGTCTGCGACCACAAGGACCTCGTAGCAAGTCCGCTCTTCGCCCGCGCTGGGGCTCAGGTGAAAGGAGACACGATCTGTCTCCTTTGTCTTTGCTCTCTGGTAGGCATGAGGGGAGACCTCATAGCCAGCAAACCGAGCTTCCGGGAACGCCCGGGACAAATTCAGCAGGATCTCTCCGGTTCCGCAACCGATCTCGCAAAGCGTATCGAATTGCAGCCCGTTCTTTCTGATTATGTTTTCGATCTGGCGGGCCTTCCAAGGGGAATCCTCTTCGTGCCAGTTCGGATTGAGCTCCGCATAATGATCGGAAAGATAGATATCCTGCAATGCTGACATCAGCGTCCTTCCATGAGGGTTTCAATGCTCGGAACGTCTGTTTACGGCGCAGTCATATTTTTGTGGCGGCAGACGGCACAGGACATGCATCTGCCTCCGGCCCCTAGGGTCGACGTCTCAGTAGCTACCGCGGGAGGACAGCACGGCCGGTATCGTCTTGGCCATGATCACCACGTCGCCCCATAGCGTTTGCTCCGACACGTACCGGACATCGAGTTCCACACGTTTGCTGTAGCTCGTGTCGTTTCGCCCGCTCACCTGCCAAAGGCCGGTCAGCCCGGGGCGAACCCGAATGTAGTCGGAAAAATGCACGCCATAGAGTTCGGCTTCGTTCGGTACAATCGGGCGAGGGCCGACAAGACTCATCTCGCCTTTGATGACGTTCAGCAGCTGTGGGATCTCGTCGATGCTGTTCTTGCGCAAAATCCGCCCGAAAGGGGTGACGCGGGGGTCATCCTTCAGCTTTCGTGTAGCCTTCCATTCAGCGCGGACGTCTGGATTTTCCGTCAGATGATGCGCCAGCGCCTCTTCGGCGTTGGAGACCATGGTTCTGAACTTCAAGCACGAGAACAGCACGCCATTTTTGCCGATACGCCGATGCGTGATGAAAATCGGCCGACCCTGCGTGACAAGCAGGATCACCGTCACCATCAGCAGCATTGGAGACAGTACGACCAGCGCGATGACGGCCAGGACCGCATCGACGGCGTACTTCATTCTACCTGGTGCGGTATCGGGAATTCTCGCCCTTGAACGTCCAATGTGCACCAGTTCCGTGGGCCGGCGCATCCTCGCGCCACCCAGTCCGTCAAAGTCACGTCTTAGATCAAATTCCCTCATCTGCTTGCTCCCTACTCAAGAAAGGTCAATGGGCATGTGCAGACTGCGCCGATCGGGCATGGTCGGTAAGTTAACAACTAGCGCACCGTTTGACAATGTCTTTGTTGCGCTGCAGTATTTATAGGTAGGTTACGATAATGTCTGAGTAGCATCTGGATGAAATCGTTGTTGATAAGGCCGGAGCGACTTTGGTCGATTTATGATATTCTTTGTCATATCTGATGACCGCGTTCATTTTCTACAATCTATGCGGTTTAATATTTTCATGGAGCTTTCCATGCGTGTGGCAATCATACACTATTGGCTGGTTGGAATGCGCGGTGGAGAAAAGGTGCTCGAAGCACTTTGCAACATCTATCCGTGCGCGGATATTTACACACATGTCTATGATATAGCAGCAATTTCCGACGTAATCCGGAAGCATAAGGTCCACACGACCTTCATCGATGGACTTCCCTATTCAAAGAAGATGTACAAGAAATATCTGCCCCTTATGCCGATGGCCTTGGAGCAGATCGACCTTAATGAGTACGACCTCGTAATTAGTAGCGAGTCCGGGCCCGCCAAGGGGGTAATCCCGACGTCCACGGCCGTGCACGTGTGTTACTGTCATTCTCCGATGCGATACATCTGGAATATGTACAACAGATACTACGATAGTTCAGGGTTGATGACCCGCCTGATGATGCCGCCGCTCGCGCATTACCTGAGAACCTGGGATGTCGCGACGGCCAATCGTGTCGACGATTTCGCGGCGAATTCCGCGACGGTGGCGCAGCGGATCAAGAGCTACTATCGCAGGGACGCCGAGGTTATCCATCCGCCGGTTGATACGGCTGCCTTCCGGCCGGTCGCGGCCTCCGAACTCGGCGATTACCATCTGATGGTCGGAGAACTGGTAGGCTACAAGCGACCTGATCTGGCGGTGGAGGCCTTCAACCGCATGAAGGCGAAGCTCGTGGTGATCGGCGGCGGCGAGATGCTCGACCATCTGCGCAAGATCGCCGGGCCCACGGTGACGATCCTGGGACCTCAGCCCTTTGACGTCCTCAAGCACCACTATGCACGGTGCAAGGCGCTCATCTTTCCGGGGGAGGAAGACTTCGGGATCGTGCCGGTGGAAGCGATGGCGAGCGGACGCCCCGTGATAGCATTCGGCCGCGGCGGAGCGACCGAAACCGTGGTGCGCGACAGGACCGGCGTGTTCTTCGGCACGCAGACGGTCGAAGCGCTGATCGACGCGGTAGAACGCCTGGAGCGGATCGATTTCGATCCGGCGGATGCGGTCGCGCGCGCCGGAGAGTTCCGAACGGAGATCTTCATGGAGAAGTTCAAGTCTTTTGTCGTCAGGTCGACAGCCAGTCGGGCTCAGGTTGGTGTAGCCTAGCGATGGCTGAGAAGCATTGTTTCGATCACCGCGCTAGTATTTGGTAGGAGTGAAACATGACCCATACAGTTTCTTCCACGAGCAGGCAGATGTGGCAAAGAACAATTGGTGGTGCCGATAGACAGCGAGCCTGGGTGGCTTGCCTTTTCCTTTTTCTGACCACGCTCATCGCACTGTGCTTCAGCACCTCGGCGAAAGCGGAGGACTACATCCTCGGTCCCCAGGACACCTTGAAAATCCGTGTCTACGAATGGCGGCCGGTCACTGGAACGGCCTATGAATGGGTGCCGCTGAACGGTGACTTTGCCATTTCGGCAGCCGGGAACCTGTCGCTTCCCATCATCGGCACCGTGCCTGCCGCCGGAATGACGCTGGAACAGGTCGCCAACTCGATCGGTGAACGGCTGCAAGCACAGGTCGGGCTGCAGAAGCGCCCCAACGCTTCGGTTGAGGTTTCCGAATACCGGCCCTTCTTCGTCACTGGCCTTGTCTCGAAGCCGGGAAAATACAGCTATAGTCCCGGTCTGACGATCGTTCAGGCGCTGAGCATGGCTGGCGGTATGTTCGGCCCGGTCGACGCAAGCTCGTTCACCCTGCAGCATGATGCGCTGGTCAGCCGCGGGGATCTGCGTACGCTTCAGGTTGAACGGCTCGGGCTCCTTGCCCGGCAAGGCCGGTTGGATGCGATTACCCATAATCAACCCTCGATCACGTTCCCAGAGGAGCTGACGAGGAGGGCGGGACAGTCTGTCGTCGATCGCATGATGCGCGAGGAGCAAGACCTGTTCGATACACGTCAGCAATCGATGAGTGCCGAATTCGATGCGCTCAACCAGGCGAAGGTGCTGGCCACGAATGAGATCGAGACCCTGAAAGCCAAGTCGGCGTCATTGGCGAAGCAGATTGATCTTGCCAACAAGGACGTCGGTGCCGTCAGCAAGCTGATCGCCCAGGGGTTGACCGTATCGTCTCGGCAGCTCACCTCCAGCCAGAATTTGGCGGATCTGGAAAGCCGAAATCTTGACGTCTCGCTGGCCATCCTCAGAGCGCAGCAGGACATTGCCAAGGTGGCTCGAGACACCGCGGATGTGCGTAACCGCTACCGTGTCGATGCCCTGACCGAGGCGGCACAGGTGCGCGACCAGCTTGCGGCGAATGCAGAGAAGGCCGAAACGGCGCGAACTCTGCTTCAGAACATCGAGATTCGCTCGCCGGTCGCTGCCAATGTCGCCGCCGATGACGGTCCAGGGTCGTTCGTGACGACCGTCGACCGTACCGCCAACGGTGCGACACACACGATGCCTGCGAAAGACAATGACCCGGTTCTCCCAGGAGATGTCATTCGTGTTGAACGATGGCAAGGAGCGCCCGGCACGCCGGCAGCCGACGATGGCTTCAAACCGTCAGCCTCCCCGTGACGCTTGTGTGTTGCCGGAGGCGGCGGTCGAGCTGGTGAAAAGGGAGGTCGAAATATGCCCCACCTTGTTCGTGTGTGGAAATAGGCGATAAGGTTGGGGTGTTGATTCCAGACGATCCGCTGGGAGCCGAAGTTTAATGCCGTGGAGTCTTTTAGTTCTGTTTTTAGTCGGCGCCGTATGCGCCGTCCGATTGCCGATTTTGCATTTTACGCTCGTGGTCGTGATAGTGATTGCCGGATACGCGTTGGCGAGTATCGGCTCGGCAAAATCGGGCATCGAGGTCTTCGTGTGGTCCGCGCTTTACGCGGGCGCACTTGAGGGCGGCTATATTCTCGCCAACTGTCTGTTTTATCTCGTTTTCGTGAAATTCTTCGCGCGCAAGCACAAGCGGCCACCCTCCAATCTCAATTCCAAATACTCGCAGGATTAGGCGTGCGGGCGCGGTAGCTTCAGTGGATCCGTGAAGGGGGGATGGTGTCGCGCAGAAACGGGGCGACCTTCGCGGATAGTTCGGACATATCAATGGAAGCGTCGGCCAAGAGGCAGGTGGCGATCGCCTCGCACAGCAACTCGACCTCAGGAGGGATTCCGGTGATTTCGTCGCCGGCGGGGCCATAGACGCCGCTGCGCGGCCAGGCGCGCTTCTGCTCCTCGCAGAGTTTGACGCCTGAAAACGGCAGAAGATCCACCAGATCGGCCGCAAGCTTCAAAGCCTGCTCCAGGTCTTCTTCAGGTACGGTCAACGAACCAATCCAGCCACTCATCGCTGCGCTCTCCTAGCCGCTCTTCAACTGCGCGACGGCGAGCAGGGTATCTGCACTGATCGAGGTCGAGCCGCTGAGAATGCTGAGGGCGCTGGAATCGGTGGTTCCGTTCGCAACGTCGTACATCGCCGTAAAGCGCTGGATCAGGTTTTCCACCTTGTCCGGGTCGCCGAGATCCTCCAGATCGATGAAGTTCGTGACCATCTCGGCCTGCTTGTCGACATCCATGTTCGACACGTAGCTTGAGAGATTGAACGTCGTCGTGAAAAATTCGAACAGCGCGCTGTCGCCCAGAATGTCGTAGGCGCTCGAGATCGTCGGCGCCATGCGCTCGAAGTAGAGCGCCAAGCGTACGCCCGTGTTGCTGTCGCCCTCGTTGCTCTCCAGCGTCTGGCGGACGTAATTGTTGACCGTATCGATTACATCGCCGCGTTGCTGGACGGTACCGACGGGGTCTGCCGACAGATTACCGTCCGTATCGAAGTTGAACGAAGCAACGATCGATGCGAAGCGGGTGTCAGACTGCTGATTGACGTAGCTGTCGGGATCGTCAGGGTCCGACTCGAACATCTTCTTCAGCTCGCTTGAGGTGACGTCGTCCGGATCGATGCCTTTGGCTTCAAGCATCAGATTGACCAGGCGGTCGTCGGCCAGCAGTTCGGAGACGCTGCTGATCGTACCCATCTGCGTGTTGAAATAGGTCATTTCGGTATCTGCGGCGGTGGATGCATCGGTCTTTTCCGTGCCCGTCAGATACCGGATCTTGTTTTCCTTGTAGTCGGCAACGAAGTCGTCGACGACCGACTGCGACATTGCCTGAAGAGGCACAGTGGTATTGCCGTCGGCATCGAAGCTGAAGGCGGCACGCAGCGACGTGAACCTGCTGTCATTGAGCTTGTTGACGTAGCTGTCCGGGTCGTCCGGGTCGCTTTCTAGTATCTTTCGGAATTCGCTTTTCGTGACCTCGTCCGATCCGATGCCAAACGAGCGCAGAGCCATCTGCCACAATTCGGCGTCGTCATCGTTGCTGTCGTCATCGTCGTCGGCATTCGATTTCAGGAAGTCGTCGATGCTCGTCACATCCGCGAGGCGGGTCTTGTAGTTCGCGACCGAGTCTTCGATCCAGGTGTCGACGCTGGCCGACGAGTAGTTCGTGGAGAATGCCTCGGTCGTCGCCGTGGTCTGGTCGCTGGTCTGCGCCGATACGCCATCTGCCAGCGTGCCGTCGGACTCGAAATTGAACGCATCGTGAAGATCGCCATAGCCGATCGCGGTTGCGAGCGTTGAGCTTTTCAAAGAGGCGGAGATGTAGTTATCGGGCTCTGAATCGCTGAGCCCATAGGCCGACCGGATATAGGCAACGAGCTTGTCATCCGCCATCAGCTGGTCGACCGTCGTTATGTTGCCAATCGTTGCCGAGAAGTAGGCCGAATAGGCATCTTCGACCTGAGACGAGGCGAAGGTCGATTGTGAAATGGTGTAGGCGCTCTCGACATAGGCCTTCTGGTCGTCGGTCTGCAGCGGGTCGCTAACACTGCCGTCGGTGTTGAAATTGAACGCCTTGGCAAGGTTGAGGTAGACGTCGTCGTCAAGCTGGTTGACGAAACTATCAGGATCATCGACGTCGCTGGTCAGGACATTGCGCAGGAAACTTGTGGACGTGTAGTCGGTGCTCAAGCCGAAAGCATTCAGGACATAGTTTCGCAGCCGTGAGCTGCCGAGCAGGCTGTCGACAGACGTGATGTTGTTGATCGCGCCGTCGTAATAGTCCGTTTCGGTGGTGATATCGGCGGTCTCATCGTCGAAGGAGCTCTGGTAATTGTCGAGAAGCGTGCTTTCCTGGCTGCTCGTTTGAGCGGCCGCATCCTCGCCAACGAACTTGAAGGCGGCGGCGAAGTCCGTGTAGCGATTGTCGCTCAGTGAGTTGGCGAAGCTCGATGAATCGCTGAGGTCGCTTTCAAGAACCTTCTTCATGAAGGCCTTTGCGTAGGTCATGTCCTCCAGGCCGTATGCCTTCATGGCATAGGAATAGAGGCGGTAGTCGCTCATGAAGTCATCGACACTCGTAACCTTGCCGATGTTCTCTTTATAGTACGCCGTTTCGGTCGCGACCGATCCTTGCGATGCCGTCCTCGAGAGGGTTTTGCCGAGATTGTTGGTAATCGTCAGATAACTGAGATACGTGGAAACCATAAACACTGCCCCTATGCGCAGGAGTCAAACGGCAAAGTGCGACCGTTCGCCGCCAAGGCGACGTCGTGCAGATCAACAGTATGACTTTCTGCATGCCCCGATATCGGTCGGCGACCCCAATTCAGCCGAGAGTGTGCTTGGGGACGAGACAAAAGCCCCAACGACGACTCACCCGTAATCATTACGGAACCGAATAGTTCTATAAATGATTCCGAGGCGAAAACCCAAGCGGTTTTTTATGGCGAGGCATAAACGGAGATCCGGGCATCTCGTGCCCGGGTCTCTTCGCATTGCAAGGGTTGGCGGCGTCTACGCTCAGAATGGGTAGTGTTGGCCCGGGTCTTCGATCGTGATCCAGCGGAGATCGGTGAACTCGGCGATGGCGGCCTTGCCGCCGAACCGGCCATAGCCGCTGCCCTTGACCCCGCCAAACGGCATTTGGGCTTCGTCGTTCAGCGTCGGGCCGTTGATGTGGCAGATGCCGGATTCGATCTGTGCCGCGACCGCCATTGCGCGCTGAACGTCACGACTGAACACCGCCGCGGACAAGCCGTATTCGGTATCGTTGGCAATGCGGATCGCTTCGTCCTCATCGGCAACACGAATGATCGGCTTGACCGGACCAAAGGATTCTTCGCCATACACGCGCATGTCCGCAGTGACGTGATCGAGGAGGGTTGCCTCCACGACAGTCCCGGTGCGTTTTCCGCCGGCGACAAGCTTGGCGCCCTTTGCCAGCGCATCGGCGATCAGGTCATCCATCTTCTTTGCGGCCTCGAGGCTGATCAGCGATCCCAGCACGACATGCCCGCGAGGATCGCCCGCCGGCAGTTGCTGTGCCCGGGCGGCGAGCTTCTCCACGAAAACGTCGGCGATCGCATGTTGGACGATGATGCGTTCGGTGGACATGCAGATCTGGCCCTGGTGCATGAAGGCGCCGAAGATCGCCGCGTTGACGGCGCCGTCGATATCTGCGTCATCAAGGATGACAAGCGGTGCTTTACCGCCCAGTTCCAGCAATGCCGGCTTCAGGTGCCGGCCGCACAGTTCGCCGATGATCTTGCCGACCTTGGTGGAGCCCGTGAAGTTCACACGACGAACGGCAGGTGCTGCGATCAATGCGGCAACGACGGCCGATGCATCTTCCGGTGCATTGGTGATGACATTGATGACACCGGCCGGCAGACCGGCCTCCACCAGGGCAGTAGCAATCAACCGATGTGTGCCCGGGCATTGTTCCGAGGCTTTCAGTATGACGGTGTTGCCGCAGGCAATCGGCATTGCGATCGCGCGGGTGGCGAGAATAACGGGCGCGTTCCATGGGGCAATCGCCAGGCAGACGCCAGCCGCCTGGCGCACACCCATTGCCAGTGTCCCCGGCTTTTCAGAGGGAATGACCTCACCGGAAATCTGGGTGGTCATCGAACCCGCCTCGCGCAGGATGTTGGCTGCGAGCATGACATTGAAACCTGCCCAGGGCGCGGTTGCACCGGTCTCTTCTATCATCAGGCGCGTGAATTCCGCCGCCTTCGAATCCATGATGTCTGCCGCCTTGAGCAGAATGGCGCGGCGATGCCCCGGACCGGTTTTCGACCAGTCGGGAAAGGCGGAGGAGGCGGCATCGATTGCCGCTGCAACGTCGTCAAGGCTGGCAGCGGGCGCACGGCTGGCGACCTTTTCGGTGAAGGGATCGATGCGATCATAGGTCCGGCCGGTCGATGATTGGCGGTCCTCGCCGTCGATGAGAAGGGCAATGTCCATGTCAGGTCTCCTGATGCGAAGATGTTAGAAGCCGAGAACTTCGGCGTTGATGGAGGCTTCGAGGCCGCCGTCTGTGGCAAGATTGGCGCCGTTTATCCAGCGGGCTCCGTCCGAGCACAGAAAGAGGATGGCCGGAGCGATGTCGGCAGCCGTTCCCGCGCGGCCGACGCGCGTGATGTCGCTGTCGACTCGGGCATCGCCGAGAACGGTGCGGAATTGCTGCAGGATAGGTGTTTCGACCGGCCCGGGGCTGACCGCGTTGACCCTGATGCCACGATCCTTGAACAGGGGCTGGTGAGCAGCGCGCATTGTCCAGAGCAATAGAAGCTCCTTCGACAGCGGATAACCCTCTTCATTCTTGAGGCCATGCTCGGCGGCGAGCTTCTCGATATCGGGAAAGCCTTCCACTGAGGTCAGGCGCTTTGCCCTTTCGAGGTTCGCTCGCCAGCCGTATCCTGCGATCGAGGCGACGTTGATGATCGCGCCGCCTTCACGGAGCCGCGGCGCGACGGCTTCGGACAGTGCCCTGAGCCCGAAGAAGTTCACAACAAGGGTCTGTGCTATGCCGGTATTGCCGGAAAGACCCGCTACGTTCGCAAGCGCGTCGAGCCGCTCCGGCAAGCGGCGCGCGATCTCGGCGATGCCGTCAGCCGAGGAAATGTCACCTTGGATGAATGACGCCAGGTGTTGCGAGGGCGCGCGCACGTCCACGCCGATGACTTCCGCGCCGAGTTGGGCTGCGAGCTCGGCGGTCCTTGCCCCGATCCCCGACGCGACGCCGGTGATCAGAATTGTCTTCCCAAAAAGCATTGACTTCACCTTTCCCGATAGTCCGCGGTTCGCGAGCCTATCGATCTTCTTGTTTGACGAGGTTGGCGGGTAGTTTGAGCCGGTAGCCTACAGGCAGTAGCTGGACATCGGACTGTTGTTCGATTGCGCCCCAAAGACCCGAGGGAAGGTAGAGCGAAAACAGCACTGCCGTCGCGCCGAGGCCGATCAGGTACCAGACACCGAGATTGCCGAAATAGGTCTCGATGACGAAGAACAGCACCGCACCGAGGATCGCTCCTTCGAACTTGCCGATCCCACCGACCAGGACCATGAAGATCATGTAGGCCGTCCACTGGATACTGAAGTAAGTCTTGGGCTGGAACGTCGTCGCCGTTGCAAGCCAGAGGCCGCCGGCGACCGCAACACCGAACGCGGCAAGTACGAAGAGCAGGCGTTTCGTTGCCATGACCTTGACGCCAACCGACATGGCGGCGTCCTCGTTGTCTCGTATGGCCTGGATGGCTGCTCCAGCTCGGCTTCGCAATACAGCAAACAGAAGGCCGAGGAGACCGGCCATCGCCACAAGCGCCATCCAGTAGATCGTCGCGCGTCGCGTCTGGCTATCGTAGACGTTGAGTGAGATCAGCGAGGTCCCGGTCTCGCCCTGGATGAGCTGGTCGAGGTTGACAAGCAGGTGAACGATCTCTGTCACCACCCACATCCCGATCGCGAACTCGCCGCCCTTCAGGCGCAGCATGAAAAACGACAGCGGGATCGACAAAAGAGCGGTGATGAATGCCGCGACGACGAGCGAGATGAAAGGATTGAGGCCGGCATCCGCAAGCCGCACCGTAAAGTACGCGCCAAGCCCAAAGAAGACCTGCTGGCCGACAGAGACGAGGCCGCCATAGCCCGCCAGCGCGTTCCACATGGCAGCAAGGATCACGTAGATGAACAAGGCCGTCATGCGATCGACGGCGCCAGCGCCCATCCATGCCGGCGCAGTCGCAAACAATGCAAGAAGGAGAACGCCGCCGAGCACGGCAAGGCGCGAGGATCGGGTCCAGCGTTCGACGGAAAAGTCTTTCGGAACATATGTCATGCGTGGCTCCGGACGGTCGTGCGGAGCTTGCCGAGAAGGGCGCCGCGCAGCGGGAACAGCCGGGCAAAGAGCACCAGCAGGAATACAAGGTGGCCGCCAATCAGGAAACCTTGCGGATGAAGCTGGGCGCCGAGCGATTGCGCGAGACCGAGGACGATGCCGCCAGCCAATGTGCCCCAAAGCGAACCCGCGCCCCCGATGACTGCCGCTTCGAAGGCGAAGAGCAGCTGAGGGCCGCCCGAGTAGGGGTCGAACGTCGCCCGCATGGCGAGGAACGCCCCCGCGATCCCGACCGTCACCATGGCGATGGCGGTGGCAACGGCGTTGATCTTTCGCGCATCGATGCCGACGAGACCGGCCGTGTCCGGGTCCTCGGCCGTGGCCCGAATGGCCCTGCCCAACGCGAAACGGCTGAGGAACAGCTGGAGACCACCGAGAATGGCGACAGCCGCCACCATCATGATCACTGAAAGTTTGCCGACATAGATTTCCCCGGGCAGCTCCCAGGAATCATAGGAGAGATCGCCGAGGAAAGGCGCCAGCGATCGCGTGTCGGCACCAAAGTGCTGGAAGAGCAGGTTGTCGATGATGATCGACAGCCCGAAGGTGGTCAGGATCGGAAGAAGAGCGCTTCCACGTGCGCTGCGCTCGAGAATGAAGCGCTGCAGGGCCCATCCGATGGCGGCCATGATCGGCAACACGATCGCCAGCCCCGCAATTGGCGACACGCCAAATTTGTCGGCAAGCAGCCAGAGACCATAGGCAGCAGCGACTGCCAGGCTGCCATGAGCCAGATTGATGATCCGCATCACCGAGAACATGAAGGAGAGGCCGCAGGCGATCACGGCGTAATAGCCGCCCAGGAGAATACCCTGAATAAGACTGTCCATCATTGTGTCACCCTCCTGCTGTCGCTGCGGTGCAGCCCGAAGTAGGCTTGCGTGATCTGTTCGCGTGAAGCCACCGAGGCAGGGCTGTCGAGCGCGATCTTGCCCTCCAACATGCAGATGACGTGGCTCGCCACGCTCATCGCCCGCCCAAGGTCCTGCTCGACCAGGATGATCGTCGTTCCGGATGTCAGAAGCTTCTGCAGCTGGGCGTAGACGCGATCGACAACCAGCGGCGACAGGCCGAGGGATACCTCGTCGAGAAGCAGGACGTCGGGATTGCTCATCAACGCGCGTCCAATCGCTGTTGCCTGCTGTTCTCCGCCGGAGAGATGGCCCGTCTTTGCGTGGCGACGCGGTACGAGGTTCGGGAACGCGTCGAAGACCCGGTCCACAGTCCATTCGCCCTTGCGGCCCGATGTCCTGCCGAGCAGCAGGTTTTCTTCGACAGTCATCTGTGAAAAGAGCCGGCGACCTTCCGGTACCAGTGCGACGCCCATCGCAATCCGCTTGTGCGAGGGAACGTGCGTGAGGTCCTTGCCTTCAAGGAGGATTTTGCCGGAGGCGGGCAGATGTGCGCCTGCGATCGACCTCAACAATGTCGTCTTGCCGGCCCCATTCGCGCCGACGAGGGCGAGAACGTCGCCTTTTTCGACCTCGAAGCTGACACCACGCACGGCCTTCAGCAAGCCATGGCGGACTTCGAGGTTCTGGATTGAGAGCATGCTCATAGCGGCGATCTCCCGAGATAGGCTTTCATCACCTGCTCGTCGCTCATCACGGCCTTGGGGTCGCCGTCGGCGATAATGCGGCCGGCGTCCATGCAGATGAGGCGGTCGGCGACCTGGAGAAGGATGTGAACAATGTGCTCGATCCAGACGATGCCGATGCTTCGGCGCCGAAGCTCCTGGATCGTTGCGACAAGCTCGCTCGCTTCGCTGTCGGTCAGGCCGCCACCAATCTCGTCGAGAAGCATCAGTTTCGGATTGGTTGCCAGCGCCCGGGCGAGCTCAAGGCGCTTGCGGTCGAGTAAGCCAAGCGAGTCTGCCTGCCGGTTGGCGACCTGAAGCATGCCGCAAAGCGATAGGGAATCGACCACACGGTCGTAGGTTTCTTCGCGGGCTGAGATCTCGCCATGAGCGGCGGCCACGAATACGTTTTCGAAGACGGTCATGCCGCTGAATGGCTTCGGAATCTGATGCGTGCGCACCAGGCCGGCCTTGCATCGGCCGGCGGCCGTGATCGCCGTAACGTCATGGCCCGCGAAGGAAATAGCGCCGCTGGTTGGCGCGAATGCACCGGCCAATATGCTGAGCAGTGTCGTTTTGCCGGCGCCGTTGGGGCCGACGATGCCGACAGCGTCGTTGACGCCCATGGTGAAATCCAGATCTTCGATCACGACAAGCGCGCCGAAGCTCTTGCTGATGCCGTTGGCCGAGAGAAACTCTCCTCTCGGCCCCTTTTGAAATTGCTGGTGCACTGGCCCGCTCACCCGTTGTAGGGGATGAGTTTGCCGCTGGCCGGAACGTTCGGATCAGTGACATTCTCGGTGACGACATAGTCGAGCGCGAACTTGGAACCTTCCGGCGCCTTTACCCACTGTGTGCCGATGATCGGCCCCGGCGAGACGTTCGCAACCGGTCCAGAGGTGAAATCCACCTTGCCGGCGATGGTCGTGGTCTTTAGCGTGCTGAGCGCCTTGGCCACCGCTTCCTTGCTCTTCACATCGGTGCTGGCCTTGAGTGCGTCGAAGCCCGCGTCGAGCAGTGACAGGCTGGCGCCAAGCTGCTGTGTCCATTGCTTGCCGCTCGTCGCCTCATAGCCATCGGCCAACTCCGTTCCCGAGACGCCGGTAAGGGGCGACTTGTAAGGAAACGCCTTGTGCCAGTATGCGGCGCTGCTCACATTCACGCCGAGCTTGCCGAGTGCCTCGATATCGGACGGGAAGAGACCAGTCTTGGCGACCTGGCAGATCTTGATCTTGCGAGTCAGGCCCTGCTGAGCGGCCTGGCGCCAGAATGCTGCGAAGTCGGGCGGAATCGGAAAACTGCTGAAGATCTCGACTCCCTCGCGCTTGAACAGCGCGATCTGGGCGGAGTAGTCGCTGGTGCCGTTCTCGTAGGGACCCGGATCCACGATGGTAAAGCCGTCCTTCGCCAGCAGTGGGGCCAGATTGGCGCGGATGGCGTTCCCGTCTGCATCGTTGGGATACATGACGCCGACCTTCTTGTTGGTCTTGATCAGATTCCATTGCGACACATAGGTCTTGTGGAATTCGCCGACGCCGAAACCGAAGTGATAGGTCCATTTGAACGGCGAGGGAGCGCCGGGCTTTGCGCCGCGACCGAAATGCCAAGCTTCCCAGGGCATCACTGTCGAAAGGCAGGGCACGCCTGCGGCTTCACAGGCGTCTGCTACCGGGTTGATCGTCTCGGGGGTCGAGACCGCGAGCATGAGGTCGATGCCGCGATTGTTGATCAGGTCCTTGGCAAGCTGGCCGGCACGGGACGGATCCGATTGTGTGTCCTGGTCAATGATTTCGACCTTCCATGTCTTGCCGCCGGCCTGCAGACCGCCAGCCAGTGCCTTCCTTGCGAGGTCCAGCACGTAGCCGTCGGTCTGGCCGAAGCCTGCGAGCGGCCCGGTGCGCGGGCTGATGAAGCCAACCTTGATCGTGTCGTCGGCCTGGGCCAGCGCCGATCTGCTGCCGATGGCAAGCGTCATGCCGCCGGCTGCGGTGGCGGCCATGAAGCCGCGCCGTGTGAACGGCATCGAATTCGTTTCCTTATGGTCTTTCGTCATGGTTCACTCCTCCCAGAATTTGGCCCTAAACCTTTGGCCCCATGTAACGTTCAGGCACGCTCCACTCGTGCTTCTCGCGTCAGATCGGATAGTCGCGCCTGCCCGTCGCGACGGTGATCCAACGCAATTCCGTAAACTCGTCGATGGCGGCCTTGCCGCCGAAGCGGCCGTATCCGCTCGCTTTCACTCCGCCGAACGGCATCTGCGGTTCGTCAGAAACCGTGGCTTCGTTGATGTGGCAGATGCCGGATTCAATGCGCTTGGCCACTGCCAGCGCTTCCTGGATGTTGCGGCTGAACACCGCCGATGACAGTCCATACTCGTTGTCGTTGGCGATCGTGACGGCCTCGTCATTGCTGCTGACGCGAATGATGGCTGCCAGCGGCCCGAAGCTCTCTTCCCGATAGATGCGCATGGCGGGCGTCACGTGATCGAGGATCGTCGCGTCCATGAATGCTCCGCGCGCGAGGCCGCCACACAACAATTTGGCGCCTTTCTGCAACGCGTCGTCGACGAGCGTGGTGACGCGGCGTGCCGCCTCAAGGCTGATGATCGCCCCCAGCGGGCTTGGCGCCTCCCGTCGATCCCGGGCCACGAGCTGGGTTGCCTTTGCCTTGAACTTGTCGACGAACTCGTCGGCGATCTCGTCGAGCAGGATGATCCGCTCGGTGGACATGCAGATCTGGCCCTGGTTCATGAAGGCGCCAAAGGAAGCGGCGCGCACGGCCTCATCGATATCGGCATCCGCGAGCACGATGAACGGTGCCTTGCCGCCGAGTTCCAGCAGGCAGCGCTTCAGATGCTTGGCGGCGAGAGCGGCAATGATACGCCCGACGCGCGTTGACCCGGTGAAATTGATCCGCCGCACCGCCGGGTGTGCAATCAGCGCCTCGACGACCGCCGCCGCATCCTTCGGAGCGTTGGTGACAACATTGACCACGCCTGGCGGGAAGCCTGCGGCGCGCACGATTTCACCGAGCAGGCAGTGCGTTTTCGGGCAGAGTTCCGACGCCTTCAATATCACGGTGTTCCCGCAGGCGAGCGGCATGGCGATGGCGCGAGCACCGAGGATGATCGGTGCGTTCCACGGCGCTATTCCGACGCAGACGCCCGCCGGCTGGCGAACCGCCAGCGACATGTTGCCGGAGATCGAAGAGGGAATGATTTCGCCGGTTATCTGGGTGGTCATCGCGGCGGCGTCGCGGAAAATGTCAGCTGCCAGTTCGCAGTTCATCTTCGCCCAAAGTTCGGTTGCGCCGGTTTCCTCGATCATTGCCGCGATCAGGTCTATCGTTCTGGCTGAAATCAGATCTGCCACGCGGTTGAGCAACGCACGTCGCTCGCCGGGTGGGGCATCCGACCAATCCGGGAAGGCTGCAGCGGCCGAATCCGCCGCGAGATCCATGTCTGCGGGGGATGCCGCGGCGGCGATCGTAACGAGGTCACCCGTGACGGGGCTGATGCGCTCGAACGTCGAGGCATCGGATGCATCCGTTTCCTGATCGTGAATGAGGAGTTTTGTAACAAACACCAGCGACACCCGTTTAAACGCGGGGCGAGCCCGCAGCGCCGATGGAAGGTGAATCGATAATCCCGGGCAGCGTGCCGCCCATCCAGCGATACCGGATGCCTCCTCCCAAAGGCCGATGAAGAAATCCTACGCCGAATGCCAAGCCAAGAATTATACTTTTTTGGCTAAATCATATAATAATTCGGGGAATATAGGTCGACATATTGGGAGAGGTGTGTGGAAAGCGGACTTTATCACCACGCGCGGGGCGAACGGCATGATTCCGCCTTGTCGAAGCGGACCCTTCATTTTCAGAAGGGCATCTACGCTGATTTCCATCATTTCTTCTTCCTGCCGGCGGGCAGTGCGACGCTTCGTTCCGAGAACTTTGACGAGCGGTTCATGAAGGGGCCGTCGCTGGTGTCGCTGCCGTTTCATGACCGTTACGAGATCGGGATTGCCGCCGGCGGTCATGGCTATCTGATCGGCGCGTCACCACACCTTCTGGCGGATGCCGTTGGCGACCGCGTCGAGGCCTATTCGCTCAGAATTCTCACCGAGCAGCTGAAGCTGATCAACGATTTCGGTCCGCAGTTTTCCCAGGATTTGGCGCCGTTGTTCGCGGGCTACGCGAATGAGCTGGCCGATCCTCAAAGCGCTTCCTGGATGGTCGTATCCGCCTACCTCCGGCTCATTTTGATGGCGGTGTGGCGGTTTGACGGTGGTGGCGAAGGTGAGCTTGCCCACAAGGGGCGGCGTGGTTCGGTCCTCCAGCGATACCGGCAGCTCGTCGAAGGATGGTTCCTGCAACACAAGCCGATTGGCGACTACGCACGCGAACTCGGCGTGACGCCGGATCGCCTTCACGCCATATGCCAGCGTGAGCTACAGCGCTCGCCGATACAGCTTCTCCACGAGCGGCTTATCCAGGAAGCGAAGCTGAGGCTCGAGCGATCGGATCGCTCAATTCAGCAAATCTCCGACGCGTTGGGATTTCACGAAGCGACCTATTTCAGTCAGTTTTTTTCCAAGCGCACGGGTCTGTCACCGCAGAAATATCGGCAAATGGCGCGAGCTGCGGCCGGCTCACACAATGAGGTCCTGTCCTCCGGCTATGCTGATTGGCCATAGCGTGGTGCAGCCCGCATTACAGCGGGCTGGGTGGGGTCACACCCAACGCCTCTGCCTTCGCCACGAGCGGCCCCAGGATGCCGGAAGCCAATGAAACACCCTCGCTCGCGGCGGTACGCTTGCGGGCAAGGCCATTTTCGCCGGGCAGGCGGACGCGCTGAACACCGGGGCGGGGAGGATTTTCGCGGCAGGCGGACGCAAGCCAGCCTGTCTGACGCAGAAATGCGTCGCGGCCGCCGAAGGCGTCGGGATCAAAAACCTGGACCGTTACCGCCGCATTCGTGCCCTTGGGGGCATCCACGCGGCCATAGCCGGCCAGCCCTTGGGTAAAGGCTTCGACATGAAGTGCCATGCCATAGCCCTTCTGCCCGTGGTCTAGGCCACCGGCCGGTAGCAAGGTTCCCCCTCGATCGATAACCCGCGGATCACGGCTGGGGTTTCCCTGCTCGTCGAGCAGCCATTCATACTCATACTGTCGCCCCTCGCGCACCAAGCGCTGCGCCATGTTGACCGTTGTTATCGACGCGCTGATGTCGATCAAAATCGGGTCGTCCGGCGTCGGGATGCCGTGGGCCACGGGGTTGGGCGTATAGACGCCCTTTCGCCCGCCATAAGGCGCAACCTGTGCGCCGGAGGGGCTGGAGCTGGCAATGCTGACCATGTAGCCACGGTCGGTCGCAATTGTGAGATAGGCCGCGAGGCAGCCGATATGGTGGCTGTCGGCAATGGTGATCGTCGCAGTTCCAAAGGTTGCGGCACGTTCGCAGGCCAATTTGACCGCCTCCGACGTCAGCCAGGCGCCGGGGAGGCGGCGTCCGCGCCATGCGATTGCGGGGCCGCGATCCGACAGGATCTCCGGCTCACCGGCCCGTGTCATGACGCCATCGGCAATGCTCTGCAGATACCAGCCGGCCAATGCCAGGCCATGCGTCGTATGTCCCAGCAGGTCCGCTTCGACGAGATAGTGTGCAACGGTCGCAGCCTTCGCGTCTTCAAGGCCTGCTGCCAGAAAGACGTCGCGAGTGAACGCCCGTAGCGCTTCGGGTATGTAGCGGATGTCAGGCGTATCACCCATGGGAGATCTCCATCAGATTTTGCGCCGTCGTCAACGGGCGAGGAAACGCGGCGCGAGTGTGTTCCCATTGAGAACGGCTAGTACGTTCTCGGCTGACATCACCGAGACGGCGCGCTTGGCGTCGAGAGTGACGCCGGCCACGTGCGGCGTTACGAGGGTGTTCGAGAGCTGGAACAACGGGTTTGCAATGCCGGGTGGTTCCACCGCGAAGCTGTCGAGCCCTGCGCCGGCCAGATGTCCGTCCTCAAGCGCTGCCGTAAGAGCCTTCTCATCCACGACTTCGCCACGGGCGGTGTTGATCAGGAAGGCACCAGGCTTCATGAGCCGAATGCGGCGCGCGTCAATGAGGTTTTGCGTTTCCGGCGTCAGCGGACAGTGCAGGCTGACGATGTCGGATTTGGCAAGAAGATCATCGAGATCAGTGTCGCGGCTGAAGTTGTCTCCAAAGGCGCTGTCGGGCGTGTGCGGGTCGAAGGCCGAAACGGTCATCCCGATCGCCCTGGCCATTCCGGCAAGCGTCTGGCCGATGAAGCCGAAGCCGACGATGCCGAGATGCTGGCCCCGCAGTTCCCGGCCTTGATACTGGTTCTTGTCCCAGATCCCATCGCGGATCAGTGCATCCTGCCTGGGGAGATCCTTGACCAGCGCCATGATAAGCGCCAGCGCGTGTTCGGCGACGGAATGTCCGTTGCTGCCGGTCGTCATCGAAACGCCGATGCCCAGTTCGGTCGCCGCCTTGACGTCGATATCGTTGGTGCCGACGCCGTGCTTGGCGATGTGACGAAGCTTGCCTCCTGCGATCATCTCCTCGTGCCCCAGCCTGTCGCTGAGCAGTCGTACGATCACCGCATCCGGCTTGTGGGTCTCCAGGATTTCGATCACAGCCTTGCGGTCGATATAGGCGGGTGTGGCCAAGACGGTCGCACCGGCGGCTTCCAAAAGCAGTCGCCCTTCGGGAGCAAGATCTCCGCCGAGAATGACAACTGTCCTGTCCATTACAATCTCCTCCCACGGCATCCGGTACCGGACGGCGGCGTAGGCGCTGCCGTCGCAACACGGTCGCTTACCCGGCTGTCAGGCTGCCTGCTGACGCGGTGACCGCGCCATCAGTCGGGCATAGGCGATGGCCGAAAGCATGTTCACGTGATTGGCCTTGCCGGTGCCGGCGATGTCGAATGCGGTTCCATGGTCGACCGAAACGCGGTCTATCGGCAAGCCTAGCGAGACGTTGACGGCGGTTTCGAAAGCCACCAGCTTGATCGGTATATGGCCCTGGTCGTGATACTGCGCGATAACGAGATCAAACGCCCCGTTGTAGGCACGCGCAAAAACGGTGTCGGCCGAAATCGGGCCGACGACGTCGATGCCCTTGGCCTGTGCCAGCTCGACCGCCGGCGCGAGAAACTCGGTGTCCTCTGTGCCGAACAGGCCGTTTTCTCCACAATGCGGATTGAGGCCGGCGACGGCGATGCGGGCTTTCTTGCCAAGGCGCATGAAGTGCTTGTGTCCGGCCTCGATCGTTGCCAGCACGCGCTCCGTCTTGGCGCGCTCGATTGCGCCTTTCAGCGAGATATGCGTCGAGACGTGGATCGTATTCAGACGTTCCGACGCGAGCAGCATGAACGAGCTCTTTGAACCGGTCAGATGCGCGAGCAGGCCGGTATGGCCGTCGAAATGGTGGCCAGCGAGGTTCATCGCTTCCTTGTTGATCGGCGCGGTGACGATAACGTCGGCCTGACCGGTGAGCGCAAGATCGACCGCTCGGCTGATGTAGCGCACGGAGGCGTCGCCGGCGACAGCGCTGACCTTGCCGATCTCGGGAAGGGCTGCGCCAAGGTCCACTTCGTCAACGGCGATCTTGCCGGCAGCGGGCGCGCTGGCTAGCGTAAAGGAGAGGCCGGTTCCCGCCGCCTGGTTGGCGCGCTCGAGCGCTTCGGTATTGCCGACGATGACAAAATCACCGCGTTCCTGTTCAGGCAGCGCGGCAAGCGCCTTGACGATCACTTCCGGACCAACACCCGCGGGATCGCCCAGCGTCACGGCGACTTTTGCATTCCTGTCCATCAGTCACATTCCTTTTCGAGTGGCAACGCGCCTAGAAGGCGGCCTCATAGATCGAACGAATATCGGCGCGCGACAGATCGCGCGGATTGTTATCGAGAAGACGGCGGATCGCAAAAGCATCGTCCGCCATCGCGTCGAGGTCGCTCTCGGGAACACCAAGGCCCGACAGCTTCATCTCGATGCCGAGATCGGCGCAGAATGCGTAGGCTGCTTCGAAGACCGAGCCGACGTTTGCGGACGTCTGATGGCCGAGTGCCTCCATGATCGCCCGGGTCTTGTCCGGCACGGATGGCGTGTTGAAGGCAAGCACATGCGGGAAGATCAGCGCATTTGCCGCTCCATGCGCGACATGCCAACGAGTGCCGAGCGGATAGGCCAGCGCATGCCCGCCGGCGGTGTTGACTGGGCCGAGGCAGAAGCCGCCATAGAGCGACGCGAGCGACAGCCCGGCGCGCGCTTCGGCGTCCGAACCGTCCTTGACGGCGCGCGCCAGATACTTTCCGACCAGCCGCGTCCCCTCGATCGCGTAGAGATCGATCATCGGGTGGGCCTTGCGGTTGGTGAAGGCCTCGGCGCAATGCGCCATCGCATCCACGCCTGTTGCGGCCGTGGTGCGAGCGGGCACGGTAAATGTCAACGCCGGGTCGATGACGGCGATGTCGGCCAGCATATGGATGCTCTCCACGGCGAGCTTGGCCAATGTCGTCGGATCCGTTACCAGCGCACGGATGCCGGCTTCGCTGCCGGTTCCCGATGTCGTCGGCACCTGTGCGAGCGCGGCGCGGCGTGGGCCGCGCACCTTGTTGGGCCCAACAACCTCATGCAGGGTCTGGCCCGATCCGGCAAGAACGGCAGCCAGCTTTGCCAGGTCCATGGCGCTGCCGCCGCCAAAACCGACCACCAGCTGGGCGTCTGCTGCGTTCGCCGCGGCAAGAACCTTGTCAAGATTGGCGATGTCGGGCTCGGGCGTGACCTCGGAAAAGACGGTGATGTCGCCCTTCAGGGCGAGCGCATCGACGCGTGTCGCGTTGAACGCATCGGAAATCACGAGGATTCGGCTGTAGCCTCTTTCGCTTGCCCACTTTCCGAGGCGGTCGGCGGTGCCGACGCCAAATTCGATATGGTGTGGCCGAACGATTGTGATAGGCGAATCCAAACTGACCATTGGATCAATCCTCCCCTGACGCTGCTGCGGCACTCACAGGTGTCGCTTAAGATGTAAATTTGTTATACAAAGCTGCCTTGCTTGGCAAGCTTCGCAGTCGAATTTGTTTCACTTTTCCGATCTGCGGTTCCCGATGAAGTGTTTGAAAACACGATCAACATATTGTTTTAATGTGATAATGCTGCATAACATCGGCATGTAATTTTGTCTGCGCTCCGTGCCGTGTGTCGGAGCTCGCAGGGTGACGGAATTGTTAAATAATAGGACAAGTTCGGTCAAACAGGTGCGAGAATCCGTCGCTGACGGCGCACCTGTTCAATGGGCATCTGACTTGGGCGCGTGCGCTTGCGCGCTAGACAGCCGGAGGCGATAGCCTCACGTATTTGATCGCGCGCCTATAGTACGTATAGGCAATATGGATCACTCCATCCGAACCTTCGGTGATCGAAGGATAGGAAAACTCCCGATTCAAGGCGTCTTTGGAGTTGTTGCTGAGGCAATAGCCGTCGCCAGTGTCGAGATCGACCCGGCGCGGGAAGCTCCGCCCACCATCAGACGAGAATGCGAGGCTGAGAGGTGCGCGCGGCACGCCCCATATCGCTTTGCGTCGGTCCGAAGGCTGCGGTGTGGCGGATTCTTCCTGTTCATCGCCTTCGATTTCATCATAGAGCGACAGCCTGCGCGCATCGGATGACATGGCGTTGGAATGGTTGTAAACCATTGCAATATCGCCATTTTTCAAGCGGGTGGCTTGGATTGACGAGTTGTTGTTGGGCAGATCGATCGGCGCTGGCACGCTCCAGGTCTCGCCCTCGTCATCGGAGTGGCTCGAGAGGATCTGTTCTGCGAAGCGGTTCCGGTAGAATGCGACGAACTTGCCATCTGCAAGCGGGACAATGTTCATGTGAACGGCGCCGACGCTGTCCGGGACGTCGGCCATTACCCAGCTTTTGCCGGCATCCCGGGAAATCAGCACGCCTGCGGTATCGGCGTCACCCGTCCATCGCTCCCCAGGAAGGCCAATGCACCTGAAAACGGGCAGGAGCCAGGTCCCGCGGCTGTTCACGATGATGGGCTGGCGAACGAATGTCCCTGGGATGCCGCACAAGAGTTGCGGTTCTCCGAAAGTCTTGCCGCCGTCTGTCGAAATGCGCGCCTTAACAACTGATCCATCCTGGTTGCCGGATGTTTGCGAGGTGTAAAGCAGCCATGTGGCTCCGTCCGGAGCATTGAAAATCAAAGGATTTTGCTCGGATTTCGTAGGATCGTCCGACATCTTTTCGGGTTCGGACCAACGAGAGCCGCCAGGGACCAGTCGCGACATGTAAACGGAGATGTCGCCCATGCCTTCCATGGTTCCGCCGAACCAGACGCATGTCAGCGTTCCGTCAGGCAAAAAGGCAAGGTTGGCAGCGTGGTTCTGGATGCAGGGGGAGGGCAGATAGGCTTCGGCCCGTCCCTTTTCGCTTGGATGGGGCGTGATATCGCCAGTCATCAATGCCGGAACGGCTTCCGACGGCAAGCCTGTGTAGGTCATCGGTCGGCTCCTTACGGCAGCTTTGCGTAATTTTCGGCAAGAGCGGCGTAGTCGGCCTCGCTGAGGGGCATCAATGGTGCGCGCGTCCGCTTCCATGCAGCATTGCCGGTCTTCAGGCCGACCATCGCCTTGATCGTCGGGATCTGCACGTAGGAATTGGACAGCGCGCGGTAGGCGTTGATCCGCGCCTGGGCGGCATCGACGACCGAGGTTTGTGCCTCGTCGTGGACATTGTCATAGACGGCGCGCAGCGAGTCCGCGACCAGGTTTGACGTCGCCGTGATGCAGCCTGCGCCGCCGGCCTTGAGAAGCGGGAGCAGCAGAGGATCGGCGCCGGCAAGTACGGAGAAGCCCGGATAGGCGGCGATGATTGCCTGCATGTTGTTGAAATCGCCTGCAGATTCCTTGATGCCGACAACGGTTTCAGGGAAGGCCTCAATCAGGCGACCGATCAACGGCACGGAAAGCGGAACGCCGGAAACCTGCGGAATGTGGTAGAGGATGACCTGTAGCCGGTTGTCGGCGACCGTGTTCAGTACCTGCGAATAAGCGGTGAAGAGGCCGTCGTCCGTAACGCCCTTGTAATAGAACGGCGGGAGCATCACGACCTTGGTTACGCCGAGCGAGAGCGCGTGCCTTGTCAGTTCCACCGTTTCGGGAATGGCGACGACACCGGTGCCGGGTAGAAGCTTGTCAGCGGGAACTCCTGCTTTCAGCGCGGCTTCGAGGATGTTGCGACGCTCGCTCGAAGAAAACGAGTTTGCTTCACCGGTCGTTCCGAGAAGCGCAACGCCGTGGCATCCTTCTTCCAACAGGCGCTGGCAGTGTTCGGTAAACAGGCCGAGATCCGGGCTTCCGTCCGCGTTCAGCGGTGTCGCGGCCGCGCTGTATACACCTGTAATCTTGTGAGCGTTCATGTCGTCCTCCTCGGATGAACGCCGCCCCGATCGGCGGCAAGGGCGGGAACTCGGCCCGCAGGATGGCGTTTTCTTCATCTTCGCGAACGGTGTTGTCAATATGACAATAGGAAATGAATTTGCGACGAATCTGTAAGTACAAGAAAAACAACAATAAAATATTTTAGCGATTTTGATTGTGGGGACATCTGCTAATTTTAATTGACATATTTACATTAACGAGCGAATGTTTGGCCATGTCGTGACGCATCTTCGTGTGGAGTGAAGACGAGGGCGTCTGGGTTTTGTCATGGGAGGACAGGATGACTGATCGTAATGATGGGAAAACTGCGCAGAAGGCGCAGATGTCGCGCCGTGAGGCGCTGAAGCTCGGCCTCGCCGCAGGCGTTGGCCTCACCGTTTTTGGCCTGAATGCACGTATCGTGCTCGCCGATGACGGCCAGGTGCTGAAAGTCGCCAACCCGGCGTTCAACCAGGATTGGTCGCCGCTGCGCGGCGGCGGTGTTCCGTTCCGCTGGAACTCGATCTGGTGGGCGTCGCCGATGTATTTCGACAGCGAAGGCAAGATCAAGCCTTATGTCTTCACCAGCTGGGAATCGCCTGACAACAAGGTCTGGACCTTCAAGATCGACCCGAAGGCTGTCTTCTCCGACGGCAGCAAGATCACCTCGGCTGACGTCAAGGGCTCCTGGGAAGTCGCTTCCATGCCCAACACCAAGAGCCAGCGCGCCGACCAGGTGCTGAGCAAGGTTCAGGGCTACAAGGAAATCGGTGCCGGTTCCGGCAACGAGCTGACGGGCGTCGCCACGCCTGATGAAGGCACCGTCGTCGTCACGCTGACGGAAGCCGATCCGATCTTCTTCATGCGTCTTGCCAACCACATCGCGCCGATTACCAAGGCTGCGCAGTCGCGCGGCAGCGATGGCGAGGAAGTGGCGGATTGGTACAAGCCCGACAGCAGCGCCGTATATTCCGGCCCGTTCAAGCTCACCAGCATCGATATCGACGCCGGCAAGCTGGTATTCGAGCCGAACGAGAACTTTTTCGGCCCGAAGCCGAAGCTGGCGCGCATCGAAATTACGTCGATCGAAGACAACGTCACCGCGACGTCGCTTATCAAGTCGGGCGAATTCAACGCCCATACCGAGCTCGTCACCTCGACGATCATCCAGGACCTCGGCCCCGAATTCTCCGCAGGCCCGCTGATCCCGACCAGCCAGCACTTCTGGTTCAACGTCACCCGCGCACCGATGGATGATCCGAAGGTTCGCCAGGCGCTGATCATGGCGATCGATCGTGACGGTCTCTTCAAGGCCTCCTATCCCGATGGTCCGCACAAGAAGGCCGACCAGATCCTGAACTCGGTTCCCGGCGCGGATAATTCCGGCTTCGAGCCCTATCCCTATGATCCGGCTGCCGCCAAGAAGCTGCTTGCCGAGTCCAGCTACGGCGGTCCGGAGCGCCTGCCGAAGATCCTCTTCGTCGGCATCTCCGCCCCGGCCATCGAGGCTGCGGCGCAGTTCATCGCCGAGCAGTGGCGCCAGAACCTCGGCATCACCGCCGTCGACATGAAGCCGCAGCAGGACTCCTACGCCGGCCCCGACCAGAACGCGGTGCAGATCTTCCGCGACGACGTCGGCACCCGCGTGCCCGATGCCGTCTCCTACCTCGCCGGCTGCATCGCCTCGACCTCGTCCAACGCCCAGAACAAGCTTGGCGGATACAAGAACGACAAGGTCGATGCCGCACTCACTGAGGCCGCGACCAAGGCGGCCGACGATCCCGATCGCATCAAGCTCGCCCAGGATGCCCAGAAGGCATTCCGCGAGGATTGGGCCTTCATTCCGTGGTACTCTCAGGCGATGTCGCGCTGGGCTACCAAGGAGGTCAAGGGCATGGAGAAGAACCTCGACTGGCAGGTCGTGGCGCCCTGGGACATTTCGATCGGCTGAGCCGGTCCGAAACCTGAAAATAGATAGCCTTCGGGCAATTTAGCAACCGCGCGAAGACCGCAAGGCCTTCGCGCAAGTTTCAAGAAGACATCGCATGTCCGCGTGAGCGCGGAAACGTGTCTACCAACCGGTGGGAGGTGACCTTGTTACGCTACGTGCTAACCCGGTTTGCCATCTGGATTCCGTCAGTCCTTATCGTCATGCTGGCCGTCTATGCGCTGGCTTTCTATGGCGCTGGCGATCCGATCAAGCTGATCTTTCTGCGCGCACCCGGCGACGTCGCCTATAACCCGCAGCGCATCGAAGCCATCCGCGAAAGTGCCGGCCTGAACAGGCCCTTCATCGAGCAGTTCGGCCTCTACATCTGGAACCTCCTGCACGGCCAGTTCGGCAATTCGCTGACATCAGGCCGCTCGGTTTGGGCCATGGTCTCGGCTGCCGCCCCTGTTTCCTTCAAGCTGGCGCTCTGTTCCATCATCCTCACGACGGTCATTGCCATTCCGCTTGGCATGATCGCGGCGATGAACCAGAACAGCCGCCTCGACTATACCATCCTCGGCTCGGCGCTCTTCCTCTGGGCGATCCCGGCCTATGTCGCCGGCCCGCTGCTGATGGTTGGCCTGATCGTGCTAATGCCGATGATCAAGGTGCCCTATGGCTGGGGCGGCGTCTTCGACGTGCGCATCCTGCTGCCGCTGATCGTTCTCTCCTTCCAGCCGATCGCGCTAATCGTGCGCCAGACGCGCGCCGCCGTCATCGAGGTGCTGTCGGAGGATTTTGTCCGTACCGCCCGCGCCAAGGGCGTGCCTGAGATGGTGGTGGCGCTGCGCCATATCCTGCGCCCGGTGCTGACGCCTGTTGTCACCCAGCTCGGTCTGATCATGATCACCATCGTCAACGGCGCGATCTTCGTCGAGCTCGTCTTCGGTCTCCCCGGCCTCGGTCGCCTGACTGTGCAGGCGCTCACCAACTCGGACTATCCCGTCATTCTGGCGATCACGCTTATCGGATCCTTCCTGGTGATGATGTCGAACCTTCTGGTCGACGTTCTCTACCCGCTGCTTGATCCGCGTGCCAACGATGCAAGAAGGAGCCGCTGACCATGTCCGCTATCCCTCTCTCTCCCGTCGCACAACAGGAAGAGGCCCCCGTCAGCCTGTGGCGCGACGCCTGGTACCGCCTGAAGCGCAACAAGCTCGCCGTCTTCGGTCTCGCAGTCGTGCTCATCCTGGCCTTCACCGCGATCTTCGGCCCCTATCTGACGCCCTATGACTATCTGAGCCAGGATCTGCAGGCCCGCAACGCCGTTCCGTCGCTTACGCATCTCTTCGGTACAGACGATCTTGGTCGCGACGTCTTCAGCCGTGTCGTCTTTGGCACACGCACGGCCTTCCTTGTGGCTGTCATCGTCACCGTCATCGCGGTCTTCATCGGCACCCTGCTCGGCGCCATCGCCGGCTTCTTCGGCAACCCGTTCGATCGCGTCATCATGTGGCTGACCGACATGACCATGTCTGTCCCGAACCTGCTGCTCGTCGTCGTCATCAATGCCTCGCTCAAGGCGCCGATCGCCAAGTGGATGGAAGCGCAGTATCTTGCGACCCTCAATCCCTTCTACCGCCAGACCGTATGGGTCGATTTCATGCTGGTCTTCGGCTCGATGGCGCTGATCTCCTGGCCGCCCTATGCGCGCCTCGTGCGCGCCCAGGTCCTGTCGATCCGCAGCCGTCCCTATATCACCGCCGCCCAGGCGCTCGGTCTGTCGAACTGGATCATCATGAAGCGCTACGTCATTCCGAATGCGCTTGGCCCGCTGATCGTCTCGGTTAGCGCCGGTCTCGGAACGGCCATGGTTCTGGAGAGCGCCTTCAGCTTCCTCGGCGTCGGCGTCAATCCGCCCACGCCCAGCTGGGGCAACATGATCTCCGACGGCCTGCGTGTCTGGCAGCACTATCCGCACCTGCTGGCCGCCCCGGCCGCCGTCCTCGGCCTTGCCTCGGTCGCTTTCAGCTTCCTCGGCGATGGCCTCAACGACGCACTCAATCCGCGGGGTTCCAAATAATGAACACGACGCGATCCAATGAGAAACTGCTCGATGTCCGCGGCCTGACCGTCGAGATCGACGGCAGGAACGGCCCGGCGGTCGTGGTCGATGGTATCGACCTCCACGTCAACAAGGGCGAGACGCTCGGCGTCGTCGGCGAATCCGGCTGCGGCAAAAGCCTGACGATGCTGAGCCTGATGCGGCTGCTACCGAACAAGATCAAGGTCACCAAGGGCTCGGCGAGCTTCAATGGCCACGACCTGCAGAAGATGTCGAACAAGGAGCTGCGCAAGGTGCGCGGCGGCGATATCGGCTTCGTCTTCCAGGACCCGATGACGTCGCTCAACCCGGTCATGCGCATCGGCGACCAGATCTGCGAGCCGCTGATCTATCACCGCGGCATGAAGAAGGCCGAAGCGCGCACCCGCGCCGTCGAATTGCTGCGCCTCGTCGGTATCCCAGGCCCGGAAGAACGGTTGCAGGCCTATCCGCACGAGCTCTCCGGCGGCATGCGCCAGCGCGTGATGATCGCGATCGGCCTTGCCTGCAATCCGAAACTCCTGATCGCCGACGAACCGACCACGGCGCTCGACGTCACCATCCAGGCGCAGATCGTTGATCTGGTGAAGGACCTGCGCGCCAAGCTTGGCATGTCCGTCGTCTGGATCACCCATGACCTGGCGCTAATCGCCGGTCTCGTCGACCGCGTCGCCGTGCTCTATGCCGGCACCGTGGTCGAGGATGCACCGGTCGACGAGCTCTACGCTCGCCCGAGCCATCCCTATACGCGCGGCCTCTTGGCCTCCATCCCGAAGCTGTCGGACGCGCCGGCAAGCCGCCTCAGCTCGATCGGCGGCACGCCGCCGGAGCCCGGCCGTCGTCCTAAGGGTTGCCCCTTTGCTCCGCGCTGTCCGCTGGCGGAAGCCGTCTGCCACGAGCGCGTGCCGAAACTTGAGCCTATTTCAGGCGCCGGAAACCACCGCACCGCCTGCTTCGTCGTCCAGAAAATGCAGGAGGCCGCGTGATGGGTGCCCAACCGCTGCTCAAGGTCGAAAACCTCGTCAAGCATTTCCACGTCAAGCTCGGCGCCTTCGGCGAACGCTCGGCGACAGTCTATGCGCTCGACAACGTCAATCTCGACATCATGGAGGGTGAGACGCTCTCGCTCGTCGGTGAATCCGGCTGCGGCAAGTCGACGACCGGCTTCACCATCCTCAACCTCTACAAGGCGACCTCAGGCAAGGTCGTCTACAAGGGCCAGGATCTGGCGACGCTGGACGAAAAGCAGATGCGGCCCTTCCGCCGCGACCTGCAGATCGTCTTCCAGGATCCCTATTCGACGCTCAACCCGCGCATGACGATCGGCGAGGCCGTCGGCGAGCCGATCCTCTTCCACAAGCTCTGCACCAAGGCCGAGCTGAAGGACCGCGTCGCAGCACTTCTGACCGATGTCGGCCTGCCGACCCGCTTCGCGCAGCGCTATCCGCATGAGCTTTCCGGCGGCCAGCGCCAGCGTGTCGTCATTGCCCGCGCGCTTGCCTGTCAGCCGAAGTTCATCGTCTGCGACGAGGCAATATCGGCGCTCGACGTGTCGATCCAGGCGCAGATCATCAACCTGCTGCTCGATCTGCAGGAAAAATACGGCCTGACCTATCTCTTCATCGCCCACGACCTCGCCGTCGTGCGCCATATCAGCACACGCGTCGGCGTTATGTATCTCGGCCGCCTGGCGGAGCTCGCGACCCGCGAGGAGCTGTTCGAGAACCCGCTGCACCCTTACACGAGGGCGTTGTTGTCGGCCGTGCCGGAAACCGATCCGGAACTTGAGCGCACCCGCACACGCCAGATCCTGCAGGGCGACGTGCCGAGCCCGCTCAATCCGCCGAGCGGCTGCCGCTTCCATTCGCGATGCCCGATCGCCATGGATGTTTGCAGCAAGGTCGTGCCGGAGTGGAAGGAAGCCAAGCCCGGCCACCTCGTCGCCTGCCACGCGGTCAACACGGGACAGACTGCATGACGCTGAAGGTCGCGATCATCGCCGACGATTTGACCGGCGCGCTCGACACGGGAACCCCGTTCGTTGATGCCGGTCTGTCTGTGGCCGTCGCGATCAATGTCGAAGCCATATCCGAGGCACTGGCGACGGCGTGTGATGTCGTTGTCGTCAACACTGCTTCGCGGGCTCTCCCGGAGGAGGAAGCGGCAGGAAGAGTGGGCCTCGCGGCCAGCGCGCTTCTTGCCGCCTCTCCCGATATCGTCATGAAGAAGATCGATTCGCGGCTAAAAGGTAACGTGGCAGCTGAAGGCGCGGTTCTGGCCGCAGCTTTCGGTCGTCGCGAAATCGTGGTCGCGCCAGCTATTCCTGACCAAGAGCGCTACACACGAAATGGTCAGGTCGTAGGCCGCGGCGTCGATCAGCCACTCGCCATCGGCGATCTCTTTCGCGGTCGGCGCGAGACTGTTCTTGTCGCAGATGCTGAGAGTGACGGAGACCTCGATCGTCTGGTGGCCGAACACGACTGGGCCGGGGCGCTTGCCGTTGGTGCCCGTGGCCTTGGCAGCGCGCTCGCGCGCAGGATAACGCGCCCCGGCGCGGTCAGATTGCCGTTCCAGCCAGCCAGCGACACGGTCTTTGCCTTCGGCTCGCGCGACCCGATTACAGCTGCCCAGATGGCAAAGCTGGAGGCTGCGGGGGTTCTGCGCACCAGCGTAGATGCGCCGATGGGAGCCTTAGCATATACCGGCGAATTGAACCTGCCCGTCCTGCTGCGTTGCACCGGAGAGATCAATGACGATGCCGCGGCAGTTGCGGAGCGCTTTGCGCAAGGTGTAAAATCTGCAATAGAAGCCACTGATCCGGAAATGCTGATGGTTGGCGGCGGTGATACGGCTCTTGCTGTTTTCCAGGCGCTCGGTGTTCGTGTCCTCCTTCCGAAGGGCGAGATCGAGGCGGGGATTCCGTGGTTCAGTGTGACGCTATCGAATGGCGTGAGCATCCGCTGTGCGGTCAAGTCCGGGGGCTTTGGGAATTCCGAGAGTTTGCTAAGACTGATACCGCAGAATCAGGCGGCGTGAGACGATGTCCGCGGGGAGAATGAAAGTGGACGAAGCAAATGGCGCATCGGCAGGCGCGCAAGTGACAGCGGCGGTAAAGCCGGAGCGCGGCAAAGCCGTCAAGCTGGTCGATCGTGTCTTCGATCAGCTGCTGGAGCGCATCAAGTCCGGTAACTATCCGCCGGATTCGCGCCTTCCGGGCGAACACGAGCTTGCCTCGCTGCTTGGCGTTTCCCGCCCGATCGTTCGCGATGCCTTGGCTCGGTTGCGCGACCAAGGGATGGTCTATGCACGGCAGGGTGCGGGCACCTTCGTCAGCGCGCACGGTTCGCCGACGACGCAGCTGTCCTATTCACCGGTCAAGACCATCGCGGATATCCAGCGCTGCTATGAGTTCCGCCTGACGATCGAACCGGCTGCCGCCTATTTCGCGGCCAAGAGACGAGACGAGGCAGCGATCCAGAAGATTGCTGCGGCGCTAGCCGACCTACGTGAAGCGACCAGCCATCAGCTGCATCGGACCGACGCCGATTTCAACTTCCATCGTGCGGTCACGGAAGCGGCGAACAATCACTACTATACCGCCTCGATCGATGCGTTGAAGGCGCATATCGCGGTTGGCATGCATCTGCACGGTCTTTCGCTGCTGGGGCCGCGTCCCGGTCTCGAGCAGGTCTTTCAGGAGCACAACGCGATCTACAAGGCGATTGCCGAAGGCCGGTCGGATGACGCTCGCAATCTGATGCAGTCCCACCTTGAAGGCTCGAGGGATCGCCTCTTCGAAGGGCGCGCGCTCGACCTGTCGTTCTAGGTGGCAGGCGCCCGGACCGCGTTTTCCCATTCGGTCAGCAATTCCATGATTTCGATGGAATCGGTCAGGCGTGGAGAGGGGCGAGGTGCTTCCTTCAATTCCTCTGCAATGCATCGCTCGACTAGGCGGACCTGCTGTCCGAACGCGTCGAAATCGGACGGAACACGGATCTGCTCGGACGGTCGGCCATAATCCTCGATCTCCAGGATATTGTCGCCGGCGGTCGGCAGCCATGGGTTTGTCCGGAAGCGCACTGATCCAAGGTCGCCTCGCACGACGAAGTCGAAGGACATGCCGTAACTGTCCGTCGACTGCAGCGTGGCGAGCGTCCCATTGCCGAAGCGGATAGACAGGGAAGCATCGCAGATGTTGCCATCATGCGATGAGATATTGCCGTGACCGGATATCGAGCGATCCGCGAAAGCCTGCGGACCGAAGGCAGTCTGAACGACGTATTGCAGCAATGATGCTGGATAGCAGCCCAAGTTGTAAAGCGTGCCCTTGCCGAGAGGATTGACGAGCTTCCAGATGTCGGCGGCATAGAGGCCGGCGATCGAGCGGACGGTCCCAAGTCGTCCCGACCGTATGATGCCGCCGAGCTCGGCAATGATGGGATGGCTGAGATACATCAGCCCCTCGAGGAAGAAGATCCTCGATTGACGGACTGCGGCGGCCAGAGCTTGCGCCTCGGCCATCGTCGTCGTCAGTGATTTCTCGGAAAGCACGGCCTTTCCTTTTGCCGCAGCCTTGATGACCGCCTCGTGGTGGACATTGTTGGGCAGGCCAACATAGACGACGTCGATATCCGGATCGTCCACCATGGCGTCCACAGTCGAATAGCGCCTGGCGATTGCGTGCTGGTCTGCAAACTCGGCCAAACGCCCGGGATCGCGACCGGCAACCGCGACGATTTGCGAGCCATCGCTGGCGCTGATGGCATCAGCGACCGTATGGGAGATGAAGCTCGTTCCCAGAATACCCCAGCGCAGCATACAATATCGCCTTTCATGGCCCATTGGCCCGGTTGCCGTCAAAGCGTCATAACCAATTCGTGGCGCTCTCGCACAGGGACATTAAAGTGTCGCCACGTGCAGATTTGCTGCTTTCCCTTCGGCAACGAGCCAGGCGCGCAACGCGACAATCGCCTTACGATCGCGGTCCACCGCCCGGCAGCAAAGACGATAGCCGGCGGGCCGGGCGCAGAAACCGAAGGGCGCAATCAACGTGCCCGCGGCTAGATCCGCTTCGATTGATGCTCGCGGGGCGATGGTCAGGCCAAGCCCCGCCTTGGCGGCGCTGATTGCAAGCATCAGGTCGTTAAATTCGGTACGCCTCTGAAAGCGCACGGGCGTGGTGCCGCTTTCACGGAACCAGTCGTCCCACAGGTAGCTTACGTCCCTGGCAATGATGGCCGTTCCGGCGTCGAGACCGGGGCCAAGTTGCGCGATCGCCTCCGGGCTTCCGACCGGTCCAAACTCGTCGTTCATGAATTGCGTGGCAGAGATGTCGGGCAAGGGCCTGTATTCGCCGCCGGCGATCAGCGCGTCGATATCCGCCGCATCCGTCAGGCTCAGACTAACCGGGACGGGAACCACCTGAATTTCAAGCGATTTCACGTCCGCCAGAATACGAGGAAGCCGCGGTATGAACCATGCTGCTGCCATCGGCATGGGAACGCCGACCCTGAGCTTCGATCGCTGCCCCTGCGGCGTTACTTCGTCGGCAGCCCTCGCGATGATCGCGAAGGCGACACCGACGGCGTCCGCAAGCCGGCGTGAGGTATCGTTCAGGCTGACGCGTCCACCATCTCGATTGAAGAGCGGCACGCCGAAATGTTCTTCCAGGCTGGAAAGCTGTTGGCGCACGGCGCCGGGCACGACACCCAGATCGTTTGCCGCCGCTCGCAGGCTTCCGCACCGCGCCAACGCGTCGAAGGCTCTCAGTGCATTGAGCGGTGGGAGGGTAGGGCGCTTATCTGTCATGAGGAATTCGCAGTCCGGAACATGCCTTCCTGCGTTTTCGGCTGTGGCTCGTGCCGAGTCAACCGTGCCGGGGTCGGATGGGGGCCAGCAGGTGCGGCCCCCATCGATGGTCTCGTTGCTTCAGTTCGGAAGCGCGTAGGCGATTACATAGTCACCCCGATCGTCCGACTGTCTCGCGCCACCGGCGGAGATGACGACGTATTGCTTGCCGGTCTTGGGTGACTTGTAGGTCATCGGGCCGCCCTGGCTGCCGACTGGCAGGCGTACCTTCCAGACTTCCTCACCGGTCGCCGAGCTGAAGGCGCGCAGGTAATAATCCTGCGTTCCGGCGATGAACACCAGTCCGCCCTGCGTTGCCAGCGTGCCGCCCAGCGTCGGCATGCCGACCGGGATCGGCAATCCCATCTTGATCCCCAGCGGCCCGGTGTCCTGAACGGTGCCCACTGGAACCTGCCAGGCGATCTTCTGGGTCTTCACGTCGATGGCCGTCATCGTGCCGAATGGTGGTTTCTGGCACGGAATACCCAACTGCGACAGGAAGCGGTTCTTGTTGACTGCGTAAGGCGTACCTTTCATCGGAACGAGGCCCATCCCGGTGTTGACGCTTTCGCCACCGCTGTTGGTCGCAGTGCTTTTCGGGTCGGCCGGGACCATCTGAATCCAGAGGCCAAGCCGCATGTCATTGACGAAGATGTAGTTGCTGTTCGGATCGGAAGACAATCCGCCCCAGTTCATGCCGCCGAGCGAACCCGGGAAGCTGAGGGAGATATCGGTGTCCGGTACCGTATACAGCCCATCGTAGCGCATGCCCTTGAAGGCGATGCGGCACAGCAACTGGTCGAACGGGGTGGCGCCCCACATGTCGGCCTCAGTCAGGGTTTGGGCACCGATCTGCGGCATTCCAACCGAACGCGGCTGCGTCGGGGCGTATGGTTCATTGGGGATCGTGCCTGGTCTAACCGGCTGTTCCTGGACCTCTGTCAGCGGCTTGCCGGTTGCGCGGTCCAATACGTAGAGCTGGCCGGCCTTGGTTCCAAAGACGAGCGCAGGTACCGTCGAACCGTCCTTGCCCGGGAAGTCGATGAACGTCGGCTGCATCGGGACGTCGAAGTCCCACAGGTCGTTATGAACGGTCTGGAACACCCATTTCTCGCGGCCCGTCGTGGCATCGAGAGCGAGCATGGATGCGCCGTACTTGTGATCAAGCGCTGTGCGCGTAATGCCCCACAGGTCGACCGAGGGGCTGCCGACCGGCATGAACACCGTATTGGAAGCCGGATCGTAGGACATGGCCGCCCACACGTTCGGGGTCGAGCGCGTGTAGCTCTTGCCGGCAGGCGGCAGCAATGTGATGTCTGGATTGCCGGGGTCAAAGGCCCAACGCAGTTGACCGGTGACGACGTCGAAGCCGCGCATGACGCCGCCAGGCATATCGACACTGACGTTATCGGCGACGCGGCCGCCGACGACGACCGTAGTGCCGGCAAGCGTCGGTGCCGATGTCAGCACGTAGTTGGGATCAGGTGCGTCGCCCATGCCGACTTTCAGGTCGACACGCCCCTTGTTGCCGAAGTCTTCGCAGAGTTTGCCGGTATCGGCATCGATCGCGATCAGTTCCGCCTGGATGGTGTTCATCAGGATCCGGCGTTCGCAAAGCGCGCCCGGCGCGACTGTCACTTGCGTGACGGGACTGGAGCCCGGTGCCGTCGGCTGCTCGAGCGATCGCGTGGCGTCGAAATAGGCGAGGCCGCGGCAACGCATCCAGACGGATGATTTCGCGTTGATCTCCGTCTTCCACTTTTCCTTGCCGGTGTCGGCGTCGAGGGCGATCACGTTGTTGTGCGGCGTGCAAAGGAATACGGTGTCGCCGACCTGTAGCGGGGTTTCCTGGTCCTCGGCGCCGTTGGCGCCCGGGCTGATCGGGATATCGCCGGTGTGGTACGTCCAGGCGACCTGCAGCTTGGAGACGTTGTCGCGGTTGATCTGGTCAAGCGCTGCAAACCGGCTGCCCCCGGGGGTGTTGCCGTAGCTCTCCCAGTTCTTCTGTTCCTTGTCAGGCGAGACGGGCGTCAAAGTCGGGGCAGCCGTTGCCATTACCGTGGGATGAGGAATGAACATGCCGACAAAGGCTGCAGCGGAGCCAACGGCCAGAATGGCGGCGAGGACGAAGGACGCGCCATAAGCAGGCGTGCGACCGACCGAGCGACGCAGCAGTGGGAAGGAGAGGGCGACCACAACGGCGCCGACACCGATCGCGAACAGTCGCGAAATGAGCGGCCAGAACTCAAGTCCTGCATCCCACACCGCCCAGATGGCGGTAAGGACAAAGACGAGACCGAACAGCAAAGCACCTGCCGGTCTGCGACGAACGATCAGGAGGCCGGAGATGATGAGGCCGATGCCGGCGAGCAAGAAATACCAGCTGCCTCCAAGCGAGGCGAGCTTGCCGCCGCCGATGGCAAAGAAAAGGCCGGCAATCGTGATGATTGCGCCCAGAAGAAATAGCCACAGGCGGCCGAGCAATGATGGTGATTTGGGTGAGTTATCCACGGAATAGCCCCATTGGATGCCGGCGAACGAGAACGAGCTGTTTGTCGCGCAGGTTCGCCGCGCGGTTTAGTAATCGGATGGACAGCAAATGGAACTGAGTTTCGTCCTGCAGCGTAAGCTCGCTTGGCAAGCGAGCGGCATTTCACTCGTGCGGGAAGGTGTGCTCGACAGGCAATCACGAGCGTAACAAAATGCCATCAGTTTCGTCCTACCTGCGTTCGACATATTCACGCATCAGGCGCCGGCAGGAGACAGCACCTTAACGTCTCCAACCCTGCAGGGGGTATATCGTCCGCCGAAACGCGGTGGCAAGGGCTAATTGTTAGCCCTCAGGATTGGTGTTTGGGGCGGCCGCGGCTATTTCGGCGCCGCATCGGCTACTGCAACGTTACCGGTAGGAATACTGTCGCGCCGCCGAGAGAGTCCCGGCGGCGCGCATTGTTTCGATCACGGTTTTGTTAGCGCGTCGCAAGCGCCGGACTGAAAACCAGCAGGCTCAGAATCTCGAACAGAACCTGCGCGCCTGCCTGGGCGGTATTGGTGGTGCTGTCGTATTGCGGCGCGACCTCCACAACGTCTCCGCCGACGAAGTTGAGGCCCCGGAGCCCGCGAAGGAGCTCCAACGCTTCTCGGCTGGTCAGTCCGCCGACTTCGGGGGTTCCTGTGCCAGGTGCAAAGGCCGGGTCGAGACTGTCGATATCGAAGGACAGGTAGGTTGGGCCGTCGCCTACGATCTTCCGCGCCTTTTCGATAACCGCCGGTATGCCCATGCCGGAAATTTCCTCGGCGTGAATGACGGTCATTCCCGACTCATAGGAGAATTCCCACAGGTATTCCGAGGAGCCTCTGATGCCGATCTGTATGGTTCTGGTCGGATCGAGGACACCGTCGAGCACTGCGTTGCGCATCGGCCCGCCATGGTGGAACTTCGTCTGATCGAACGGTCCACCGGTATCGCAGTGTGCATCGATATGAATCAGTCCAACCGGCCGCTTTGCGCCAACTGCCTTCAGAATCGGGTGGGTGATCGAGTGATCGCCGCCGACCGAAACCGGGATGACGCCTGCTTCGACGATCTTGCCGATGGCGGCTTCGATATTCTGGTGGCATTGCTCGAGCCGGTAGCGGCTCCCGAACGGCACATCGCCGATGTCGGCTGCCCGCAGGTCGTAGGCCGGGGCGCAATCAAGGACGTGATTGTAGGGGCCGATCCGCTCGACGCCGCGAACGGCCCGCGGTCCAAAACGTGAGCCCGGGCGGTTGCTGACCCCGAGATCCATCGGAACGCCGATCGCTGCAACCTGCAGATCGCCGAAATCGGGAGCCGAGAAATCCACCTCGCGATAGGGCAGGCCGGCAAAGGTCGAAATGCCGGAATAAGGGGCGGCGCGCGTACCGCCCTTGAAGATCTTCTCTGCAACCTTGCGAAACCGCGGATCGAAGAACTCGGCGCTGTCTGCGAACCTGCTGCGCAGCTCTTCCAGGTGCTTCTTCAAATCAACCATGCACTTAATCCTTCTTCTAAGCTGTACTTAGCACGTCTGGTCAGTCGAATTCAGGTGGTGTCTTGGGTCGCGGATGTCAGGCGCGCGGCGACAGGTGCTCGTGGATCGCAAGCCACTTGCCACTTGCCTGCTGTTCAAAAACGATCGTCTCTCGCTCCGTGCTCGTGGTCGGCTCGCCGTTGAATGAAAGGTCTGTTTCCACGCTGTGGGTAAAGATGGCGACTGGTCCGGCCAATTGGACATGGCGGTCGCTCGAACGGCACCCGCGCACGCGAAAGCCATCTCTGGTCTCCCACAGTTCCCACTCTGCCTCGTACTCCGCGCGGCTATGCAATGCCCGATCCAGATTGTGAAAAACGAATGTTGCTTCAGGCGCGAATGCCGCGAAGTAGCTTTCGCGATCATGCCGCCCGAAAGCGTCGACAAGCCGATCGGCCGCCGCGAGCACGGCTTGTTGTTGCTGTTCCATCCCTATCTCCCGTGTTTTTATTGAATTCTGGGACTGCTGATCAGGAGTGCGAGCGGGCGATTTTGCCGCGCGACACGTTCTTTCAGCGTTTCCAACGTCATCGCCTCGTCCTTCACGAATTCGATGAACATCATGTTGAGGTTGTTGAAGGCCAATTGGCCCACGGCGACCGCATCGATCCCTGGCATAACGGCGCCGCGCAGCTGCAGCTTATGCATCAGCATGGAAACCTGGTCGCAGAGCCGGCCGTCGAGTTCGGTGTAGCGACGACTGAAGGGACTGTCCGGCTGCTGGATCGAGGTGGCCATCGCCGTTCGCCACATCTCCTTGCTCAGATAGACCAGCGAGTGATCGAAATATTGGCCGATCAGTGCCTGCAGCGCGTCGAGCGTGGCCGATGGCGGGTTCTCGACGATCGCCTTGCCGGATTCCAGAACCTCCTCGACTTCCATCGAGACCGCAGCCACGAGGATATCGCCCTTGTTCTCATAGTAATTGTAGAAGGTTCCGACAGAAACCTCGGCGCGCTCGGCGATGTCCTCGATACGTGCGCTGTCGTAGCCGACCTCGCGAAAAAGGCCCGTGGCGGCTTCCAGAATGCGGCGATTCCGATCAGCTTTCTGCCTTGCGCGCAGCCCTGTCATTTGCAGCTCTCTTCAAATTATGAATACCCTCAAAATTCATATTGACTTAAAAAATGAACTCATTCAATCTTTTTGTGAAGGCGCCAAGACGAGCGTCGCTGACCAGAGGGCAACATCATGATCCAAGCGTTTCCAGGCGCATTTGCGCGCAAATTCCTGTCATCCGTCGCCGTGCTCTCGCTCGGTGCGGCATCCGCGGCCTTGGCGCCCGCGCCTGTCTTCGCCCAGGAGGAGCTGAATGCGCTCGTCTGGTGCGATCACACCGATCCCGCGCTGATCGAGCCGTTCGAGAAGGCCAACAACGTCAAGGTCAATCTCAAGGAATACGAGGGTACGGGTGCGGGGCTGTCGATCATCGACCAGTCCCGTCCTGGTGATTGGGATGTTCTCGTCATCGATGGCGTTGATGTCCAGCGCGCGGTCGACAAGGACATTCTCGCCGAGATCCCGGCGGACGCTCTTCCGAATGCGGACCTCTTTCCCGAGGTCAGGATGGAGGCCAACAACACGCGGGACGGCAAGACTTACGCTGTTACCGAAAAGTTCGGCTACAACACGGTTTCCTACGACAAGACCAAGGTCGATCCGGCTGACATGAAGGACATGTCGAAGCTCTGGTCCGACAAGTACAAGGGCCGCATTGCAGTCTACGACTATTACCTGCCGATGATCGGCCTGACTGGCATCGATCTCGGAAAGGCCACGGCCGACCTGAAGGACGCCGACATGCCGGCGATCAAGGACAAGCTGTTCGCGCTGAAGAAAAACTCCAAGCAGGTGAGCGATGTCGTCTCGTCGCAGACGGCGTTGGCCACGGGCGAAGTCGATATCGTCTTCGGCGGTGGAGAATGGCTGACCGCCGGTCTGGTCAAGGACAAGCCCAACCTCGACTGGGTCATTCCTGATCAGGGTGCCGTGCGTTGGGCGCAGTCGATCGGCGTCATGAAAGACTCAACCAAGAAGGACCTGGCGCTCAAGTTCGTGCAGTATATCGTCAGCCCGGAAGGCCAGGCACGGCTGGCGACCTCCTCATGCTACTGGGCAATGCCTGCCAACGAGAAGGCCGGCGCGCACCTGACCGATGAGCAGAAGACAGCACTGCGCTGGAACGAACAGGCAGACTATCTGAAGCGCACCCAGCTCTATCCAATTCCGAGCGCCGAACTCGACGCCAAGATGCAGGATGTCTGGACCGAGATGCTGCAGCAGTAAGCATCGATCTTTCCGCAACGCCTTACCATGACCCTCTCCCGCCAGGCGGGAGAGGCAGGACGGAGTTTTGGCATGGCCAGCCTTTCCCTTGAATATACGGAGCGTCGCAAGGCGTGGGGTTTCGTTGCGCCTGCGCTTCTTTGGACGCTTGCCTTCTTCGTGGCACCCTTCCTTTTCATGGCGGCGATGAGCCTTTGGGCCCAGCAGGGCGGTTCCATCGTGCGGGTTTGGAGCCTCGGCAACTATATCGCCTTCTTCGAAAAGGGCGCGCTGTTCAAAGGCCTGACGAATTCGCTAGAGATAACGGCAATCGTTACCGTCCTTTCGGTCCTCCTGGCCTATCCGCTTGCCTGGATCATTGCCGAACGCGTGCCGCAGCGTTTCCAGCGAACGGCACTCATCCTCGCCGTGCTCCCGTTCTGGACATCCTATGTCGTGCGTTCCTATTCGTGGCTGCTGGTATTGTCCCGCAATGGTGTCATCAATCAGGCCTTGATGCAGAGCGGCTTGATCAGCGAGCCGCTGGAACTCGCCAGCAATCGCACCGCGACAGTCATCGGCTTTGTGCACTTCTTTGTCATGCTCCTGACACTGACGATCTATGCCAATCTCGTTCAGCTTCCGCCAAATTACCGCCGCGCGGCTGCGGATCTCGGGGCAAACGCCTTCCAGACCTTCTGGCACGTGATCCTGCCGCTGACGATCCCCGGCATCATGACAGGCGCATTTCTGACTTTCGTGCTTTGTATCGGCGACTATGTCACGCCGCAGATCCTCGGCGGCAACAACGAGCTCGTCCTGCCGCAGATCATCATGCTGCAGCTCGGACGCCGGGCCGACTTTCCGATGGCGGCGGCGCTCTCGATCATTCTCATGCTGGCGGTAACCGCCGCCTATATCGCCTGCGCTCGCTGGCTGAAGATCGAGAGGGCATGACGATGCGCGACAGGATAACGACGGTGGTTTCCACCACCTATGCCGTTTTGATCTTCGGGTTCATCTTCCTGCCCGTCGTGGTGCTGGTGCTCTTCTCATTCCAGGATGGCCGTCTGCCGGTGCCGCCGTTTAACGGGTTCTCGCTGCAATGGTACGAGGCGGTCTTCGCCGACCGCAAGCTGATGTCGGCCTTGCTTCACTCTTTCCTGGTGGCGACCATATCGTCGCTGGTCGCCTGCCTTCTCGGATTTCTCGCCGCTTATGCGCTGGCCCGCTACAAGTTGCCGGGTTCAGCGCTTCAGCGCGGTCTGCTGATCGCGCCGATGACGGTCAGCTACCTCATCATCGCGCTGGGACTGCTGACGGTGCTGAATACGCTCGGCATCGGCCTTTCTCTCTGGACGGTCGGGATCGGCCATGTGGTCATCAACCTACCGCTCTGCTTTGCCATCATTTATTCCTCGATGGGTGATCACCACATCAACATCGAGCGGGCCGCCCGCGATCTCGGCGCCAGCGATCTCAAGGTCATGATGCTGGTGACTGCGCCGATGCTGATGCCTTCGCTGCTCGCCTCCTTCTTTCTGTCAGTGACCTTCAGCTGGGACGAGTTCATCATCGCCTTTCTGCTGTCTCGCTTCGACGTCACGCTCCCCGTCGAGATCTGGAGCCTGCTGCGCTCCGGCCTAAATCCAAAGACCAATGCTATCGGCTCGCTGGTGTTTCTCGTGTCGGTCACGGTGCTGATCGTTCTGGAACTCTGCCTGTTCAGAAGGACAAAGAAATCATGACCGCTCCGGTTTCCATCGCAAACGCCACGAAGACCTTTGCCGCCTTCACCGCGCTCGACAATGTGTCGCTTGATATCGAAGCCGGCGAATTCATCGTGCTGCTCGGACCGTCCGGCTGCGGCAAGACAACGCTGCTCTCCATTCTGGGCGGCTTCCTTTCGCCGACCCAGGGTCGGATCGCGATCGGCGGCAAGGACATGACCAACGTTCCGCCCGCCAGGCGGCCGACGACGACCATGTTCCAGGACTACGCGCTGTTTCCGCATATGAAGCTCAAGGACAATGTCGGCTTCGGGCTGAGAATGCGCGGTGTCGCCAAGACCGAGCGCGAAGAGCGGGCCAAAGGCTTTCTCGACCTCGTTGGCCTGAAGTCCTCCGCCGACAAGCGACCACACGAACTGTCGGGTGGCCAGCGCCAGCGCGTGGCGCTGGCAAGGGCGCTTGCCGTCGACCCGGATGTGCTGCTGCTCGACGAGCCGCTCGGTGCACTCGATCTCAAGCTCCGCCGCCAGATGCAGGATGAATTGAAGGCGATCCAGAAGCGGGTCGGTACGACCTTCGTCCACGTGACGCACGACCAGGAAGAGGCAATGGCGATCGCCGACCGGATCGTCGTCATGAACCAGGGGCACATTGAAGACCTCGGCCCTCCATCCGAAATCTACATGCGACCGCGTTCCCTGTTTTCCGCCGGCTTCATGGGCGAGGTGAACTTCGTTCCCGGTATCGTCAAGGCCACCGATGCGGTCAGCGCGAGGGTCGAAACAGCTATCGGCGACATCGTGCTCGCGCGCCGAAATTTCACGGCCGCCACTCCGACGGACGGGCAGAGGGTGACCTTGTGCATCCGGCCGGAGCATTTCCGCCGCGGCGACGCCGCGGCCGAGGCGGCGACAGCGCTTGGCCAGGCAACGGTGACCGCCGGGGCCTTTTTCGGGACCCATTATCGCTGCCACCTGAAACCCTTGACCGCGCCGGAGCTTGCGATGGTCGCGCATATGCCGCAATCGGTGGGCGTTGCGGAAGGGCAAAGCGTAGTGCTTGCCGTCAATGCGTCCGATGTCGTAGCCTTGCCGGCAGATGGCGGCGGAAACTGATCTGATGGAGCGTATCGATCCCGGCAAATGGTATGCGCTGCGACGTCTGGACGACGACGTCACCGCGATCTCCGAGCCTTACATTCAGGAATTTTACCGCTGCAACATTTGGCATATCAGGGGGCGTGACCGCGATATGCTCGTCGACAGTGGCATGGGCGTGGTCTCCCTGCGTGAATGGGTGCCGCTTGTCACCGAGCGCGACCTGATTGCCGTCGCGAGCCACACGCATTTCGACCATATCGGCTGCCATCACGAATTCGAATGCCGCGCGGTGCATTCCGCTGAGGCGGACCTGCTCGCCAATCCAACGCGGGCCAACACGCTTGCCGACCCTTACGTCACCGACGATATCTTCGATGCCCTGCCGCCGGAGCCTTATTGTTCAAAGTGCTACGCGGTCCGCAAGGCGCCGGCGACGCGCATTCTCAATGATGGCGACGTGATCGATCTCGGGGACAGGACGTTCGAGGTGATCCATACGCCCGGCCATTCCCCAGGAGGCATCGCCTTGTGGGAAAAGGAAACCGAGATCCTGTTTTCCGGCGACATCCTTTACGATGGGCCGTTGATCGAGGACACGTACCACTCCAACGCCGACGACTATCTCGCATCGATGGAGCGGCTGCTGAAGATCCCGGCCCGCGTTGTTCATGGCGGGCACTTTCCAAGCTTCAGCGGCGAGCGCTACCGGCAACTGATCAGCGATTGGCTCAACAAAAAACAGAAGCAGTCTTGAGAGGACACACCATGCTCGACAAGCGGAAGTTCTACATCAACGGAGAATGGGTGGCGCCGCTTGCCGCCAACGATCTGGAAGTCCTGAATCCGGCCACGGAAAAGCCGGTGGCCGTCATCTCCATGGGAACCGCCGCCGATATCGATCGGGCGGTTGCTGCCGCCAAGATGGCATTTGCCGGCTACAGCCGTACCAGCGTCGAAGAGCGCCTTGCGCTCTTGGAAAAGCTGCTCGCGATCTACAAGCGCCGCTACGAAGAAATGGCGCAGACGATAACGCTGGAACTTGGCGCGCCATTGACCATGAGCCGGGAGCAGCAGGCAGATGTTGGTGTCGGCCATCTCCAGGGGTTCATCGACGCGCTGAAGACCATTTCCATGCGCGAAGTGCTGCCGAACGGTGATGTGCTGTTGCGGGAGCCGATCGGCATCTGCGGGCTGATCACACCTTGGAACTGGCCGATCAACCAGATCGCGCTCAAGGTCGTCCCGGCTTTGGCCACGGGCTCGACCTGCGTCCTGAAGCCGAGCGAATTTACGCCGCTGAACGCCATGCTCTATGCGGAGATGGTGCATGAAGCCGGGTTCCCGGCCGGCGTTTTCAATCTCGTCAACGGCGACGGCCTGAATGCCGGTGCCGCGTTGTCGAAGCACAAGGACGTCGAGATGATGTCCTTCACCGGCTCGACCCGTGCCGGGATTGCGGTCAGCAAGGACGCCGCCGATACCGTCAAGCGCGTCACGCTGGAACTCGGCGGTAAATCTCCGAACATCGTCTTCGAGGATGCCGATCTGGAAGATCGTATCACCGGCAGCGTGCTGGAGTGCTTCAACAACTCCGGCCAGTCCTGTGATTCACCAACGCGCCTGCTCGTGCAGAAGTCCGTTTACGGCAAGGCTGTTGAAATTGCCGAGCGTGTGGGCAGGGAGGTTACTGTCGGCAATCCCGCGGAAGAGGGGACACACATCGGTCCGCTGGTCAGCGATATCCAGTTCGGTCGCGTCCAGGCCTTGATCGAGGCGGGAATTGCCGATGGCGCAAGAGTGCTTGTCGGCGGCGCTGGAAAGCCCGAGGGGTTCGAGACGGGCTATTTCGTAAAGCCGACGATTTTCGCGGATGTCGACAACACGATGCGGATCGCCCGTGAGGAGGTGTTCGGACCGGTGCTGGCCATCATGCCGTTCGAGACCGAGGAGGAGGCGATCGCGATTGCCAACGACACCAATTACGGTCTCGCCGCCTATGTCCAGACCGGCAATCCGGAGCGGGCGGAACGCGTGGCCGCACGCCTTCGCGCCGGCATGGTGCACATTAATGGCGCCCCCCATCGCTATGGCAGTCCCTTCGGCGGCTACAAGCAGTCCGGGAACGGTCGCGAGGGCGGCATGTTCGGTCTGGAGGACTTCCTAGAGGTCAAGACGCTTCATCGCCCGGACGCGGCCTGAGGGCAGTGAATACGGTTTTGCGCGTAGAACCATCTCCTTCGCGCAAACCAGAACTTCAGGAAGTCGTCGCTATGCCGTTTGATAGCCGGCGATAGCCCCCGCGCCAGTAAAGCAGCGGTTCCATGTCTTCTCTGGTGTCGATCGCGCAGACGCGACCGATCAGGATCGCGTGCGAGTGATGGTTCATCACCGCGTCGAGTTCGCAATCGAGGACCGTCAAGGCGTCCCTCAGCGCTGGCGTGCCCGTGGCAAGGTGATACCAGCTGCCGCCGGTGTAGCGATCGACACCCCGCTGTCCGTCGAAGCCGGCAAAGGACTGGGCGACATGTTGCTGATCGGCGGCAAGCACATTGACGCAGAAGCGACGATACTTTTCGAGGACGGGCCAGGAAGACGAAGTCCGGTTCACGCTGACGATAACGGAGGGAACATCCGCAGAAAGAGACGACACCGACGTTGCGGTGAAGCCCGTGCGTTCATCGTGCTCGCCGACGGTGATAACGCTCACCGCTCCCGCCAGTTGTCGCATCGACATCTTGAAAGCCGACTGATCGACGGCAAACCCTGTCTTGGCGATCTGGTCCATCTTCCTGCCTCCGTGTTCAGCCCTGGGGCGCGGTAGCTGCAAACCGATTGGTGGGCATCGAAAGCCCAAGATTCTCGCGCAGGGTCTTGCCTTCATATTCTTCGCGGAACAGGCCGCGGCGGCGCAACTCCGGCAGAACGAGCCGCACGAAATCGTCGAGACTTGCCGGCAACGTCGGGAACATCAGGATGAAGCCGTCGGCCGCACGTGTCTCGAACCATTCTTCCATGAAGTCGGCGATCTGAACCGGTGTGCCCGTAATGCCGTTGCCCGTGTGCTTTTCGGCGTAGTGACGCACCAGTTCGCCGACCGTGCGCCCGCTCTTCACGAAATCAACAAGCTCGTCGAACAGCGCGCGCGAGCCCTTCGGCGTCTCTGGCAGTCTGTTCATCGGGAAAGACTTGTCCATCGGGACGCCGCGCAGGTCGGTTTCAAGGAATTCCGAGAGCATCAGGCGCCCGACATCGGGATGCATCTTGTCGATCAGGTAGTCGACCTTTGCCTGCGCTTCGGCCTGAGTTTCTCCGACGTTCAGGACTACGCCCGGCATGATCTTCAGATCATCGGGGTTGCGGTCGTAGGCCGGCATGCGGCGCTTGACGTTATCGTAAAAGGCCCTGTTGCGCTCGATGTTGGATGCAAGGCTGAAGACGACCTCTGCCGTACGGGCGGCCATGTCCATGCCCGGCTCAGAGCCGCCGGCTTGCGCAATTACGGGGCGACCCTGCGGCGAACGCGCAATGTTGAGCGGACCGCGTACCTGGAAGTGCTTGCCCTTGTGGTTCAGCGTGTGGTGCTTGGTCTTGTCGTAATAGACGCCGCTCTCGCGGTCGAGGAGCAGGGCGCCTTCTTCGAAGCTGTCCCACAGCCCGAAGACCACGTCGACGAATTCATTGCCGCGCTCGTAGCGCAGTGCATGCGGGTCGAGCCCTTCGCGATTGAAGTTGTAACCCGTCTCGTCATGGTCGGAGGTTACGACGTTCCAGCACACGCGACCGCCGCTCAGATGATCGATGGAGCCGAAGAGGCGCGCGACGTTGTACGGTTCGTAGTAGCTGGTCGATACCGTTGCCACCAAGCCGAGGTTTTCGGTCGTGACCGAAAGAGCCGAGAGCAAGGAAAGTGGCTCGAAGCGGTTCATTTTCGTCGGGATCCGCGCAAGCGCATCAGGATCACCGACGGCAGCCGCCGGTGAATCCGCCATGAACATGAAGTCGAGTTTCGCCGCTTCCGACCGTTTGGCGACATCCAGAAGGTGGCTGAAATCATTGGCGCCGTGGACACTGCTGGCAGGGTGAAGCCAGGAGGCCGGGTGAAAGCCGAACGTGTAGACGAAGGTGCCGAGTTTCATCTTGTCGGTTCGCGCCATTAAGCCCTCCTGAGGCTGATCACCATCGATATGCGCAAATTAACGCCGCGCGGCTTTTTTCATCAATATCGAGCAAGCTGTCTTCCGTTTTAGTTTTTCTAAAGAGTGGAGGGTGCCGAGACGGTCGCCTGTCGCCGGGAGATGGCGATAACCCAGTCGCGGAACTCTGTCCCGAACGGCTTCTGTAGCGCGGAACGATCCCAGGCGAGGAAGTAACTTTCCCGGAGCGGGATCCTGACATCGAGGGGGATGACCAGAGTCTGCGCCTCGAGCTCGTCCGCGATCATCGACATCTGGGCAAGAACGACGCCGCGCTTGTTGACGGCCGCATCGATAGCGCTGCTCGAGAGGGTGAAGGAAAGCCCTGTGGAGGTCTCCTTGAGTTGGACGCCGACTTTCTCGGCAAATTCTGCCCAACTGGGGTAGGGCGTGAAATGCCGTTCCCATTCGACATGAAGCAGCGGATAGCGAAGCAGCGCGGAAGCCGGCACAGTCTTGGCGTCGATCAGGGCAGGGGAGCAGGCGGGCACGACCCAATCGCGGAACAGCTCCGTATAATGGTCGTGCTGGAGCACGTCGGAGCCGTAGCTCACGCGAAAGTCGACCTCGTCAAATCCCATGCGGGGTTCGCGGTCCCGGCCCGTCACCCTGACATGCGCATCGGGATGGAGCGCCTGCCAATCGAAAATGCGCCGGCCGATCCATTTGTTGACCACGGATGACAACGCGCTCAGCACCAGCGCGTTCTCGTTGCGCGCCCGTGCGAGGATCTGCTCGGCGGCTGCGAATTGCTCGAAGCCCTTGGAAATTTCCCGGTGGTAAAGCCTGCCCCAGAGCGTCAGTTCGGCCGTTCGGCCGCTGCGTTCCAGGAGAGTTACCCCAAGGAAGCTCTCGATTTTCCGTATCTGCTGGCTGATGGCGCCCGGAGAGACGTTCAACTCCGTTGCGGCCGCCGTAACGCTTCCACAGCGACCGACCGCTTCGAATGCTTGCAAGCCTTTAAGCGGAACTGCCCTGAAGTACTGCTCGTCGGTCATCAGGGAAGCCTCGCTACGATTGGTGACGAGAAACAAGCGTCTCGGCGGGATGGAAGACGCCTGCAAACTGGAAACGCTCGCCGGGATGCGTGATCTCGACATAGGTGACCAGGCGGTCGTTCTGCCACGTCTGGCGGATGAGATTGAGGCAGGGCTCTCCGCGACCGATCTGCAGCACCCGGGCCATTGTTGCGTCGGCGGATACGGCGCGGATCACATGCCTTGCCTTCGACCAGGGCACCTGTGACAAAAGCCATTTCGCTGGGGGCACGTCGGCAAAGCCCTCGTCTCTGGCCTGCGGTACGGTATCCAGCAGGATAATTCGCCGTTCGATCGCGGTCGGTTTGCCATCCACGATATGGAGGCACTGAATTCGCAGGACCTCGGCTCCCTCCGTGCTCTGCAGCTGCGCCGCTTCGGCAGGTGCGAGCGTGTCGATCTTTCGGACCAGTATCTCATAGCGATGCTCGTAACCGGCCAGAGCTGCTTCGGTGCCGATGTCCTGGATGTCCATTACCATGCGGTTGATCTGTGGTGCGGCAACGAACGATCCGGCCTTCCGGCGCCTGACGATAAGGCCGCGTTCCACGAGCGTGGAAAGCGCCTTGCTAACCGTCATGCGGGAGCATCCATATTCCTCAACCAGGTCGTGTTCGATCGGGATGCGATCACCCGGCCGCCAGTCGCCGCTCAGGATTTTCGCCTCTATGTCTTTGAAAATTCTTTGATGAATTGGTATCAATACGCCACCTGCTCCCAGCGACATCCCGCCCTTGCTGTCGGGCGAGGCGACAATCGGCATTGCTTCCGATGCGGTCGTTCGGCACAAAATTTGCTTCCGTCGACTTTGACGTTGACACCTTAGGCTAGCCTATATCTATTTGTATAGTCAAAAGCGGATCATAGAAATCCGTTCAGCGGGACTGAAATCGGGAACTCCTCCTTTGCGGAGGGAAAACTGGAGAGAACAACATCATGATTGCAAACTCGTTGCTTAAGGGCCTCGTCGGCGCAGCATTCATATTCGGTGCAACCCTGTCGGCCCACGCCGCAGACACGCTTGTAGCCGTCAAGGCCGCCGGCACGCTGAAGGTTGGGACCGAAACCGCCTTCGCGCCCTTTGACTTTATCGATGCCGGCGAACATGCCGGACTGAACGTGGATCTCTTTGCTGAAATCGGCAAGGAACTCGGCGTCAAGATCGAGTGGGTCGCCCTTCCGTGGGACGGCGTTTTCCCCGCACTCGAAGCCGGAAAGTTCGACGTCGTTGCAGGTCCTGCGACGATCACAAAGAAGCGTATGGAGCGCTATCGCTTCACTCCGCCGATTGCCGAAGCGACCATTGCCGTGCTGAAGAAGGCCGGCGACAGCACGATCAGCAAGCCGGAAGATATCGCCGGCAAGAAGATCGGAGTCGGTAAGGCGACGTCGCAGCTCGACCAGCTCAAGGAGTTCTCTGAAACGCTGCCGTCCAAGGTGGACATCCGCGAATATCCTGCCTTCACGGAGTCCTATGCGGACCTGGCGGCCGGCCGTATTGCCGGCGTAGCGAACTCGCTGCCGAACATCGCATTCGTTGCCAAGCAGCGCGAAGGAACGTTCGAGGTTGTTCTGCCGCCGTTCGGCAAGAAGTCCTACTTTGGCTTTATCGGTCTCAAGGATGCCGATCATGCGCCCCTGATGGACGCGATCGACGCCGCCCTGCTCAAGATCAAGGCCGACGGTCGTATGGCTGAGCTGCAGAAGAAGTGGTTCGGCGCGACCTTCGATACGCCTGACGCTGTCAAGGATCCGGCATTCTGATTTCTGCCGATCGTTAACCGATCGCGCCCCGTGACTTCAGGGCGCGATCAGGTCTCCACGACAGCCAGGCGGGCAAAAGCCGGACATGTCCATCAAACTCTTCGAACTGCTTCTGCAGGCGTCGATCTACACGGTGACAATCAGCGTCGTGTCGATCCTGATCGGCTTTGCGATCGCGATCCTCCTTTCCGGGATGCTTCTCTCGCAGAAGCGGCTTCTCATCGCGCCTGCCCAGATTTTCATCAGCTTTTTCCGTGGCGTGCCTCTGCTCGTGCAGTTGCTGCTGATCTACAACATGCTGCCCGCGATCGGCTTGAACGTGCCGAGTATCGTCGCCGCGATTACTGGCCTGTCGTTGTGTACGGCGGCCTATCAGGCCGAAAACCTGCGAGGCGGCTTTGCCAGCGTTCCCATCGGGCTTGTCGAGTCGGCCGAGATGGTGGGATTGACCCCGGCGCAGATCTTTCGCCGCATCAAGGCACCAATCGCGTTGCGGCTTACCTTCCCGGCGCTCGTCAATGAGGCGATCCTTATCCTCAAGGCATCCTCGCTGGTGTCGGTCGTTGGCATCGTCGAGCTGACACGCATGGCGCAGGATCTTGCTGGCAGCACTTTCCTGCCGCTGCAGATCTTTGCCTGTGCCGGCCTCATCTATCTCGTGATCAACTGGATCGTGGCGCTTGCCGGCAGCTTGATCGAACGCTCCCTTCCAGGAGTTCCGCGATGACCTTCGACATCAACGTCATTCTCGACCAACGCGCTGCCATCCTGAGCGGTGCTGGCGTGACGATCATGATCTGGATCGTTGGAACGCTTGCTGCCGCCGTGATCGGTTTCTTCGTGGCCGTCGGTCGGCGATTTGGCGGCCCCGTCCTCGACAAGGCGCTCGGCCTGATCGTCGCGCTACTGCGTGGCACGCCGTTTCTGATCCAGATCTTTCTTGTCTATTATGGAGGGCCGTTCATTGGCCTTTCGCTTGATCCGCTGCCTGCGGGCCTAGTCGGCATCTCTATTTACGGGGCGGCTTATTATAGCGAGATCTTCCGCTCGGGTTTCCTCGCCGTTCCCAAGGGGCATATCGAAGCCGGCGAATGTGTCGGGCTCACCCAAGGCCAGATCATCCGGCGTATTCTACTGCCCGAGATGACCATGCTGGTGCTGCCACCTTCGCTGAACATGGCCGTGCTCCTGATGAAGGAGACGGCGGTTCTGTCGATCATTACCGTTCCCGAGCTTACCGCCACACTGAGCGCCATCGGCGCCCAGCAGTACGCCTTCGTCGAAGCACTTTCCGTACTGGCACTCTTTTACTGGGTGCTCGTCGAGATCACCGGCAGGCTTGGCCATCTCGTCGAAATGAAACTTACCAGATTGAGGTTTTTCAACGCATGAGCCTACCCGCGATCGCAGTCAAAAATCTCGTCAAGAAGTTCGGCGACTCGACGGTGCTGCACGGTATCGACCTCGAGATTCCGCAGGGGCAGGTTTCCTGCCTGATCGGGCCATCCGGATCGGGCAAGAGTACGCTGCTGCGATGCATGGCGTTCCTTGAGGAAGCCACCTCCGGCATCATCACGATCAATGGCGAGGTGCTCGGTTTCACCGAGAACGCGCAAGGCGCGCGCGAGCGCATATCGGCAGCTGCGAACCGCACGATCCGCGCCCAGATCGGCATGGTGTTCCAGCAGTTCAATCTGTGGCCGCACATGACCGCGCTCGGGAACGTCAGCGAAGCCTTGAAGACGGTTCACAAGATGAGCCGCAAGGACGCCGAGGAACGCGCCATGGCGCAGCTGGTCAAAGTTGGCCTCGAAGGTCGTGCAGGGCATTACCCGTCGCAGCTCTCCGGCGGCCAGCAGCAGCGCGTGGCGATCGCCCGAGCGTTGGCGCTGAAGCCGAAGATCATGCTGTTCGACGAACCGACATCGTCACTGGATCCAGAACTGACGGGTGAAGTGCTGAACGTCATGCGTGATCTGGCGGCCGAAGGCATGACCATGGTCGTCGTCTCGCACGAGATCGGCTTTGCCGCCACCGTTGGTCAGCAGATCACGTTCCTCGATCACGGGAAGGTTCTGTTCACCGGAGCCCCGCAGGATGTGTTCAAGAAGCCAAGGAATCCACGCCTAGAGCAGTTCCTGGACACTTACCTCGATCGGGGTGCCTCGATGCTGCTTTGAGCGACCGGGCTACCGGGCGCCACCCGATCGGCTGCCGGCTCAGATCGTGTGGTCGTCCGCTGGTATGGCAAACACGGGGTTGTGAAGTCCTCTGTTTGCCGGATAATCCAACATTAGCCAAAAATGATTGACTTTCAGTGGTTTCACGAGGCAGGTTCGGCCAACGGTGCGATGTAGCGGCTGATGTGCGACTCGGAGGTCGCGAACAGCTGCTTTGCCACGGAAATGGGGTCACGTGATGGGTGCGAACTGAACGGTTCCTGATCCCGTGGTCCTGCACAGAAACCATCTTGGCAAAATGCCGTCTCTGGCAGGCTGCCTGGGCGTTTGGCAGCCTTTGCTGTCGTCGCTGCCAATCGAGTGCCGCTTCATGGATGGATCCGGGGACCCTGCCAACATTTCGATTCCGAGGCCGCGCGGGCGTCCAAAGGTATCGAGCGACGAGACCAAGCGAGCGCACATCGTTGCCTTCGCGCAGAAGATATTCGTCGAACTGGGCTATGCGGGCACGACGACAGCCATTGTCGCTGCCCGTAGTGGCGTGTCCAAGCAGACCCTCTATCGATTGTTTGCGAGTAAGGAAGATCTCTTCCGCGCAGTCGTGATCGCGCATCGTCAGATGATGCTCGATCTGCCGCGACCGGAAGAAGAGGATCTGCCCGTGTCAAAGGCACTGGAGGCGATCTTCATGATTGATATGGATGAGGAAGCAGATGAGGAGCGCGCTGCTTTCATTCACCTGGCGATGCGCGAGTCCGGGCAGTTTCCTGAGCTTCGGGACATGCTGCACGATGAGGGCATGTTCAAGTCGCGACAACAATTGGTCGATTGGCTTTCGCAGCAAGCCACGGTTGGCAAGGCAGAGATCAGCAATCCTGAGAGCTGTGCGCGGATGCTGATGGATATGATCTTCGGTGGCATAAGGCCACCCGAGGGACAGGCGAAAGCGTGGCCGAATCTCGAGCTGCGCAAGGCTCATCTGCGGCAGTGCATTGCAATCTTTGCAAGAGGCGTCGGCGCCAACTGACCGTATTCCGTGAGTGCCATTCTCGAAATGACGCGATAAAAGGGTACTGAAAAGTACCATATTTGCCGAATTGTCTAAAATAAAGGGATTTAAAGCCCGGTTTCGGCCGGGAAGCTGATGATTTTTAACTATCTTTTTAATGGTGTGGAGGATGGTGTCGACAGTTTCCATTCCAATCAGGTGAACATGATGTCCACTCTCCTGTTACAGCATGGTCGCTCGCCTCAGGCGGCGGTATCGCAGCTGTTATCAGCACCAACTCCTTGTGCTGATGTCCCACTGCGTCTCAGATTTGTTTATCGTCGAGCGTCAGTACATACGGACTCACCGGTCTAGCCGGTAACCCATTCTCAAAATTCAAAAACGCTTCGAAGGCCGGTTTGGGCAAACCGACAGCCGTGGTCTGCTGCCGTGCATTCGAGCCATTTCTTAAAAGGGAAATCTCATGCAGGAAGACACCTGGGTCTCATCCGATATCGCCTTGCTGGCGGACTACATGTCGGTTCTGGGCAACGCCAATCGCCTGGCAATACTTCAAAATCTGCGCCGTGGAGAGATCCAGGTCAAGGTTCTCGCGAAGACGCTGGGTATCGGCCAGTCCGCCCTATCGCAGCACCTTGCAATCCTCCGCGAGAGTAATTTCGTTGATACCCGGCGCGTGTCTCAATCGGTCTTCTATTCGATACGCACCGATGTCATCACGGGAGCGTTGGCGCAGGTCGGGGAACTGCTGTCGCTGGATAACGACGAGGAACCGGCGGTCGCGCAACGCGCTCTGTGATGTCGCGGGCAGGGCGCTCTAGCTAGACTGGCTAGAGCGGTAGACCGGTGCGCCCTTGCTTTCCTGCGCTGCGGCGACATGTCCTTGTCATCAACAAGTCGATTGAGAGACAAAATGACAAAAGTCGCCGCCGTCGTCGCTCTGCTCCTCGCACTTTCCTCTTGCGCGAACACCGCCAACGGGCTCGCCAAAGATGGCAGGGACGCAAGTCATGCTTTGGACGCGAGCACCCATCGTATCTTAAAAGCCGGAGCGAACTGACAGCGATCCAGTCGCTGTCCGGTGTGGCGTCGTTGCGGCAATCGAACGACGTTTGGTAAGCGTCTTTCTCCTTCTATCGTGGCTATCCTCTGATACTCTGCGCAAGGCGCGCGCGTGCTTTCAAACAGCGCGTGCCTCGCGTTGGGGCAATATTTTGAACATGATATGGGGAAAACATGACGGGACGGTTGAACGGCAAGATCGCGATTATTTCGGGCGGCGCTACCGGTATGGGAGGAGCGGCGTCACGGCTCTTTGCGGCGGAGGGCGCGAAGGTGGCAATCATCGACCGCAACGCCGAGGCAGCCGCGCAGACGGCAAAGGCCATTCGCGACGATGGCGGTGTTGCTGACTTTTGGACCGCGGATGTCTCGGACGAGACGGCCGTAAACAACGCAGTTCGCGGTGTCGAAGAGAAATTTGGCCCGGTGACTGTGCTCTTCAATCACGCGGGCACGATTGTCATAAAGCCTTTCCTAGAAACGAGCGTCGAGGAGTGGGATTGGCTTCACGCGGTCAATGTCCGCTCCATGTTCTTGATGACGCGCGCCGTGCTGCCGGGAATGATCGCGGCAGGTGGTGGCTCGATCGTTTGCACCTCGTCGATTTCAGCCGTCGCGGCGACGCCGATGGAGGTGCTCTACGACACGACCAAGGGTGCGGTCCACATGTTCGCGCGGGCGATTGGTGTCGAGTTCCGGGACCGCAATATTCGATGCAATGCCGTATGCCCCGGTTTCATTCGGACGCCCCATGGATTGCGCGAGGTGTCAGAGCTCCAGGCTCTCGGCGTCGATGTGTCGGATGCCGCCATCGCTGCCCAGCAGGGCCGCATCGGCGAGCCCGAGGACGTTGCGCGGGCGGCACTCTACCTTGCCAGCGATGACTCCAGATTCGTGAACGGCGCGCACCTTTTCGTGGACAACGGCTTCACGGCGATCTGAAGCCGACAATGTCTCTGCGCGCGATCAGGATACGGAGACCGGCTTCGAGCGTAGCCGGCTCGCCGTCGCCGGATCCGCGCGCCGGCAAAGCTGTGGCGGCAATCCCCTCATGATCAATTCGGCATCAGCGACGGCCATGGAGCCGATTTCGTAGAACGCATCGCGCGTGCCGCCGGCCCTATGCGCGGACAGGAGCAGGCCCGGTATGGCCCGTAGGGCATGGTCCGCGGCCACTGGCTCGTCGGGGAACACGTCGGTCGCGGCCCTGATGTGGCCCGACTTGACTGCAGAAAGCATGGCCGGGAAGTCCACGACCGCGGCACGGCTCATCAGCAGAAACGCCGATCCCCGCTGCATCAGTTCAAATTGCCGGCGGCCGATGAAGCCTTCGTTCTCGCTCGTGACGCTTGCGAATACGAAGACAACCCGGCTTTCGCGAAAGAGTTCGTCGAGGTCCGACGGCGCGCAATCGAGCCGCTTTATCACCTCGCCCGGAAGCCAGGGGTCGAATACCCGAACAGGGTTCTTGAACGGGCGAACGAGCTCTCGAAGTTGCTTGCCGAGATCGCCGAAGCCGACAATCCCGATTGGGGCCCCGGCGAAGCGGAAGACGCCCTTGTTGCCGGCGAGGCCGTATTCCTCCGTTCCTTGCCGAAAGTCGCGGTCTGCCTGGGTAATCCCGCGCGCAAGATCGATTGCCATCCCCAGCGATGCCTCGGCAACGGGCGAGGCAAAGGCGGAGGCAGGCGTGATCACCCAGATGCCGCGCTCGACACAGCTCTGATAATCGATGTTCGGCATGAAGTTGGATTCGACATTGATGATCGCCTTGAGCTTCGGTGCACGATTCAGTCGCTCCTTCGGCATATCCGTCTGGCCAAAAATGAGCACGGTCTCCGGCAACAGCGCTTCGACCTGCTCATCCGGCATGCGGCGATCTTCCGAAATGACGACCTCGCCAAGCGCCTCGAGCCGGGCACGCACGGCCGGCTCCATGATGAGTTCGAGCGTCCGCGGCAACGGATCGACCAAAATGATATCGCGGCTCATGACGGCTCCTCCTGCTCCCTGAGGCAGCATCGCCAGAAAGAGGTTTTCTGCAAGAGGTTTCCGTGCAGCGCGGCGCGGCTAGACGACGGTTTCGCCACCGTCGACGACGAGAATCTGGCCCGTCATGTAGGATGACCTGTCGGACACTAGGAAAAGGATCGGTTCGGCGATCTCTGAAACCGTTGCCCAGCGCCCGAGCGGCACCTGCTTGGCAACATAGGTCTCGATTGCATCACGCCCGCCCATCTGCGCAATGAATGGTTCATTGAAGGGGGTATCGACCCAGCCTGGGCAGAGCGCGTTCACACGAATGCCAAAGCGGGCGTAGTCGCCGGCCATTTGCCGGGTCATGGCGATGACGGCGTGCTTGGTCGTTGTGTAGGCTATCATCTCGCGGTCGTAGAGCACGCCGGACGAGGAGGACGTGTTGAGGATCACGCCTTTGCCGGCCTTCTTCATGATCGGCATGGCGAACCGCGCGGCGATGAAGTGAGCCCGAACGTTCAGGTTCCAGGATTTGTCGAATCCGTCGATCGCGACCTCCTCGAGATCGCCTGCCACCTGCGCTCCGGCATGATTGTGGAGGATATCGATGCGTCCGTGGCGTTCAGCGATCGCAGTAATACCGGCTTCGAGCGCGCGGTCATCGGTCACGTCGAGAACCAGGCTTTCGGCATTTCCGCCAGCGGCCACGATCTGGTTCACAGTTTCGCCGGCGTTCATGAAGTCGACATCGACGACGACGACGTGTGCACCCTCACTGGCCATGATCAAGGCACCGGCCTGGCCAATCCCCGATCCGGCTCCCGTGACGATTGCGACGCGATTTTTGAGGATCATGATATTTCCCGTTACTGCGTTTTCCGGTCGCGCATCAGGAAGCGCGCGACGAGGATCAAGATCAGCGATGCGATGAGCACCATGGTGGCGATGGCGTTGATCTCAGGCGTGACGCCGCGGCGAATGGATGCGAACACGTAGATCGGCAGCGTCGTATTCGAACCGGCGACGAAGAAGGCGATGATGAAGTCGTCGAAGGAGAAGGTGAACGCGAGTAGAAAGCCTGCGAGGATCGACGGCAGGATCTGTGGCAGCACGATCTGGCGAAATGTCGTGAACGGTGTGGCATAGAGGTCGTTGGATGCCTCGACGATATCCCGCCCCAGGCTTGCGATGCGTGCTTTGACGATCATTGTCACCAGCGCCATCGTGAAAAGGCCGTGAGCGGCGATGATCGATCCGTAGCCGAGTGACAGTTTCGGCGCTTGTTCGCCCGGCCAGACGGCGGCCAGGAGCGGATTGATGAAGCCGAACACCTCGACAAGCGCCACCAGCGTCGCAATGCCGATGACGACGCCTGGAACGACGATGGCGGCGGCAAAGAGGCCATCGAACGCAGCACGGGTCTTCGGACCGAGGCGCTCCATTCCCATGGCTGCCATGGTGCCGAAAATGGCTGCAAGAATCGCGCTGGTCACTGCGATGATCAGGCTGTTTTGCAGCGCCTCCATCAGGAAGGTGTTGCTCAACGCCTTACCGTACCATTGCGTCGAGAAGCCGGTGAAATCCGAAGCGTTTCGGCCTGCATTGAACGAGAATAGGACGACTAGGGCGATCGGTGTGTAGAGGAACAGGTAAACTGCGGTAACGAGACTGCGCATCAGACGAGATCCACTTGGCGGGTGCCCGAGACGCGCCAAGCAATGCGCATGGCCACGAGAAGCACGATGACAACCACCACGACGAGGCTAACTGCAATTGCCGAGCCAAAGGGCCAGTTGCGGGACTGCAGGAAGAGGTCCACCAGCGCATTGCCGATGAAGAACACCTTGCCGCCGCCCAGAAGCTGCGGAATGAGATATTCGCCAAGCAGCAGGATGGTCACGAGAGCAATCCCTGTCATGACACCCGGCAGCGACAGCGGAAGCGTGATGCCGAAGAAGGTCGAGATCGGTTTTGCGCCGAGATCGGCAGATGCCTCCAGCAGGCGTCGATCCAGTTTCTCCAGGCTGACGTAGATCGGCATGATCATCAGCGGCAGATAGCCGTAGACGATCCCAAGCAGGACCGCGCCCGGCGTATTCAGCAGGCGGACATTTTCGATGCCGACAAGTTCCAGCAGATGCGGAATGCCTCGCGCACCGAGAATATACATCCACGCATAGGTTCGAACGAGAAGGCTGGTCCAGAAGGGGACGACGACAAGCGAAACCAGCAGAAGCCGGTATTTCGCGCTTGCCTTGACCGCCAAATAATAGGCGACCGGATACGCCACGAGCAGGCAGGCAAATGCGCCGATCGGGGCAAGAATGAGCGTGTTCTTGAAGGCCGCAGCACGCGAGCCGAGATTGGCGAACTGCGCAAACGTAAACGCCGCCTGGTATCCGCCCTCCGGTGCTCGCTCGCCGAAGGAGAAGACGACAATCGCAATGAAGGGCAGGACCAGAAACACGAAGAGCCAGGCACTCGCCGGCGCAACCAGCGCGGCGGTGACGAGCCGTTTCTTGGTATCCGTTGTCAGGGCCATGCTATGGGCTTCACAATGCTGGTTTGTGGGCAACAAGGCTGCGTCCGTCTGCTCTTCGCGTTGGACGAAGAGCAGACGGAGGGCCTCAGATGTCAGATCAGGCCGACTTGAAGCGCGCCATCAGTTCGGCGCGGCCCGGATCTGTCAGCGTCACGGCGGCGCCGAACTCGAGCGGCGTCAGCGATGCTTCGTCGGGGTAGACGATCTTGTTCGAGGTGATCTCCTTCGGAAGCAGCGAAATCACGCGGCTGTCCGTTGCCGGCGCGCCATTGGCGATGTGCTCCTTGGCGGCATTCGCCGGATCCATCAGGAAGTTGAGAAGGGCATAGCCCGCGGCCTTGTTCGGCGCATCCTTCGGGATCGCATAGTAGTCCGTCCAGATTTCGCCGCCGTCCGTGCCCAGCACGTAGGCGATTTCAGGAACATCGCGGTTCAGCTGTGCGCCGTCATTGGTCCAGCACATCGTCATCCAGGCGTCGGTTGCGCGCATCGCCGGCTGATAGTCGCTGTTGATGGCGAACAGATGCGGCTTGACCTTGATCAGGAGCTCTTCTGCCTTGGCGAGTTCATCGGCCTTGATCGAATTGAAGCCGTAGCCCAACGAAACCAGTGCGCTGCCGATCGTCGTCAGCTGGTAGTCGTGCACCATGGCGCGGCCATCGGCTTCCGTCTGTGCGAGCTCGAAGAAGTCCTTCCATGTGGTCGGCTTCGACTTGATCTTGGACGTGTTGACGGCAAAGCCGGTCGTGCCCCAGTTCTTCGGCACGGCATAGGTCTTGCCGTCGATCTGGCCTTCCTTGGTGAAGCGCGGATTTTGCGTCGTCTGGCTGAAATTGGGGAGCTTCGACAGATCGAGTTCATCGATCAGGCCAAGCTTGTGGTGGGTCGAAATCGTGTAGTTGGTCGGGACGAACAGCGACCAGCCGGACGCGCCGGCCTGCAGCTTTGCCAGCATTTCCTCGTTCGAGCCGAAGACGTTGACTTCAACGGCGACTCCGGTTGCGGCCTTGAAGTTGTCGAATGTCGCAGGGTCGTGATAGTTCGGCCATGTGGCGATAGACATCTGCGTTCCGAGTTCGCCCGCAGCGTAAGCAGGTGTCGAGAGCGCGCCCGGGAATCGCGACATGACTGCCGTGGCAAGGCCAAGGCCGGTAATGCCGAGAAAATGGCGACGGCTTACGGAGCCGCGCTTCAGGCGCATGAATTCGTCCATGAAGCCTTCGGCGGAAATGGGAAGATTATCCTTGTAGTCCTTGCTCATGATGCTGTTCCCTTGTTTTGGTTTTATGCTGCACTTGCTGGAAAGACATGCGCGGCCAGCGGGTCGAAGGCGAGGAACACCGCTTCGCCAGGTTCCACAAGGTCGCTTTCGCTCACACCGCGCCGATCTGCGGTTACGAGAAAATCACCGAGGCCGGGCACCGTTACCGCATACTCGGCAGAAGAGCCGAGGAAGATGCGATGCGTCACCGTGCCCTTGAAGGCAGTGCCGTCAACCGGTTGCCGCGACAGGCGAATGGCTTCCGGACGGATCGCAACAATCGCCTCGCCTACAGCGACGGTCGGGCGCGGTCCGGCGGCGATCGCTGACCCGTCGGCGAGTCTAATGGTCGCGCGGTCCGCTTCCATTTTTGCAGTGACGCGGTTCGTCTTGCCCACGAAATCTGCAACGAAAAGATCAGCCGGGCGGTCGTAGACTTCCTGCGGCGAGCCGAGTTGGCGGATCCGGCCCGCGCTCATCACGCAGACCACATCGGCCATAGACAACGCCTCTTCCTGGTCGTGCGTCACCAGCACGAAGGTAATGCCAAGTTCGCGCTGGAGTGTTTGCAGTTCGATCTGCATCGCCGAGCGCAATTTCTTGTCGAGCGCCGCCAGAGGCTCGTCGAGCAACAGAACGGATGGGCGGTTGACGATGGCACGGGCGAGCGCCACGCGCTGCTGCTGGCCGCCGGACATCTCGTGGATGCGGCGCTTGGCGAAGCCGCCGAGGCGTACCATCTCCAACGCCTCGCCAACGCGGCGATCGATCTCGGCGCTGGCGATCTTCGGCCGCATCTGTTTCAACCCGTAGGCAACGTTCTGTTCGACGTTGAAATGCGGAAACAGCGCGTAGTGCTGAAACACCATGTTGACGGGGCGGCGATAGGCGGGGACGCCGTTCATCTCGCGCCCGTCGATCAGGACCGTTCCTTCGCTTGGCTGCTCAAAGCCGCCGATCATGCGCAGGCAAGTTGTCTTGCCGCAGCCGGAAGGGCCGAGCAGCGCCAGAAAGGCGCCCTTCGGCACATGAAGATTAATGTCCGTTACGGCGGTCACCGCGCCATAGTTTTTGGTGACCGAACGGAACTCGATATCGTTCGTCGAAGCGGATCCCACGTCTGTTCCCTGCGGTTGGTTTGGAGTGGGCAGTCTAGCGCTGCCTTTTGCCACCGTCGTTGGTAAAAGACTAAGCCGCACCCTCTCTTACGGTATATACCCCGAGAGAGGTATTTAAGCCAAAATGGCTTCATGGAAGGTATATACACGCTCGCGGGCTTTCAGCGAGGAAACGGGGAGGGTTCCGTCAGGATGAGCACCGATTTGCAGGCGCTGTTTGAAGCCTTCGGCGCGACGGTCGGCAAGCCGGCGATGAGCGACGCCGAGTTCGGCGAAACCTTTCGGAGCATGATGTCGGCACTGGTACGCTTCGATTATGTCGTGGCCTTTGCCTACCGCGGCAAGGAACGGCCGATCGATCTCTACAGCACCTTCGATCCGAAGGAGCACATCATTTTCGTCACGCTCTATCAGGCGGGTCCCTACCTCCTTGATCCATTCTATCACACGGCACATGCCCGGCGGACGGGCGTCTTCCGCATGCGCGAGCTCGCGCCGGATCGCTTTTTTTCCAGTGAGTATTACCGCACCTATTATGTGCAAACGGGGCTGGCGGAGGAGGTCGGCTTTTTCATCGCCGCGGACAACGACACCACGATCGTGCTCTCGTTGATGCGGAGAGAAAAGACGGGGGCATTTCCCGCTGCCGAGACCGCATTGCTCAAGCAGGTCGAGCCACTGGTCGCCAAGATGGCCCGGCATTATTGGTCCGGCCTCGCTGCGCGCTTTGACGCCCAACTCAATGCCGGGCAACAGCGAGGCAAGAAACGCGGAGCAAAAGCAACAGCGCTCCAACCCGCGGATGCCGTCTGGCAGGATCTCAATCTGACTGCCCGCGAAACGGCAATCGTCGACCTCGTGCTTCAGGGGCACTCATCGGAATCGATTGGCCTTAAGCTCAATATCTCGACCGGTACGGTCAAAGTGCATCGACGCAATGTTTACCGCAAGCTCGGCATTTCGTCGCAAACGCAGCTTCTATCGATCTACCTCAAGAATTTCGGCGCGACGAGCGAGGCTCACGCTTCGCCGGCCTCGCGGTAAACGAGCTCTTCTCGCGCGGCCCTGTAGTGCGCCGGGTCCGGGACAGGAACAGCCGCCATCAATGCCTGCGTATAGGGTTGACGCGGGTTCTCGAAGATTTCCCGCCGCGAGCCGGTCTCGACGATCTGTCCGTGCCGCATGACCGCGACCTTGTGCGACATGCGCTCGACGACAGCCATGTCGTGCGAGATGAAGAGATAGGCGAGGCCGATCGTCTCCTGCAGTTCAAGCAGCAGGTCCAGGACACGGGCTCTGACTGAAACGTCAAGCGCTGCAACGCTCTCGTCGGCAACAATCAGCTTGGGCTCGAGTGCCAGCGCGCGTGCAATGCAAATACGCTGGCGCTGTCCGCCGGAAAACTCGTGAGGATAGCGAGTCGCGGCATCGGGCGTGAGCCCAACTCGCTTCAGAAGTTCGGCTACCCGGTCGCGCCGCTCCGACTTGTCGCCGATGCCGTGGATGAGCATCGGCTCGGCGACCGCGGCGCCGACCGCCATGCGGGAATCAAGCGACGCATAAGGATCCTGAAAGATCATCTGTGCGGAACGTCGCACCGGGCGCATCTCGCGCTGTCCCAGCCCGGCAATATTCTGCCCGTCTATCAGCACATCGCCGGTAAACGGGATGAGGCCGAGGACCGCTTTTCCAGTGGTCGACTTGCCCGAACCACTTTCCCCGACGAGACCTAGCGTCTCTCCCGGCAGGATGTCGAAGGAAACATCGTTGACCGCGCGCACCGGCGGCTTGCCCTTGAAGAAGCGGCTGCCGGAGGTGCCGTAAACAACATTCAAACCGGTGACGTTCATCACCGGCGCATGCTCCCTGGGCTTGGCCTCTTTCGGGGAAGCAGTCACGCGCGGCGGGCTGTCGGTGCCCGACAGTGCGCCTAGCCGGGGAACGGCGGCCAGCAACTGCTGGGTGTATGCCTCTTTCGGTTCGGAAAACACGGCCAGCGAGGGGCCGGTTTCGACAATGCGCCCATGCTGCATGATGACGACGCGATCTGCCATTTCGGCAACCACGCCCATGTCGTGCGTAATGAGGATGATCGACGTGCCGAACTCGGTCTTCAGCTCGCGCATCAGCTTCAGGATCTGGGCCTGTACGGTGACATCGAGCGCCGTCGTCGGTTCATCGGCGATCAGCACTTTGGGGCGGCAGGAGAGCGCCATGGCGATCATGACGCGCTGTCGCATGCCGCCGGACAGTTCGTGCGGGAACTGCTTCAGGCGCCGGGCAGGCTCCGTCATCTGCACGGCGTCCAGCATCCTGAGCGCGACGGCCTCAGCCTGGTCGCTGCCCTGGTGTTCGCGAATGGCTTCCGTCAACTGCGCGCCGATCGACATCACAGGATTGAGCGAGGTCATCGGCTCCTGAAAGACCATCGCGATGTCGCCACCACGAATGCCGCGCATGGCGCGGTTCGACAACGTCAGCAGGTCCCGCTCGCCAAGCAGGATGTTCCCGGAGGCCACGCGAAGCGATGCCTTCGGGAGCAGACCCATGATGGCGAGCGACGTCACGGATTTCCCCGACCCGGATTCGCCTGCGATACAAAGCGTCTCGCCGGAGGCGAGTTCGAAGCCGACATCGCGAAGGACCGGCTTGCGGCCCTCGGGGGTGAGGGCATCGATGCTGAGATTGCGGACGGTGAGAACGGGTGAGGGAGCAGATGAAATCACGCGAATACGATCCTCGGGAAGTAAAACGAGACAACCCAGTTCGGTTGGTCGACGATCTCGCTGATCCGGAGATCGCCGCATACCGAGCAGAGAAGATAGGCATCAACGGCGCTCATGCCGTGTTCCGAACCGAGCAGGTCGATCATCCGCATCAAGCTTTCGCGGGCGCCGGTCATCAGGTCCGGGCCGATGCCGGTCGTCACTTCGTAACCTGCGCCATCGAGGTGGCGGGTGACCGGTTCGGTGGTGGTGAAGCGCGGCGTCTGCAGGCGGGCGTCCTTGACCAGTTCTATCGTTGCCTCGACGTTCATCTGGCTTTCGATGGCCGTGCCGCAGACTTCGCCGTCGCCTTGCGCGGCGTGGGTATCACCGATCGAGAACAGAGCTCCATCGACCTCGACCGGCAGGTAGAGCGTAACGCCCGCCGTCAGGTCGCGGATGTCCATGTTGCCGCCGACGCGTCGGGGGGGGACGACGGAATGGGTGCCAGCCTCGGCCGGCGCGACGCCGATCGTGCCGGCGAAAGGCTTCAGCGGCACGCGACCACCGGGACCGTAAAGCGCAGGCGCCATGCTGTTGGCGTCGTAGGACCAGACGTGCAGCGCCGGATCCTTGAACTGATCGGCCAGCAGGCCGAATCCCGGGATATTGGCCGTCCAGCCGTGGCCGGAGGGCTCGAAGCGGCGGATGGTGACCTTCAAGGCGTCGCCGGGTTTGGCGCCTTCCACATAGACCGGACCAGTGACCGGATTAATCTTGCCGAAATCGAGATTGTTGAGCGTCTCGAGGGTGGCGTCACGGCCGAGCTGGCCGCCGGATGAATCAAGGCATTCGAAATGAATGGTCTCGCCGGGCTTTGCGACAACGGCCGGAGCGAAGTCCTTGTTCCAGCCGAAATTGTGCTGAGCGCGGTGAATGGTGTGGGTGCAGGCGACACACATGTCAAAATCTCCCTGGGATGAGTGCACCTTCCCGGACCGGCCGGGAAGGTGTTTGCTCTTGCCGAGCTTATTGGTTGACGTAGATGGCGTCGTAATTGATGACGCGTGTCGGATCGATATAGATGTTGTCCGCACCGCCCATGCGCAGCCCCTTCGCCACAACACGGCGCTCGTTGATCACAGGAACCCACGGCGCATCAGCCATGATGTCGGTGAACACCTTGCCCCAGGCAGCGGTACGCTCGGCGGACTTTGCCGGATCGGACATGGAGTCTGCGGCAACAGCGCGCTTATCGAGATCGGCGTTGCAATACCACGACCAGTTCCAGCCGCCAGCGACCGCACCCGAGCATCCGAGGATCGGACCGTAGAAGTTGGACGGATCCGGGAAGTCGGCGATCCAGGCCATGCCGCCCGACCAGATCATTGGGGCTTCGCCTTCGGTTCCACCCGCCGCGATGACGTTTGCCTGTGCCAGCGCCCGTACCTCGGCCTTGACGCCAATAGCGGCGAGATCCTGCTGGATCGCCTGGGCGATACGCGGCTGCGGGTCGGTGTTGGTGGAGTAAAGCACCGTCTCGAAGCCGTCCGCGAAGCCAGCTTCAGCCAGCAGGGCCTTGGCCTTAGCAACGTCGTAGGCATAGCCTGTGAAGGCCTTGTCATAGCCCGGCATCAGCGGCGGCAGCGGCTGGTTGGCAGGCGTGGCACGGCCGTTCAGGATACGTGTGATGCGCTCCTTGTTGATCGCCATGTTGACCGCCTGGCGAACCTTGACGTTGTCGAAGGGCTTAACCTTGGTGTTAAGCGTGATGTAGCCGGTGTGAAGCTGTTCGCCGTCGACAATCATCTTCGGGCCATCGGCCGAATTCTTGATCTCGAGGAACTTGGCCGGCGGGATGCCGTCGCCGGCGATATCGACTTCACCCTTCTGAAGGCGAAGCAGGGCAACCAGCGGCTCCTGGCCGACCTCGACCTTGAAGCTGTCGATATGCGGGACGTCCTTGACGAAGTAGTCCTTGTTGCGTTCGAAAACGAGCTGCTGGCCGATTGTCCAGTCCTTCAGGATGAAGGGGCCGGAGCCGATCGGCTTCTTGCCGAAATCGCCGCCAGCTGCCTCAACGGCTTCCTTCGGCACAACCGAGGCGAAGTTGATCGCGAGCACATGCAGGAAGGTCGCGTCGGGGCGCGACAGGTTGAAGACGACGGTCGATTCATCCGGCGTCTCGATGCCCGCCAGCGTGGTTGCCTTGCCGCCAGTCACGTCCTCGAAGCCCTTGATGGCGCCGAAGAAGCCGGCACCCGGACCCTGCGTCTTCGGATCGACCGCGCGCTCGATGGAGTACTTGACGTCCGAGGCAACGACTTCACGGCCGCTCGAGAACTTCACGCCCTTGCGGAGCTTGAAGGTATAGGTGAGGCCATCGGGGGAAACAGTGAAGCTTTCTGCGAGGGACGGCACGAGGTTCGGTGTTCCCGGCTCATAGTCCATCAGGCGCGAGAACAGGCTCTTGATCATCGACCAGTTGACCCAATCGTAGCCGATTGCCGGATCGAGCGTGCTGATGTCGTCCTTGTAGGTAACGACGATGTCGCCGCCCTGCTTGGGCGCATCTTGAGCCATGACGGCGAGCGGCGCGAGCGCCACCATCGTCGCGAGGCTCGTCGTTTGGAGCAGGCGTTTGAACATATTAGGTTCCCCTTCTTTGGTTGCTGTCAACGTGTTCGGATACGTGGATCGATAAGCGGCGCGACAAGGTCGGCGAGCAGGTTGCCGATGACGATGGCGAGCGCCGATACCAGCGTCACGCCCATGATGATCGGGATGTCGACCTGCTGGATTGCCTGCCATGCAAGCTGGCCGATGCCGGGCCATCCGTAGACGGCCTCGACGACAACCACGCCGCCCATGAACTGACCGATATCGATGCCGATCATGGCGATGATCGGCAGGATCGCGTTCGGAAGCGCGTGCCGAAAGATGATGCGTCGCGACGAGAGACCCTTGGCGCGGGCGGTGCGAACGTAATCCTGATTGAGCACGTCGATCATCGCCGATCGCACCATGCGTGCATACCAGCCGGCGCCAAGGACGCCGAGGGTGGTTGCCGGCAGTACCACATGGGCGAGGGTGCCGTAGCCACTCATCGGAAACCAGCCGAGCGTCACGGCAAAGACGTAAAGCAGAAGCAGGGCGACAACGAACTGCGGAGCTGAGACGCCGACGAAAGATGCCATCATCACCAGCCGGTCAACGGCGCCGCCACGGCGCACCGCCGCGAGGGTTCCGAGGATCAGGCCAAGGACAACTTCCACCAGGATGCCGGCCAGCATCAGGACGAGCGTTGCCGGGAGGCGGGCCGCCACCAGCGTCCACACCTCGGTCTTCTGCGCGTAGGAGCGGCCGAGATTGCCGGACAGCAGGTTCGTCAGGTAGGTCCAGAACTGCAGGAGCAGTGGCTGGTCCAGCCCCAATTCATGCCGAATGTTGGCAACCGTTTGTGTGGTGGCACTGCGGCCGGCGATCATCCGGGCAGGATCAGCCGGTAGCGCGTACAACAGGACGAAGGTGATGGCGGCGACGCCAAGCAGGATGAGGGCTGCCTGGACGAGGCGGCGAAGGACGACGAACGCCATCAGCCTCTACCCCGCTGTGTCGGATCAAGAATGTCGCGCAGAGCATCCCCGACGAGATTGAAGGAAAGTGCCGTCAACAGGATGACCGCTCCCGGGAAGAAGACCAGCCAAGGCGCTGCCTGGAAGTAGCTCTGGCTTTCGAAGATGATGTTTCCCCATGATGGTTGTGGCGGTTGAACACCGACGCCGAGAAAGGAGAGCGTCGCTTCGAGCAACACGGTCGTTGCAATCCCGAGTGTCCCCCAGACGATCGCCGTGGGCATCAGGTGAGGGAGAATATGAGTGAAGAGGATGCGCATATGGCCGGCGCCAAGCGAACGCTCCGCCATGATGAAGTCCCGCTCCACCAGTCCACGCGTCTCGGTGTAGACAATGCGTGCGACCTGCACCCAGTTCACCAATGCGATCACCATGGCGACGATCCAGAGGCTGGGCTTGAGGAGGGCGGCGAGGACGATCGCGAGCAGCAATGCGGGAAACGCCATCATCAGATCCGTGAACCGCATCAGCACATTGCCGAGCAAGCCGCGCAAGTAGCCGGCTAGAATGCCGATAAAGAGGCCAATGCCGACAGCGATGCCGTTTGCGACAAGACCGATGAGCAGGGAGGTTCGGGCGCCGAACAGCAGGCGCGAAAACAGGTCGCGGCCGAGCGTATCCGTGCCGAGCAGGAACTGACCGCCGGGCGGCAGCGGCGCGCCTTCCAGAGACAGGCCATCGAACATCTGCTCGTCGGGGCTATATGGCGCGATCCACGGCGCGGCGATTGCCAACAGGATCACAAGCAGAACGACGACCACGCCGAACAGGGCTGCCGGCTGGCGAAACAAGGCTTTCAAAACGCGCATCAACCGGCCTCCGGGAGCGGCTCGGCGCCGCCCAGGATGAAGGCCGCGATCTGTTCTATCGGGAGCCGCCGGCGCATGGCGCAATCACGAAGCACGGCATAGGCCCGCTCCTCATCTATGTTGCGACCAGTCATCAATTTCTCCACTGCGGCGTGAACGAGCGGGCGGAGCCGCACGCGTTCTTCCAGATATTGCAATCGCTCGGCGGATGCCTTGCGTTCCTGATGGATCGACACCGCCATGACCAGCGCCGGGTAGACGGCCGATGCCGCGATTGGTTTGGCAATGATGGATCCGGCACCCTGCTCCAAGGCCCAGGCGATGCGGCCCGGCGCTTCCGAGCCAAGCAGTGCGACGACCGGGCATGTCGGCGTTGCGCCGTGCCACGGAAGCAGACTGTCCCAGCCCTGATCTGCGTCAACGATGACCAGATCAGGCAGCTCGGCGGCCGAGAGCGGTGCCCATTGTATTTTCGGGGTGAGACCGAGAAGGCGGAGCTGGCGGTGCAGTCGCTCGGTGGAACGGCAGGGCGGCGTGGTTGGTTTCCCTGTCGATGACAAGCGGACCGAACAATGTTGGCCACGACGCTTGATAAAGCTGCTGTCGAACCGCGATGGGATCGTCGCTGCCGGCGGTGACAATCGCGTCAGTGCAGAGCTTGATCGCCGTATAGGCGCTGGCGAACACGCCGGAGGTCCTGCGGCCAGCGCCGAAATGCCCGGCGACCCGCGCCTTGAACGCCGCGTTCTCCGGCGTGGCGAGATTGTCGAAATACGAGGCCGCGCAAAGCTGGCCGAGGGCAGCGCCGGGCGTAATGTCGTCCAGCTCGCACTCCATCAGGTCGCAGCTGACGACAGGGCAGTTTTCCGGCCGAAACGCTGCATCGCGCTCGCCAAGCAGCCGGATGGCTTCGAGGAAGGCGTAGCTAGAGGGGCCGATCAGGTTGTTGAGGATGAAGCTCGGCCGGCGTTGTTCGATATCGCTGACGATGCGTTCGACAGCGGTTTCCTCAAGCGGAAGGTAGCGTTCGCCGAGCACCTCGCCACCGGCGTTCGTCACCAACTCGCGGGCGAGCCTGTTCATCTCCCATCCCCAGACATAGTTGGCGCCGACCAGATAGGGGCGTTTGCCATAGCGGGGAATGAGATGTTCGAAGAGCGGGATCAGATGCTGGTTTGGGCAGCCGCCGACATAGATGACATTCTCGTTGGCCTCAAAGCCCTCGTAGGGGCACATGTACCAAAGGAGCGCGTCGTGCTTCTCCACGAGGGGTATGACTTCCTTGCGGGCTGCCGAGGTGATTGTTCCGACAATATGTCTGCAACCGGACCGCAACAGCTGACGCGCGCCTTCAAGGTAGGCGGCGATATCAGCATGCGGATCGAAGAAAACCGGCTCGATTGCCAATCCGGCCGATCCGGCAAATTCGCGCAGGGCGAATTCCGCGCCGGCGCGCGCGTCGCGCCCCATCGAGCCATAGGGGCCGGTGGTGGAATAAAGGATCCCGATCTTCAGCGTGTCGTTCATCAAAGACCAAAAAACAAAAAACCCCACGACGCGAACCATCCAAGGAATGGAGCATCATGAGGCGAAACTGCCCAGCGACTATCGAAGTCATGTGATTGCGGCATGGCTTTGCCTAATCCGCAGGCTTGGATAAAATACAGGCAGACCATGTTTGTCAAGCCTCGTCCAAGCGATATGCTGACGCAACGGCGGATGATTTCGCTATTTGACGGAGTAGCCTTTTCTCTGCTTCTTTTCAGCGATTTTCCGAAGCAACGCTACGGCGTCCTGCTCGCGTTCGAACATGTGTACGATCTCCTTGCCCTGAGTGCCGATACGACCCCAGGCGCGGACCAGCGATGTCTGGCCGAACAATGTCGGCTGGATCGAGAGTGCGTAGTAGCGCGCCATGTTTTTGGTGACGTCTATACGTTGAAGGCGAAGGCTGGACTGTTGCTGGCTCATGACCTGAAACATGATTCGGCTAGGAGTCAGCGTCCAACGACAAATTTGAATCGATTGGCGCCGATCGATTCACGTGTTTGATGCTTGGTGGCGTCGGACCTTTGGGTCACGCCCCCGGGCGATAGCGCCCAGGCAAAGTCGGCCGAGCGGGCTGCGGGAGGCGAGGCCCTGCCGCCCACATTTACCGTTACGTACTTCCCCGCCTCGCGCCGTAGCGTACCCTCCGCCTGTCGGGTGAGCTTGTGACCCAAGGTGGTTGGATGATGGGGGATGGCAACACATCGGAGCCGGCGCCGAACAACGCCGCGCAGCGCGGGCTATGGCGGCTGATGCTGAAGCTGCCGGCGGTTCGGGGTCGCCTTCAGCTTATCAGCACCAGATCCGCGTCTCTCGAAGGGCTCTGCGAGGCGTATGAGGATGCGAGTGTCGCGCTGGAACGCCTTCGCGCGCGGTCTGGCGCCTCTCGTGACACGCTCGTCGAGGAGTACGAGACGATCTGCGGTGAGATTGAGAACGACGTCATCAAGCTCTGTCTCGACAAACGCTGGGGCATTCCGGAATAGCCCATCTGATGGCGCAATCGCCCGTTGATTTATTTTCCATTTGCTGTTGCAACCTATCGTTAGGCGCGCAATATATCCGCGCTTGTCCGGTTGATCATTGCGTGCGGGGAACTGCGATGCCTACTGAGCAGCGTGATATTGTGGCCAGCGCCGTTCCGGAGGTCGAGGCGCGCGCCGAACTCGAGCGACTTCTTTCCGACAATCGATTCCATGCGACCGAGCGTGCGGCCAGCGTTTTGCGGTATTTGGCCGACAGGCGGTTTTCGGGTGAAGATCACAGCGCCAAGGCCTACGAGATCGCCATCGACGTCCTTGGTCGTCCGAGCAATTTCGATTCGACCATGGATCCGATCGTCCGTATCGAGTTAAGCAGGATCAGATCCGCGCTGAACCAGTATTATGAGGCGTACGGTTCGGAGACTTCTGTCGAGCTTCGGCTGCCGAGGGGGCGCTATGTTGCGGAGTTTCGTCAGACAGGTGGCTGCAAGACCGACGAGCGGGCCACCTTCGACGGTGGCGTTTCGGATGAAGGCATCCAAAAGACCAACACGGTGGCTACCGATCAGCCTTTCAGATTGCCGTTGGCTCGCCGTGGGCAGGCCGCGGTGGCGGCTTTGTTCCTCGCGCTCATAGCTACCGCAATCGGCGGCCTTGGGCTTGCCTTCCGCACGATCAATACCGAGAAGCCGGTCGTGACGGTGACGATGATGGCGGCCGCTGACGACCAACGCGGAGAGGCAAGCCTGACAAGGGACATGCTGCTGACGGCGCTGACGCAGTTCCAGACATTGCGCGTCGTCGCAGGGCCAGCCCGGCATCGTACGCTTGCCGACGAACTTCGACCCTCCGTTGCAAACACCTATGCCATCGACATGAAGTACTACAGTGACGGCGATGACCGCAGCGTCTGGTGGCAAATCACCGACACACGGTCCGGCGATCTGTTGACGTCAGGCGTCCAGCATGTGGATGCAAAGGGAAAGACGGCGGTCGTCGCAAGAGCAGAGCTCGCGGCCTTGCTGTCGCGGCGATTTGCAGCGGCGCGCAGCGCGATCAACAATATCGAAACGCATGGCAGTGCTGAGGCGTCGATTGGCAATGCCTGTGTCCTGCGCGCCGAGTATGAGCTCGACGAGGGTGGGGCAGCGGCGTTCGCAGACGCTGCTTCCTGCCTCGAAAGGACGATTGCCGCTGATCCGAACGACGCGGATGCGGCGGCCACGCTTTCCAGAATTCTGCTCGCGCAACAGGCAGAAGTGAATACAGCCATAGCGCTCAATCGCCCGCTTGAGCTTGCCAACCGGGCAGTGTCTCTCGCGCCTGTTTCTGATCGTGCTCATATCGCATTGATGACGGCGCTCTTTTACAGCGGCAGGACGGAGGCGGCGATCAGTGCGGGCAACAGGGCATTGTCGCTCAATCCGAACAATCCGGACGTCAGCGCGAAGCTGGCGATGGTCTTGTTCAATTCGGGCTACCCGGACGCGGGCGTTTCACTGGCTGAGGACGCTGGACGTGACGTTGACGCGGTTCCGCGAGAAGCCACTCTCGTGCTTGCGCTCGATGCATATCGCCGGGGCGACTGGTCTGGAGCCTCCCTGCTGGCGGAGCAGTTGAATCACAGGGATTTCGATGCCGACATGCTCAAAGTCGCGGCCCTCGCTCAGCTGGGCTCCGATCAGGTTGCCGCTCGGCTTAGTGAAGTCCAGCAGCGCGAGCCAGACTTCGAATCGACATTCGAGAGCAGGATGGCCTGGCGGCGATATTCCCCACAGCTGACGGCCTCCATCCAGGCTGGCCTGACGAAGGCCGGGGCGCAGTTCAACACGGAGTCATTGGCCAGCGCTCGATGAGACTCTGGCGATGATCTCGGGGTGTTGGCCCAGCTGCTATTGGTCGAACTTGTAGATCTTCTTCCAGTCGTTTTTCATGTCGACGACAAGCCAGTTCCTGCGTTCGGCTTCGTCCAGGGTCTTGTCGAGCTTGCCGAACTCCGAGTTCCGGTCGTAGGCATATTCGCGTTCGGCGTCCGTGTGGTGAACGATCAAACCGAAACCGTGCTGCGCGCCGCTGGTCCCCCAGCGCAGCATTTCATAATCACCATCCGAGTTTCCGGCGACGAAGATCGGTCGGCGCCCGATGAACTTGTTGATGCCGACTGGCTTGCCCGGGCCATCGTCGATGAAGTCGATTTTCGGGAGCCGGTTCAACACCGGAACGTCGTCGACTAGCGCGTATTCGGTGGTGATGGTCGAGCCGATCACCTGTTCGGGTGGAATACCATACGCCTTCTCGGTCATGGGGCGCATGAATTCGACGCCGCCGCCGGAAACGATGTAGGTCTTGAAGCCGTTCGCTCGAAGGTAGTCGAGCAGCTCCCGCATCGGCAGGAACGTCATTTCACTAAACAGCTTGCCCGTCTTGGGATGTTTGGCGGTGGCGAACCATTCTGTGACGATCTTGTTGAATTCATCGGTCGTCATGCCGGCGTGCGTGGCCATGCTCAGCTCGACGATCCCTTTTTCACCGCCCTTGGCGATTCCCTTCAGATTGCCCGACAGTATGCTTTTGAACGGCTCTTTTTCGCTCCACTCGGGATGCAACGGTGCCAATGCCTTGACGCGATCAAGCATGAAGCCGAGCTGGAAGTAGTAAGGCTGCTCCGACCAGAGCGTGCCGTCATTGTCGAAGACGGCAATACGCGCTTCAGGGGCAACATAGCCTTCGCCGCCCTCCGTCACCGTCTTCGTGACGAAGTCCACGATGCGTGCCTTCGCGGACGTGTCGTTCCAGGACGGCAGAACGTCTTGTGCAAAGGCCGATTGGGCCGCACCTGCCAGCAACAGCAGGACGGCAACGAGCAGAGAGGTCAGAGCGACTTCGATTGTTCTGGTTAGGCGGCGGTTCGAAAATCCGGCCATGCTCCGGTGTCCGGCGAATGCTAACCATTGAGCTATTGCGGTCATTGGCGCCTCCATTGTTCGGACGCCAGTTTCGCTCCAATCGGGGCAAACCGACAGTACGTTACGGTAAATGCGCGAACACGTGCGCGTAAATCTTCGCCGTCAGCGAGGTCACGCCGAGCAATACTGCACCAGCAGAACTGGATCGGACCGGTCTACTGCGTCAGCGGCTGCTGTTTCAGATCACCCTGCAAGGTGTCGCTGGCATTCTCTGGCTTCTTTTTCAGCACCACCGGATGTTCGATGATGGTTGCCGGCGCAGCCACCGCGGTCGCCGCGACGTTGCCGATGGTCGTGACTGTTCCGCCGACGACGGCAGTAATGCCCTGGCCGAGCGAAACATTGGAATCGGTCAAGGTCTGGCCGGTCATCAACCGCTGCCCGATCAACTGTACGATCTCAGGGCTTTCGGCGAACTTGCCGTGGTTCAGCCTGTCGCCGCTTTTGACCTTCGTCAGGTCAATCGCCGTGATGCCGGCTTCCTCGAGTTTGGTGCGATAGGGCTCCACAGTCGGGTCGATCGCGCCCAGTCGCGAGACTTTACCCGTGATGAAGCTAGACACAGCCAGCGCCTTGTCGTCCTGCGAGACAAAGATCGTGAACTTCGGTCTCGGCGTTCCCATTTCGGCATACTGCTTGGCAAAGACCTGAATGTCGATGTCGGGCGAGGCGAGGATGACGTCGCGGATCTTGCTGTTCACGTGACCGTCGCGGATGCCCATCTGCCGGAGTGATTCCATCGCAAGCCATGTCCCCATCGAGTGGGCAAGCACCGTGATGTCCTTGACAGCAGGATCCTCAGCCAGCGTGCGGAGCGCCTGTTCGAGGGCAGTTCGCGAGTAGTTCGTGCTTTCCTTGTCGTACTCATAGGCGGTCAGTTGCGCGCGCGACGGCCAGGTGAACAGCACCGGCGTTGCCTTCATGCCGCTGTCGTTGGCGATCTGCGCCAGACGGAAGACCGAGTCCTCGTACTTGTTGTTGAAGCCATGGACGAACACGAGCGCATGCCCGTCCTGAATATGCTGACGAAGCCAGAGACGGCCTTCGGCAAGGGTCGCGACCGGTGTCACTTGTGTGACGGCGAAGTCCGTTGCCGGGTTCGGAGGAAGCCGCTTCGGCCATTGTACCGTCCCCGGCTCCCGCTTCGGGGGGATCGAGACTGACACCTCGGTGAGGTAAGGTTTCGGGCTGCGCTCGCCGTTGAAGAGCGTTGCGGGATCGCCGGATGGCTCTCGCGTCGTTGCAACCAGCATGTTGATTTGGGTCGTCTTCGGAGTGGCTGCCGTCAGCGCCACGGGGGTCATCACACCAGTAGGATGTCCACAACCAGATAGAACAACGAGGCTCGCAATCAGCAATCTACGCAACATGAATGCTCCACCGGTTAGTCCAGCGGACGATAGCCAACCGGAGCATATTTGGAAGAGCGTAACTGCAAATGACGTCCATTTACCCATGCTAAAATGGCACTGCCTGAACGTAGGTTGCAAATCTGCCACGTTTGGACTGTCGATCGCGCGAGAGTCTGGCTGCGCCGTGCTCCGCGTCAATGGAGGTCCAGAGTCAATTGCGTTCCCTTCAGGGCGGGCAGGGGGAGGCCAATGTCGATCCTGCCGAATACGCGCTTGCGTCGTTCAGCGTCACGCTCGCGCTCGGCGCGGCAGTTTGCAACAACGGCCAAAGCGTTTGCGATGACTTGCTCTGTCTTGTTCATCTGCAGACCTCTCATTTGTTCACTTTATGTTCTTATATTTTGTTGCGGTAATCAAGAGGGTTGTTGCGGGGGGGGGATGGGCACCGTCGAATGACCGCTTGGCAGGTCAGAGGCCGGCAATGCGGAGTCCTTGCCAAATTTTGCCAAGACCGCTAGGCTGCCAACATGAGCACGATGAACATCTCTCTTCCGCAAAACCTCAAGAGCTTCGTTGACGAGCAAGTCACGGGCCGTGGTTATGGCACGAGCAGCGAGTATGTCCGGGAACTGATACGTCGTGATCAGGACCGGCTCAATCTTCGAAGGTTGCTTCTCGACGGAGCCGCATCGGCTGCGACCGGCACTGCCGACGGCGATTATTTCGCCAGCCTTCGTGAGCGGGCCCGCGGTCAACAGGGCGAGTGACACCCAAGGCAATCCATCTCCGCCAACTCGCGCGCACCGATGTGGATGCGGCGGTGGATTATTATGCGCGAGAAGCCGGCGTCGATACGGCAATCGGCTTCGTCGATGCGCTGCAGGCAGCGTTCGATCTGCTTGCAAGACACCCGCAGTCGGGTTCGTTGCGTTATGCATACGAACTGGAACTGCCCGACCTGCGCAGCATCGCGCTCAAGCGCTATCCCTATTATGTGTTCTATCGGGATCATGCAGACCACATCGACGTGTGGCGTGTGCTGCGCGATATCCCTCAGTGGATGGGCGATCCGGAATCCGTATGATGGCTTTGGCGACACGGCCGTCTACCCGTCAGTCCACGAATCTGTTGGCCCCGAAACATAGTTATTGACGAAAATATCGACGTTACTACTATATCTAGTGTTCGAGGTTCTTCTGATTCTCACGGATTGGAAGCTAAGACGGGAATACGGTGAGCGGCTGTTCATGATGGGCGCTGCAATGCCGGAGCTGCCCCCGCAACTGTAAGCGGCGAGCATCTGTTCGAGAAAGTCACTGAAGCGCGAGTTTCGGGAAGGCGAGAATGGATGTCGTGACCCGCGAGCCAGGAGACCTGCCTCAAACGAAAACGTCCACGGGCGGGGTGTCCGGAAGGTCGCGCATAGGTGTGGAATGATGTCCACGCGTGTCGCTGCCCCGAACCTTCGTGTTGCCAACTTCGGGGTGAAGTCCATGTCCAGTTCAGCAAGTCCGCGCAAGCGCGAGTAACCGAGCCTCAGCGCCCGGTGTAAAGGCGTGCCGTCCCATTTTCAGATTTCTCGCACGGAGATCGGCGGATGTCCAATCGATACCCTATTCCTTTTTGAAACCTACGAGGAAGTCATGACGATCACCGTCTATAGCAAGCCTGCCTGCGTTCAATGCACAGCCACCACCCGCGCTCTCGAGCGTCAGGGAATTCCCTATGAGATCGTCGATGTTTCCACCGACGCCACTGCATACGAACTGGTTCAGGGCCTCGGCTACCGCCAGGTGCCCGTTGTGATCGCCGGCGACAAGCATTGGGCCGGTTTCCGCCCGGATATGATCAGCGCTTTGGCATAGGGACGGTCGGCGATGGCGCGGGTCGTCTATTTTTCCAGCCGATCGGAAAACACCCATCGTTTCGTGCTGAAACTCGCGCTGCCGGCGTTGCGCATTTCCCGGGACGTCACGGAGCGTTTGGCTGTCAATGAGCCCTTCGTTCTCGTCGTTCCGACCTACGCCGGCGAGGGCGGCAAGGGCGCTGTCCCGAAACAGGTGATCCGCTTTCTCAACGACGCGGAAAATCGCTCGAACATCCGCGGTGTGATTGCCGCCGGCAACAGCAACTTCGGCGAGACCTACGGGCTCGCCGGCGACATCATCGCGGCAAAATGCCGGGTGCCCTACCTCTACAGGTTCGAGCTCCTGGGCACCGACGAGGACGTCGCCAACGTCAAACATGGATTGGAACGATTTTGGACACGCTAGGTTCTTCTTCACCGCGGGATACGACCGACCGCTCCGCAAAGCCACCCGAAACGACCCTCGATTATCACGCGCTGAACGCGATGCTGAATCTCTATGACGAGGAGGGGAAGATCCAACTCGACAAGGACCGGGCCGCGGCGCGGCAGTATTTCCTGCAGCACGTGAACCAGAACACCGTCTTCTTCCACAATCTCAGGGAGAAGCTCGATTACCTCGTGGCCGAGGGCTACTACGAGCAGGCTGTCCTGGATCAGTACTCATTCAATTTCGTGCGCGATCTCTTCGACCGCGCCTACGCGAAAAAATTCCGGTTCCCCACGTTCCTGGGGGCGTTCAAGTACTACACGAGCTATACGCTGAAGACCTTTGACGGAAAGCGATATCTCGAGCGCTACGAAGATCGCATATGCATGGTGGCGCTGACGCTGGCGCAAGGCAACGAGGCGCTGGCGACCGACATGGTCGACGAGATCATTTCCGGTCGCTTCCAGCCTGCGACGCCGACCTTCCTGAATGCCGGCAAGCAGCAGCGCGGCGAGCTTGTTTCCTGCTTCCTTCTGCGGGTCGAAGACAACATGGAGAGCATCGGTCGCTCCGTCAACTCGGCGCTGCAGCTGTCCAAGCGTGGCGGTGGCGTTGCATTGTCGCTCACCAACATCCGCGAGGCTGGCGCCCCGATCAAGCATATCGAGAACCAGTCCTCCGGCATCATCCCTGTGATGAAGCTGCTCGAGGATGCCTTCTCCTACGCCAACCAGCTGGGTGCTCGCCAGGGCGCGGGTGCCGTCTATCTCAACGCCCATCACCCGGACATCATGCGCTTTCTCGACACCAAGCGGGAAAATGCCGACGAGAAGATCCGCATCAAGACGCTGTCCCTCGGCGTCGTCGTGCCTGACATCACCTTCGAACTCGCCAAGAACAACGAGGATATGTACCTCTTCTCACCATACGACGTCGAACGCGTCTACGGCGTACCGTTCACGGAGATTTCGGTGACGGAAAAATACCGCGAGATGGTCGCCGACAGCCGCATCCGGAAAAGAAAGATCAAGGCGCGCGATTTCTTCCAGGTCATCGCGGAGATCCAGTTCGAGAGCGGTTATCCCTACCTCATGTTCGAAGATACGGTGAACCGGGCAAATCCGATCGCCGGGCGCATCACCATGAGCAACCTGTGCTCGGAAATCCTGCAGGTGAGCGAGGCCAGCGAATACAATGACGATCTCTCCTACAAACGCACCGGCAAGGATATTTCCTGCAATCTCGGCTCGCTGAATATCGCAGCCGCCATGGACTCCGCCGATTTCGGGAAGACGATCGAAACGTCGATCCGGGCGCTGACCGCAGTGTCGGACATGAGCCATATCTCATCCGTCCCTTCGATCGAAAAGGGCAATGACGAGAGCCACGCGATCGGTCTCGGGCAAATGAACCTGCACGGCTATCTCGCTCACGAGCGCATTTTCTATGGCTCGGAGGAGGGCGTGGATTTCACCAACATCTACTTCTACACCGTGACCTATCATGCCGTGCGCGCCTCGAACCGCTTGGCAGTCGAGCGCGGGCGAAGCTTCAAGGGCTTCGAGAAGTCCGCATACGCATCGGGGGAGTATTTCGACAAATACACCGAGCGCGCATGGGTGCCGGCAACCGAACGGGTGAGGGCTCTCTTCGATCAGGCGGGGATCGCAATTCCCACGCAGGAGGACTGGCTGGCCCTGAAGGAGGCGGTAATGGCGTCCGGTCTTTATAACCAGAACCTGCAGGCCGTGCCGCCGACGGGCTCGATCTCCTACATCAACCACTCGACTTCGTCGATCCACCCGATCGTCTCGAAGATCGAGATCCGCAAGGAAGGCAAGATCGGCCGGGTCTATTACCCCGCCGCCTTCATGACCAACGACAATCTCGACTACTATCAGGACGCCTATGAGATCGGGCCGGAGAAGATCATCGACACCTATGCGGCTGCCACGCAGCACGTTGACCAGGGATTGTCGCTGACGCTGTTCTTCCGCGACACCGCCACCACCCGCGATATCAACCGGGCTCAGATCTACGCCTGGAAGAAGGGCATCAAGACTATCTACTACATCCGCCTTCGCCAGATGGCGCTGACCGGCACCGAGGTGCAGGGCTGCGTATCCTGCGCGCTCTGATCTTCGGCTCCCAAAGGAAAATCCCAATGAACATGCAATTGAAGCCGGCAAGCCGCATCCGCGCCGTCAACTGGAACCGTATCGAGGACGACAAGGATCTGGAGGTCTGGAACCGCCTGACGGGAAATTTCTGGCTTCCCGAAAAGGTACCGTTGTCCAACGACATCCCGTCGTGGGCGACGTTGAAGCCGGAGGAGCAGCAGCTGACGATTCGTGTCTTCACCGGCCTCACGCTGCTCGACACCATCCAGAACGGTGTCGGCTCGATCCGCCTGATGGACGACGCCATGACACAGCACGAGGAGGCGGTGCTCTCGAACATTTCGTTCATGGAGGCGGTGCATGCGCGCTCCTACTCCTCGATCTTCTCGACGCTCTGCTCGACAGCCGATGTCGATGATGCATACCGCTGGTCGGAGGAGAACGAGTTCCTTCAGCGCAAGTCGTCCCTGATCATGGAGCAGTATGGCTCGGGCGATCCGTTGCGAAAAAAGGTTGCGAGTGTCTTCCTGGAGAGTTTTCTCTTTTATTCCGGCTTCTATCTTCCAATGTATTGGTCAAGCCGCGCGAAGCTCACCAACACGGCTGATATGATCCGGCTTATCATTCGCGACGAGGCGGTGCATGGCTATTACATCGGATACAAGTTTCAACGCGCAACCGAGCGCATGAGCGAGGCAAAGAAACAGGAAATCAAGGACTTCTCGTTCGATCTTCTGCTCGAGCTTTATGACAATGAAGCGAGATATTCAGAGGCGCTCTATGACGGCGTGGGACTGACCGAGGACGTCAAGAAGTTCTTACATTACAATGCGAACAAGGCGTTGATGAACCTGGGATATGAAGCATTGTTCCCAACCGAGGCCTGCAAGGTGAATCCCGCGATCCTGTCGGCGCTGTCACCCAACGCGGACGAGAACCATGACTTCTTCTCTGGCTCGGGTTCGTCCTATGTCATCGGCAAGGCGGTGGCCACCGAAGACGACGACTGGGATTTCTGAGAGGTGCCGGTGGGCGAGATGAGCGGCGCCCACACATTACCGAACTGCAGACGCGAGGGACACGATACGCAGGGGGGAGACCATCATCAGGGAGCGAGACCATGCAGTACGAAGACATCCTCTACGAAGCAGTCGACGGCGTCGCGCGGATCACGATCAACCGGCCGGAAAAGTACAATGCGTTTCGGGGAAAGACCTGCGAGGAGCTGATCCATGCCTTCAATGCTGCGGGATGGGACAAGTCGGTCGGCGTGATCGTGCTCGCCGGTGCGGGTGAGAAGGCCTTCTGCACCGGCGGCGACCAGACCGCTCACGAAGGTCAGTACGACGGCCGTGGAACGATCGGGCTGCCACTGGAGGACCTGCATTCCATCATCCGTGATGTTCCCAAGCCGGTCATCGCGAAAGTGCAGGGATATGCTATCGGCGGCGGTAACGTTCTCTGCACGATCTGTGATTTCACCATTGCGGGAGAGAGTGCTGTCTTCGGGCAGGTCGGTCCCAAGGTCGGCTCGGTTGATCCCGGCTTCGGCACCGCCTTCCTCGCGCGCATCGTCGGGGAAAAGAAGGCCCGCGAGATCTGGTACCTCTGCCGTCGTTACAGCGCGAAGGAGGCGCTGGACATGGGCCTCGTCAACACCGTGGTCGCTGACGATCAGCTGGACGCCGAGGTCGACAAGTGGTGCGCCGAGATCTTGGAAAAGAGCCCGACGGCCATCGCCATCGCCAAGCGCTCGTTCAACATGGATAGCGAGAACATCCGGGGGATTGCCGGCATGGGCATGTATGCGCTCAGCCTCTATTACGACACCGACGAAGCCAAGGAAGGCAGCAAGGCTTTCAAGGAGAAACGCAAGCCAAACTTCCGCAAGTTCGTCCGCTGACTCAGGTTTGCTTGGCTCGGCCAACCCGCCGGCAATGTCAGCAAGCGTTTACTTTTGGGCGTTACATTGTGAGCTTGTGTTCTTGTGATCAAGTGTATGGCCGACGCCGAGATACTCCCGCCAGACGTTCTGACTTCGATATTGATGCGAATGTTCGAGTTCGCGCCGATCGCCATGGCGATTTCGACAAGCGATACGGAAACTTCCAGCTACCTCAAGGTCAATGATGCCTACCTGCGGCTGACCGGCCTCAAGTGGGATGATATTCGAGGCAAGACGCTTACCTCGGAAGGGTCTGCGATCAGCAGCCCCGCTCGGGACCGTCGGCATCGCCTGCTCGCTGAAGACGGTGGCTATGTCCTGGAAGAGGTCGATCTCCGGCATGCGGACGGCACGATCCTGCCGACGTTGATTTCGGCCCAGCGTACCGTCATCGATGGTGTTTCGTTTGACGTCGAGGTCATTGTCGATGTTTCAGCCCGCGTTCGCCACCAGAACGAGATCGAGCTTGCCTTGCGGGCATCGGCGCGAACCGATGCACTTTCGGGACTGCCAAATCGTGCCTGTTTCGATGAGGTCATCGCCGAGTACATCGCGCGTATGGATCAGTCGGAGAAGCTCGTCGCGCTCGCGTTTATCGACTTTAACGGCTTCAAGGCCGTGAACGACACGATGGGGCATGTGGCGGGTGACGAGGTCTTGAGAACGATCGCCAGTCGTTTCCGCGACAGCTTCCGCGCCAATGATTTCATCGCGCGCATCGGTGGCGATGAGTTTGCGGTCATCCTCGAAATCGATGAAGCGTATTTGAATGATGTGGAGTTGACGCTCAACGAAGCGATAGACCGGATCTTCAAACCGGTTGCGGTCGATGGCATCGTAACCGAGGTCGGCGCTGCCGTGGGCGTAACGTTGCTGCAGCAGGACGACGACGCCATGTCCCTAATGAAGCGAGCGGATAGCTACATGTATCTCGCAAAACAGACGGGCGATCGGATTGCCTTGATCTGGCTGGGCCAGCCCGGCGGCGGCACGCAAATGGCTAAGCGGGCGGCACAGGGGTTATAGCCGAGGCAGGGCATTGGTTGTGCCCAAGCCTCATACACCCTGACGATATTCTAGTCGACACCGGCATTGGTCCAGTCGCATTGGAAGACCAGCACGGGCTTCGAAAATCCCTTCAGTTTTCGCTGTGTCGCGTGAACGAAGATGTCGGATGCGCCGAACTCGCGAAAGATGTTCTCGGAGACAACGATCTGATCCTTGGACGCTGCGGCGCATAAGCGCGCCGCGAGTTGCACCGTCGATCCGAACAGATCATTGCTATCCTCGATTGGTTCCCCGCAATCCAGTCCGATGCGGACATGGATTGGCTCTGGGTTCCCGTCGTTGAACCGCTGAAACTCCTTCTGAATCAGCATCGCGCAATTGACGGCCCGCGCCGTGGAAGCGAACGTCGCCATGATGCCGTCGCCGGTATGCTTGACTTCGCGGCCATCGGATTGTCCGAGACATCGACGCACGACGGAATCGTGCGCCCTGACCAGTTCGGTCGCCATGCGGTCGCCGAGACGCGACGTCATTGCGGTCGAGCCAACGATGTCAGTGAAGAGGATCGCCCGGTGACCGCCATCCACCTCTCCCAGGATCTGCCCGGACCCCGGTTCGGGGTCGTTGATCCGACCCAGGAAGGCCTCGACGGCGGACAAGGCGACCTCGATAACCTCGCCGGCGATGAAGCCGTGAGCCTCGCGATGAACGCATTGGGCAGTTTCCATATCAGGGGCGTCCACGAGGCAGAACGCGTTTCCCCGGCGCGGATCGTACCAGTAGGTGAGGAACTTGACCCCGTACCTGTCCTGAATGTCGAGATCCCTGCGATGCGCTTCGGCGATATCGGCGGCCGACGTTCCCGCAAGTTCATGCCGATCCATGAAGATAGCCATTGGCGCGCTCCCGCCGAAAAGTCTCGGCCTGCGACAAGTTGTCATTGTACGGCCTGGACGTGAGCCCGTCCACCTTGGAGTGATGTGGCCGTTGCGCAGCCGCCGGACTTCACATCAGACGCTGGAGCGCTTTTCGACGTGGGGCTCGATCAAAACGTGTTGGGCCTCTTCGCGGCCGTCGATCCGGCTGAGAAGCATCTCTGCCGCCGTCTTTCCGAGTTCGGCCGGGTTCTGGTCGATACTCGAGAGCGCAACGAGCGGGATGGCGGCGTGCGGAGAATTGTCATAGCCGATGATGGCGAGATCTTCAGGAACCCGGATACCGCTGGTTCTTGCAGCGTTCAGCAGTGGCACCGCATCAAGATCCGACCAGACGAACACGGCGCGTGGTCGGTCCGGCGAGTTCAGGAACGTCTGGATCTCGGCGCTCCGATCTGTAGCGACCAACGGCAATCGAATGATGCGGCTGCGTGCTTCAAGGCCCGCCTGCTTCATGAATTCGGTATAGCCGATCTCGCGCTGGAGAACGACAACTGAAGACGGAGATTCGGAAAGATCGTAGCTCAGCATGGCAATGTCCTCGTAGCCTTGCTGCAGCAGGGCTTCGGCAGCCAGGTATGCGCCCTTGCGGTCATCGGAGTTGACCGTGTCGTAGCTCAGGGCCTGCGGCTCATGATGCGCGATCACGACGATCGGGATCTGACGAGAGTATCGCTCTATCAGTTTGCCTGAAATTCGTGGAGCAATGATCAGCAGCCCATCCATATGGTTGTCGATCATGGACTCGATCAAGGATGCTTCTATAGCGCTTGCCGCGCGACCTATGCCGACAAGAGCCTTGTAATTGTTGTCGGAGAAGGTGTCGTTTGCGCCCTCGATAACCCCCGCAAGGAAGGGGTTGGTCAACTCGATGATCAGAACACCGATCGTGTAGGTACGGCCTCGCATCCCCCGCGCGGCGACCGATGGACGGTACTTCAGCTTCTCGATCGACGTCTCCACCTTCTGCCGGAGAATGTCGCTGACGCCGTAAGCGTTGCGAAGAACTTTCGAGACGGCTGCAACCGAGACTCCCGCATCCGCTGCGACATGGCGGATCGTCGCCCGTCCTGCCGTCGCGCTAACCATCTGTTTTTTCATTATAATACGTCTATCTCCACAACACGCGAAAATTATAGACAAAAAACTCTTGCGCGGCAATCGATGTTGTAGAATGATCTACATAGAACGATACACACAAACGTGTTGTTTCGGCCGCCAGAGGACGGGGCAGCCAAGGGAGTTGAGGAATGACGATTGTATTGGACCGCGGCACCGCCGTGGTTGGCAGCATTGACGGTTCAACCTTCAAGTTCGGCGCTTCGATGATCGCGCCAACCTGCGACGCAGGGCAGGGAACGGCAGGAACGTTTGTATCCCGTGAGTTTGCGATCGGGACCGTAACGCCGGGGACGACGCTGCGCATCTCGGCGCTGGGTCTCTACAGGGCCTTCATCAACGGGCGCCGTGTCGGCGACGACCTGCTGACGCCCGGCTGGACCTGCTACGACGATCGGATCGCCTACCAGACATACGACGTGACGGATCTGCTGCATTCCGGGAACAATCGCATCGAGATCTGGCTTGGCGACGGCTGGTACCGGAGCCAACTCCTGTGGGCGTCCAATCCTGTCTTCAATTGCTGGGGCGACAGAACCGGCGCCATTGCCGAAATCAGCGCAGCTGGAACCCCACTCCTCAAAACCGACGGTACCTGGAAGAGTGGCTACACGCCGGTAACGCGCAACGGCATCTATTTCGGTGAGGACTACGACGCGCGCATCGTGCCTGCGGATACTGCAGGCGTCGAAGTCTTGGCCTTCGACAAGGCCTTGCTCGTGCCGCATGAGACGGGCGCCGTCAAAGAGCTCGATGGCTTTGCGCCGATCGAGAGCTGGATCGAGCCCGACGGTCGCACGGTTTATGATTTCGGCCAGAATGCCGGCGCGTACATTCTGCTTCGCGTAAAGGGAGAGGCGGGAGCGCAGGTTCATGTCGAGCACTCCGAAGTACTGGGTCCGGAACGCTTCTTCGACAATCGCAACTACCGCAGCGCCCGCGCTGAACTTGTTTACACGCTGAGCGGAGGCGGCGAAGAGACCTACGCGCCGCTCTTCACCTTCATGGGCTTTCGCTATGCCAGGGTGACGTTGACAGGCAAGGCTGAGCTCCTTGCCATCACGATGGTTCCCATCACGTCGGTCCCGGTAAGGGCAGGTGGCTTCAGTTCTGGCGAAGCAGCGGTCAATCGGCTGGTGGAAAACACGATCTGGTCACAGCGCTCCAATTTTATCGAGGTGCCGACGGATTGCCCGCAGCGCGATGAACGACTTGGCTGGACCGGCGATGCTCAAGTCTTTGCAGGGACGGCATGCTGGCTGGCCGACAGCCAATCGTTCCTGATGAAATACCTCCGCGACGTGATGCATGATCAGAGGGCCGACGGTGCGGTCCCGCACTTTTCTCCAGACCCCACGCGGCTTTTTCCGATCGGTGGGCGCGGTGATTGGGCGGGCTCTACGGGCTGGGGCGATGCAATTGTCATCATTCCCTGGCAGCTTTACCTTCACTACGGTGACGTTTCCGTTCTCGAGGAGTGTTTCCCCGCGGTGACGCGGTGGCTCGACTATCTCTGGGGCATTTCCGACGGTCCAATCATCCGGCCGCCGGCCGTTTGGGGCGCTCACGGCTTCACCTTCGGGGATTGGCTTCAGCCCGTCGGCGACAACAGAAAGCCCCGCCCGACGGTGGCAGATGATTGTGCAGCTACGCTCTATCATTTCATCTCTACGCAATTGACAGCAAAGATCGCCCGCGTGCTCGGGAAGACGTCTGAAGCTACGCGGCTGGATGCGAAGGCCGAGGAAATACGGGCAGCCTTCAAGCATGAGTTCTTTTCGCCATCGGGCCGCATTGCGCATAACGACCAGACATCCTGGGCGCTTGCGTTCCTCTATGGTCTTGTCCCGCCGGAGTATGAAGAAGCCGGCCGTGCGTATTTCCGTCGGGTTTCCGAAGAGACAGACGGCGTCATCGGCACAGGGTTCATCGGTACGCCGGCATTGCTTCCAGCACTGACGCGCCTCGGCATGCTCGACCTGGCGGAGAAGATGTTCCTCAACAGGAAAGTCCCCGGTTGGCTCTATCAGGTCGAGCGCGGTGCGACCTCGATCTGGGAGCGGTGGGATGCGCTCGCAGAGGATGGGACGATCTACGATCCTGACATGAACAGCTACAATCACTACGCTTATGGCGCGGTGTGCCAATGGCTGTTTGAAGATGTCGCTGGCATCAGGCCGCTGGAAGACAAGCCGGGTTTCGAGGAGGTTGCTTTCGACCCGGCCATTCTTCCGGCCCTGTCTCCGGTCGCGGCTTGGCATGACACCCGCTTTGGCCGCATCGAGGCCGGATGGAGACTGGAAGGCGGGGCGGTGACCTGCCGTCTTGTATTGCCGGAGGGCGTAACCGCACGCCTGCAGGGCAAGGTGGAAAGGAAGTCGCTGACAGCGGACGGCAAACTTGTCGCGCCTGGCGAGGAGGTCAGGATCGGCGCGGGAGAACATACGATCACGTTCTCAATCTAGAACAACTGCTTTCGGGCGTTGCCCGAAAGCGCGCAGCCCAATCATTCTGGTCTTCAAGAGGAGGAAATGACTATGAGAATGACGAAGTGCAGCATTCTTGCCGCAGCCTTTATGTCGCTGGCAGCCGGCGTCGCCCATGCTGACGTAACGCTCAGCGTATTGATCGACACGAACCCGGAGACGATCGCCTCGTTCGATGCTGTTTCCAAGGCCTATATGGAAAAGCATCCCGATGTCTCCTTCGACGTTGAGCAACGCGCAGGGGGATCGGAAGGCGACAACATCATCAAGACGCGCCTCGCCACCGGTGAGATGGCCGATATCTTCCTTTACAACGCGGGCTCGCTGTTCCAGGCACTGAAGCCGCAGGAAACGATCGCTGACCTTTCCGACCTTGCCTCCGAAGCGGGAGTTATGGAGAGCTTCAAGAAGGTTGTCACCAGTCCGGATGGACACGTGCGCGGAATGCCGTTTGGTCCTGCGATGGGTGGCGGTATCTTCTACAACCGCAAGATCTATGCGGATCTCGGCCTTACCCCGCCTAAGACATGGGCGGAATTCATGGCCAACAACGAGAAGGTGAAGGCGGCCGGGAAGGTCGCAGTGGCGCAGACCTACGGTGACACCTGGACTTCGCAGCTCTTCGTTCTCGCCGATTACTACAATGTCCAGGCCGAGGTTCCAAACTTTGCCGACGACTATACCGCCAACAAGGTGAAGTACGCCAATACGCCAGCCGCGATGCGCGGCTTCGAGCACCTCGAAGAGGTCGCGAAAGCCGGCTACTTCAACGCTGACTTCGGGGCTGCCAAGTTCGATGACGGCATGCGGATGGTGGCCACCGGCGAGGCTGCACACTATCCGAACCTGACGTTCGGCATCGGAAACGTTCAGCAGAATGCTCCCGACAGCTTGAAAGACCTGGGCTTCTTTGCTCAGCCGGGCGCGGACGCGGCCAAGAACGGCCTCACGGTGTGGATGCCATCCGCACTCTACGCATCGGCCAAGTCCGAGAATGTTGCCGAAGCCAAGAAATTCCTCGACTTCGTTGGCAGCAAGGAGGCATGCGACCTCATGGCCAAGGCGGTTCCGTCCGGCCCCTATCTGGTGAAGGGCTGCGAACTTCCGAAGGATATCCCGGCCGTGGTCGCCGACATGCTGCCTTATTTCGAAACCGAAGGCCATACAGCGCCGGCATTGGAATTCGTGTCCCCTGTGAAGGGCCCGGCGCTTGAGCAGATCACTGTCGAAGTCGGAACCGGCATCCGCTCCGCCAAGGATGCCGCCGCTCTCTACGACCAGGACGTCGAAAAGCAGGCCAAGCAGCTCGGCCTGCCAAACTGGTAACCTCCCAGCCCTTCCCCAGCCCGGTGCTCGTCCGGGCTGGGGGTGTTCAAGGAGCCCCTTAGTGACGCGCAAATCTCCGTATCCATACTGGTTCGTCCTGCCCGCGGCAGTGATCTTCACCGTGCTGTTTCTGGTTCCGACCGCCGCCTCCTTCTGGTTCAGCCTTACAAGGTGGGATCTTTTCAGTGCTCAATTCATTGGTCTGGAAAACTATCGGCAGTTCTTTCGTGAACCATTCCTGATCCAGGGCCTCATCAACACCATTATCTACGCGGTCCTGACCTCCGGCACGAAGACGGTGCTCGGTCTGCTGCTGGCCGTACTTCTGACATCGGGCATTTGGGCACAGGGTCTGCTGCGCACTGTCATCTTCTTTCCCGTCCTGGTTTCGACCATCGGCGTCGGCATCACCTTCTCGGTGCTCATGCACCCGACGCGCGGGCTCATCAACGTCGCGCTTGCCGCGATCGGCATCCACGGTCCCGGCTGGCTCACCGATCCGAGCCTCGCGCTTTATTCCATCGTCTTCGTCGACCTCTGGAAGGGCATCGGGCTTGCGACTGTGATCTACATCGCCGGTCTGGCATCGATCGGCGCCGACTATTACGAAGCCGCCAGGATCGATGGGGCGACACGGGTGCAGATGTTCTTCCGTGTGACGGTTCCGCTCGTGAAGCCGGCCACGGTCACGGTTGTTACTCTGTCCCTGATCGGCGGCATGAGAAGTTTCGATCTCATCTGGGCGATGACGCGCGGCGGTCCCGGCTTTTCGTCGGACGTCCTCGCCAGCGTCATCTACAAGCAGTATCAGGCGGGCTTCTATGGCCTGTCGACGGCAGGAAACGTCATTCTGTTCATCCTGATCGGCGTCATCGTTCTGCCCTTGACCGCATGGTTCAACCGCAAGGAGGTGGACCTGTGACGCGCCGCCAACGCTACTCGGGCGTAATAGCGCTCGTCGCCTCCGGCATCATATTCGTGCTGCCGTTCCTGTTCATCCTGCTGACGGCGGCAAAGACAAAGCAGGCTGCGGCCTCTCTTACATTCGGCCTGCCCGTCGAATGGCGTCTCTGGGAGAATTTCCTCGAGGTCATTCAAGCCCGCAACTACATGCTGCTGCTGGCCTACTTCAATTCGACCGTGATCACGGTGGTGGCGGTGGCGCTGCTGGTGCTGTTCGGCGCGATGGTGGGTTACATTCTGCAGCGCCGCCCGTCGCGCTGGAATACGGTTATCTACGCCTGTGTCTTCGCCGGCCTGATCATCCCGCCGGCGGTCGTGCCGACCATCTGGGTGCTCCAGTCGCTCGGTCTGTTCAAGACGATCTCCGGCATGATCCTGATCCAGGTTGCCTATGGCCTGGCGTTCACCGTCCTGTTGTTCAAGAGCTTCATTGCGACGATCCCGCGCGATCTGGATGAGGCGGCGATCATCGACGGAGCAAAACCGCTGCAGATCTTTTTCCGGGTTGTCCTGCCGTTGTTGAAGCCGGTGACCGTCACGGTCATCGTCGTGCAGTCCATTGCGATCTTCAACGACTTCACGAACCCGCTCTACTATCTCCCTGGCCGCGAGAATGTGACCGTCCAGCTCACGCTCTATAACTTCCAGGGACAGTTCCAGACACAGTTCAACCTCCTGTTCATGAACATCTTGCTGGTGACTATTCCTCCCCTCATCGTGTTCGTCTTCTTCAACCGGCAGATTGTTGCGGGCATGACCGCCGGCGCCGTGAAAGGATAATCGGATGACAAGCGTCGTTCTTGATAGCATTCGCAAGAGTTTTGGCGGTCTGGAAGTGATGAAGGGTGTCGACCTTAGTGTCGAGGCAGGGGAATTCTGCGTCTTCGTCGGCCCGTCCGGCTGTGGGAAGTCCACGCTGCTGAGGATCATCTCGGGCCTCGAGACCTCGACGTCGGGCAAGGTTCTGATCGATGGAAAGGACGTAACCGAAGCCGAACCGTCCCAGCGCGGCATTGCCATGGTCTTCCAGTCCTACGCGCTCTATCCCCATCTCACGGTAGCCGAGAATATCGGGTTCGGTCTTTCGCTCGCCAAGCGTCCGAAGGCGGAGATCAAGGAGAAGGTCGAGAAAACGGCAGAGGTCTTGCAGCTCTCGCACCTGCTCGATCGCAAGCCCAAGGCTCTTTCGGGTGGGCAGAGGCAGCGCGTGGCGATCGGCCGTGCCATCATCCGCAACCCGAAGGTTTTCCTGTTCGACGAACCGCTTTCCAACCTTGATGCCTCCCTGCGCTCTCAGATGCGTATGGAGCTTACGGATCTCCACGCCAAGCTTGGAGCAACGATGATCTACGTGACCCATGATCAGGTCGAGGCGATGACCATGGCCGACAAGATTGTCGTCCTGAACGGTGGGAAGATAGAGCAGGTCGGCTCGCCGATGACCCTTTATAACCATCCCGCGACGCCATTTGTCGCGGGCTTCATCGGGTCCCCCAAGATGAACCTCTTCGAAGGAGAGATCGCCGCGCGCGAAGGCTGCAAGGTTTACGGCGTGCGGCCCGAGCACATTTCGTTGTCATCCGTTGAAGGAAAGTGGCGAGGGGAGGTCAGGCACATCGAAAGGCTCGGCGCAGATACGGTGGTCCATCTCGATGTCCCGAACCTTCCCTCGCTGGTCGCACGCACCGATGGCGACCGGGAGCTGTCTCCCGGGCAAACACTGTTCGCATCACCGCTTGTCGACAAGGAACACAGGTTCAATTGACGTCGAGCGCCCATTTTCAGCGCTCCGGATACCAGGAAAGCTGCTAGTGCCGGCGAGGAGGCGTGCCTCGCCGTGCGCACATTTGGCACTCTATTTGGTGAGTTGGTGTCCTGTGCGGTGGCGTTTTTGGGTGGTTTGGTTGGCTGTCTGGAAATCTCTGTTATAATTCAATGGCATGGAAGAAAGCTTGTTTTTTTCGCAAAGTGCTGTTGACTTAAAAAGGTGTGGTGTCCTATAAGCCGCTTCACAGAACGAGGGCGGCGGCGCTGCTGGCGACGAAGACCTTCGCTCTAAGATTTCTTTTAAGATTGGCTGAGACGCTGATTGGTTCCCGGGCTTAAGGGTTTG